>CAOJSG010000015.1 GCA_948442615.1 uncultured Alistipes sp.
CTCGCCGCCGTACCAGGTGTTGATGATGACCTGCATCTTCTCGGTGAGGTTGAATACCACGGCCGTCTCCGAGTTCAGACCCAGCTTCTTGTAGTTCTTCACCTTGGCCTTCGAGGCGTTGAGCACCACGAAGTCGGGTTCGCCGTAGTTCTCCAGCTCCTCGTCGGTGGGGCGGATGAACATGTTCTTCACGAAGTGCGCCTGCCAGGCCACCTCCATGATGAAGCGGATCTTCAGACGCGAGTTCTCGTTGGCGCCGCAGAAGGTGTCCACCACGTAGAGCTTCTTGCCCGAGAGCTCCTCGGCGGCGATCTTCTTCAGCTCCTTCCACGCGGCCTTGGTCACGGGCTTGTTGTCGTTCTTATATTCGTCGGAAGTCCACCAGATCGTGTTCTTGGTGGTCTCGTCCATCACGAAGAACTTGTCCTTGGGCGAACGGCCGGTGTATACGCCGGTCATCACGTTCACGGCGCCGGTCTCGGTCAGCTGACCCTTTTCGAAGCCGCGCAGGCCTTTTTTCGTCTCCTCGCGGAACAGCTCGTCGTAGGAGGGATTGTACACGATCTCGGTCACGCCGGTGATCCCGTACTTTTTCAAATCCATCTTGTCCATGATTAAAGAATATTTAATTGAAACGAATCTCCGTCAACCTGTCGCCGAACCCCGCGAACGGGAATCCGACGGCACAAAGTTAGAAAAAGTTTCAGATTCGTGAAAAAGCTAACAGTAAAAAACGCGAAATTCGTCCATAATTTTTGCCGCGATGCGTATGTGATTCATTCATAATGCGCTAACCCGGCGGTCCGAACCGCGGCGGGCCTTGCGGGCCGTGTCGGACGCGGCGGTTTTTCCGCTTCGCGTCCGCGGTGCGGCCGGAGCCGCGCCGCCGTTTTCCGCGCGCGGGCGCGCGACGGCCGGGGGTTCGTATTTTCGTATTTCCGTAAAAATCCTTACATTTGTCGGACGCGGCGGCTTCTGCGAGGAAAAGCCGCGCGGGAAGTGCGCCGGAGTCCGTTCCGGCCCGATAACCTTCGAAAAACAAGCGAATGAAGACTCTTCTGAAACTCCAAATTCTGTGCCTTTTTTCGGCGCTTGCCACTCTGCCGGCCGTCGCGGCCCGGACGGATACGGTGACCGTGCGGAGCGTCTCGATGGAGCGGGAGATCCCCGCCATCGTCATCGTCCCCGAGCGGGCGGACGCCGGGACCCCCGTGCCGGTCGTTTATATGCTCCACGGGTTCGGCGGCGACTACACCACCTGGCCCGGCATCAAGCCCGCGCTGCCCGAGATCGCCGACCGCGAGGGCTTCGCGATCGTCTGCCCCGACGGCGGCCGGAGCTGGTACATCGACAGTCCGCAGGATGCCGGAAGCCGCTACGAGACGTTCTTCGTCGAGGAGCTGATTCCGTTCGTCGACGGCAACTATCCCGTCGTCGCGGCGCGCGAAGGGCGCGCCGTCATGGGACTGAGCATGGGCGGATACGGAGCCATGACCCTGGCGATCAGGCATAAGGAGCTGTTCGGCGCGGTCGGGAGCACGAGCGGCGGCCTCGACATACGGCCCTTTCCGCACAACTGGGAGCTCGACCGGCTGCTGGGCGGACAGGACGAAAACCCCGGGGCGTGGGAGGCGTTCACGCCGATCAACCTGATTCCGCGTCTGGAGAACGGCGATCTCCGGATCCTCATCGACTGCGGTTACGGCGACTTTTTCCTCGATGTCAACCGCGCGTTCCATGAGCGTCTGCTGCAGCGCGGCATCGACCACGATTTCTACCTGCGTCCGGGCTGCCACAACGCCGACTACTGGGCCGATTCGGTTGATTACCAGCTGCTCTTTTTCCGGAAATTCTTCGACCGCCGGGCCGAGTGACTCCGCCGGCCGGCCCGCCGTGCGGCGGAAAACGCGGATAGATTTTGGAGATTTGTCGCTGAAAATGTAAAGTTGTCTTAACTTCGCCTCGGAGAATGCGCCCGGCCGCCGCCGGGTCCGGCATAATGCAGATGAAAGAGAGACCACATACCGGCAGCGCGGAGACGAACCGTGCGACGATCGATCGGCTGCGGGCGGGTGACGAAGCCTGTTTCGATGCCGTCTATCGGCGCTACTATCGGCCGCTGTGCACCTATGCCGCGCGCTTCGTTCCGGAGAACCGGGCCGAGGAGCTGGTGCAGGACACGCTGATGTGGATGTGGGAGAACCGCACGACCCTCATTCCGGAGATGTCGCTCAAATCCCTGCTGTTCACCATCGTGAAGAACAAGTCGCTCAACCATCTGTCGCACGATACGGTCCGGAGCCGCGTGATGCGCCAGCTGGAGGAGCGCTACCGCGACGAGTTCGACGATCCCGACCTCTATCTCGAGAACGAACTGATGCAGCGCTTCACGGCGGCGCTCGAGAAGCTGCCGCCCGAATTCCAGGAGACCTTCCGCATGCACCGGCTGGAGGGGATGACCCACCGGCAGATCGCCGAGCAGCTGGGCGTGTCGCCCCAGACGGTGAACTACCGGATCGGCCAGACGGTCCGCTTCCTGCGCATGGAGCTGCGCGAATACTGGCCGCTGATCGTCCTGCTGCTGGGGATCGAAATCCGCTGAACGGCGGCCCGGCGGCAGCATGCTCCGCACCCGGGAGCCGCCGGACTTTCGCGGCGCAGCCTTCCGGCTGCCGGCCCTGCGAGGGGCGTGCCGCGCCGTTCCGGAACTTTCTTTTGAAAAAATGCGAAAAAACAGGCCTGCCGATTAGCATGTCGGCCGGTTGATTTGTATTACTCAATAGACAGAAGAATTATGACCACGCAAACGATCGACGAAACCGTACTCGCAGCCTATCTCAAAGGCGAACTCGACCCGGAGGGATCCGAGGCCGTGGAGCGCTGGTACGATGCCTCCGCGGAGAATCAGCGGCTGCTGGGACAGGTATACCATATATTATATATAAACGACCGGATCAACGCCTCCGCGGGGTTCGATCCCGAATATTCGCTGGGCCGGGTGAAAGACCGCATGCGCAGCCGGCGCCGGAAGGGCATCCTCCTCCGCGCCGTGCGCTGGACGGCGACCGCGGCTGCGGCCGTGGTGCTGCTGTTCGCGGGGACGGTCTTCACGCAGCGGCTCGACGAGCACATGTCGCGCCCGCTGACGGTCCAGACCCAGCTCGGCGAGCGGTCGCAGGTGATCCTGCCCGACGGATCGAAGGTGTGGCTCAACTCGTGCAGCAGCGTGAAGTATTCGTCGTCGTTCTTTTCGCGCGAGCGGCGCGTGGAGATGACCGGCGAGGCCTACTTCATCGTGGAGAAGGACCCGCATGCGCCGTTCATCGTGTCGAGCGACGGCCTCGACATCGAGGTGCTGGGAACCCGATTCAACGTGCGGAACGACAACGACCTGCATCGCATCACCACGGTGCTGTTCGAAGGCAGCATCGAGGCCCGGGGCGGCAGCTCGACCGCGCGCCTGCGCCCTTCGCAGCAGATCATCTTCAATACCGATACGCGCGAGATGCTGGTCAGCGAGTGCTGCAGCGTCGAACGTTCGATCAGCTGGATCGACGGCAAGTTCCGTTTCGACCGCAACACCTTCTCGGAGATCGTCGCCGAGTTGCAGCGCTACTACAACGTCAACATCCGGTTCGCCGACGCACGCCTGCGCGACGAGCGCTTCTCGGGCGACTTCCGCGTCGAGGACGGTATCTACCATATCCTCTCCATCCTCCAGCAGACCAACAAGTTCCATTACGAGATCGACCACAACGAGATCCGACTTTACCAGAATTGAACAAACATAAAAAACCTGCCTGAAAAAAACGTACTGCCTATGATCTGATCCGAACTACACGTCTTGCAACCCATTCCGCGATCCCCTTTTCCAGGGGAGAGTTCTCTACAAACCAAAAAAACTTAACCTAATTTCTCAGCAATGAAACACAACACCAAACAAACGGGAAGGAGAATGCGTGCTTTCTCCGCACCTTTGCGTTGTCTGCTGGTCGTTGCCGCCCTGTTGTTGTCCGGCCCCGGAATGAAGGTCGCCGCACAAACGACTGCGCCGCGTGTCACGATCGATGCTCAGAACGCTGCCATTTCCAAAGTTTTCGAGACCATCCAGTCGCAGACGGGCTACTCGGTCGTTTACAACACCTCCGATCTGAACCCCGCCAACACGATCGACCTGCACGTGACCGACATGTCGCTGCAGTCGACGCTGGACCGCCTGTTCAAAGGCACCGATATCGCCTATACCATCAAGGACAAGCACATCGTGCTGTCGAAAAAGTCCGCTGCCGCCGCTTCCGCATCCGTGGGGGGGGGTATTTCGGGTACCGTGACCGACGAGAAGGGCATGCCGCTGATCGGCGCCACGGTGGTCATCAAAGGTACGACCAACGGTACGGCCGTCGACATCGACGGTAACTTCAGCCTGCCGCAGGCCAAGGCCGGCGACGTGCTGGAGATCTCGCTGATCGGCTACACGAAGGAGGAGATCGCCGTCAACGGCTCGGCTCCGATGCTGATCACGCTCCGCGAGGACAACGCCGTGCTGGATGCGGTGGTCGTGACGGCCCTGGGTATCAAGCGCGCCGAGAAGTCGCTGACCTACAACGTGCAGGAGGTGTCGGGCGACCTGGTGAACACGGTCAAGGACGCCAACTTCGTCAATGCCCTCTCGGGTAAGATCGCCGGTCTGCAGATCAACGCCAGCGCATCGGGTGCGGGCGGTTCGACCCGCGTGGTGATGCGAGGCGTGAAGTCGATCCACGGCAACAACAACGCCCTTTACGTGATCGACGGTATTCCGCTGCCGAGCCTGCGTTCGGCTCAGACCGAAGGTACGATCGAGACGCCCGACGGCGGCGACTACGAGGGTATCACCAACATCAACCCCGAGGACATCGAGTCGATGTCGGTGCTTTCGGGTGCCACGGCTGCCGCGCTCTACGGTATGCAGGGTGCCAACGGCGTGATCCTCATCACGACCAAGAAGGGTAAGGCCGGCGGCGTGCGGGTCAACTACTCGAACAGCACCACCTTCTCCAAGCCGTTCGTGATGCCGAAATTCCAGAATACCTACGGCACCGATTTCGACGCCAACGCGCTGATGAGCTGGGGTCCGAAACTGGCCACTCCTTCGTCGTACGACCCGAAGGACTTCTTCCAGACCGGCTTCAACGAGACCAACGCCGTGAGCGTGTCGAGCGGTAACGAGCGTACGCAGATCTACGCTTCGGCCGCATCGGTCAACTCGCGCGGTATCATCCCCAACAACGTCTACAACCGTTACAACTTCTCGGCACGCGCCACGACGGAGCTGATCCAGGATCGGCTGACGCTCGACGTGGGCGCTACCTACATGAAGCAGTACGACCGCAACTCGCTGGTTCAGGGTACCTACCACAACCCCCTGATCGGTATCTACCTCTTCCCCCGCGGCGACGATATCCGCAAGTACCAGATCTACGAGCGCTACAACGGCAAGGAGTATCCCGAGCAGTTCTGGGGGCTGAACTTCATGAACGGCGTCGAGAACCCCTGGTGGATCACCAACCGTCAGATCTTCGAGAACCGTGCGAACCGCTATACGTTCAACGCTACGATGGTGCTGAAGGCTACCGACTGGCTGACCTTCACGGGCCGTGTGCGTACGGACAACACGGCGATGAACTACACGCGCAAACTCTATGCGTCGACCATCGAACTCTTCGCGTCGGAGTACGGTAACTACCTGAACCATAAGGTTAACCACAACAACCTCTATGCCGATGCCCTCATGTCGATCGACAAGACCTTCTTCGACGACGCCTTCTCGCTGCAGTTCAACCTCGGTGCCAGCCTGATGGACGACAAGAACTCGCTGGTGGGCTACGAGGGACACCTGGCAGGTATCGCCAACAAGTTCACCTACAACAACATCCTCCCCACCGACTCGCAGAGTATTCCGCTGCAGGAGGGCTACCACGATCAGACGCAGGCCATCTACGGCACGCTGCAGCTGGGCTACAAGGGGATGATCTATCTCGACGTGACGGCCCGCAACGAGTGGGATTCGCGTCTGGCCTTCACGCGCCGGCTGAACATCTTCTATCCTTCGGTGGGTCTTTCGGCCGTGATTTCGTCGATGACCGACCTCTCGAAGGCGGGCATCTCGTTCCTCAAGGTCCGCGCTTCGTATGCCGAGGTGGGTAACGCCCCCGAGCGCTACATCACCGGCCGCAACTACGGTCTCTACGGCGGTGTCATCAGCACCGACAACCCCGCTCCGGCCACGCACCTCACCCCCGAGCGTACGAAATCGTTCGAGGCGGGTCTGAACGTCAAGTTTCTGCAGAACAAGATCTGGGCGGACGCTACCTACTACAACACCAACACCTACAACCAGCTGTTCCTTTGCCCGACGCCTCCCGCAACGGGTTACAAGGAGACCTACATCAACGCAGGTAAGATCAACAACTGGGGTATCGAGGCCGTCGTGGGCTACAAGAACACCTGGGGCGACTTCTCGTGGTCGACGAACGTGAACTTCTCGATGAACCGCAACAAGATCAAGGAGCTGGTTCCCGAAGGCACCATCGACCCCGTGACCGGCGCCGAGGTCGAGCTTTCGGAGGTGAACTTCGATTACGGCGGCTTCCGCACGCAGCTCAAGAAGGGCGGTTCGATCGGCGATTTCTACGTGACGGGTCTGAAGACCGACGACCGCGGCGAGATCTATGTCGACCCGAACTCCAACACCGTGCTGCTCGACAACAAGACCTACATCTACGGCGGCAACACCGACGCCCGCTTCCGCTGGGGCTGGAACAACCAGTTCGGCTACAAGGGCATCTCGCTGGGCGTGCTGATCGACGCCCGCATCGGCGGCCGTGGCGTATCGGCCACGCAGGCCATGATGGACCGCTTCGGCGTGTCGGAGGATTCGGCGATCGCCCGCGAGCAGGGCGGCGTATGGGTTTCGCCCACGCAGAAGATTCCCGACGTACAGACCTTCTACAACAACTCGGGCGAAGGTATGAGCATGCTCTCGCACTATGTGTACAGCATGACCAACGTGCGTCTGCGCGAGCTGACGCTGGGCTACGACCTGCCGTCGAAGTGGTTCAACGACAAGGTGAACATGAGCGTGTCGTTCGTGGGCCGCAACCTGTTCATGTTCTATAACAAGGCTCCGTTCGATCCGGAAATCACGGCTTCGACGAGCACCTACTACCAGGGCATCGACTACTTCATGCAGCCGAGCGTCCGCACCCTCGGATTCAGCGTAAGACTCCAATTCTAAAACCTAAGACCTATGAAACTGAATATAAAACAGATAAAGAACTCCTGCCTCGTCTTGGCGGCCTCCTGCATGGCTGCTACGGCCTGCACGGGCGATTTCGAGTCGTTCAACACCGACCCGAACTCGGCTCAGACGATGGACCTGACCATGCTGATCACCACGATGGAGATGGATGCCGTCTTCCCCTGCGGAGGCTCGGACACCGACCCCGTCAACCGCTATCAGACCGGATTCAACATGTTCGGCGACAACTACGCGGGATATATGGCCGCCTACCACGACTGGAGCGGCGGCAGAAACCCGCTGGTCTATGTCATGGACAACGCCAGCTACCGCGACACCAACTTCGAGGTGGCCTTCACCCGCGTGATGCCTTCGTGGCTGACGCTCAAATATGCGCACGACAGCGGCCAGATCAGCGACGATATCTTCGCCGTGGCCAACATCCTCAAGGTGATGTCGCTGCACCGCGTGACCGACATGTACGGCCCCGCTCCCGTGACGCACTTCGGCGAGTCGAGGAACCCCTACGAATCGGAGGAGACTTGCTACAAGCACTATTTCGAGGTGCTGAACGATGCGATCGCCGTGCTGACCGACTTCGTGGCCGGTTCGCCCGACGCCCGTCCGCTCTCCAAGGTGGACGCCGTGTACGGCGGCGACTATTCGAAGTGGCTCAAACTGGCCAACTCCGTGAAGCTGCGTCTGGCGATGCGTATCGTCTATGTCGAGCCGCAGCTCGCGCAGCAGTACGCCACCGAGGCCGTCGAGTCGGGCGTCATGGAGAGCGCCGACGACAGCGCCACGCTGAAGAGCTACCTGAACATCACGGTCAACAACCCGCTCAAGACGATCTGGGACGGCTACAACGACGCCCGCATGAGCGCCACGATGGACTCCTACATGAACGGATACCAGGATCCCCGTCTGGCCGCCTACTTCCAGACCGCTGCGGCCGGCGGCTACCACGGTGTCGCCAACGGTATCTACATGCCCAAGCAGGACGATTACAAGGGCATGTCGGCGCCCAACGTGGCCGAGAGCACGCCCGTGCGGTGGATGATGGCTTCCGAGGTCGCGTTCCTGCGCGCCGAGGGCGCTGCCCGCAACTGGCAGATGGGCGGTACGGCCGAGTCGTTCTATAACCGCGGCATCGAGCTCTCGTTCACCGAGAACAACCTTTCCGCCGCTGCCGCCGCAACCTATGCGGGCAACAGCTCCCTCCGTCCGATCGACTTCACGGATACGTCGGACGCTGCGACCAAGTACAACATCTCGGCGCTGGGTACGATTACGATCAAATGGGAGGACGGCGGCTTCGAAGAGCAGCTCGAGCGCATCATCACCCAGAAGTGGATCGCCATGTTCCCCAACGGTCAGGAGGCATGGTCGGAGTTCCGCCGTACGGGCTACCCGCGGATCTTCCCCGTGCGCAACAACCAGAGCACCGACATCAACACCGAGACCCAGATCCGCCGCGTGATCTTCCCGCAGTCGGAGTACTCGAACAACCTGACGGCCGTCAACCGGGCCATCAGCCTGCTGGGCGGTCCGGACAGCGGCGCGACGAAACTCTGGTGGGATAAGAAATAACAACCCGAAACCTTAACTTAGAACCGTTATGAAAAACATATTGAAATATGCGGCGGTGCTTCTGCTGGCCGGCTCGGCGCTGAGCGGCTGCGAGACGGAGACCACGCCCGAAAGAAAGATCGTTCAGCACCCCGATCAGCAGACGCCGCTCGTTCGCGACGACGCCTACTACGCACGTCTGCGCGCCTACAAGAAGACCAAGCACAAGGTCGCGTTCGGCTGGTTCGGCTCCTGGAACCCCGACAACTCCTCGCGAATGGCTACGCTGAACCATGCGCCCGACTCGATGGACATCATCTCGATCTGGAGCCAGTGGCACTCGCTGACGCCCGCCCAGATGAAGGACAAGGAGTTCGTGCAGAAGGTCAAGGGTACGAAGGTGACCTACACCATCTTCTCGGACAAGATGCCCGAGCCGTTCGCCACGATGTACGCCGAGGATCCCTATTCCGACGAGGCGATCGAGGCCTATGCCAAGGCTTACTGCAAGGACTCGATGGACAAATACCAGTACGACGGTATCGACCTCGACTACGAGCCGGGATTCGGCGCTTCGGGTCCGTTCGTAGGCCACGACAACGAGAATTTCAAGCGGCTGATCCTGGCCATGAGCCAGTACGTCGGCCCCCGCTCGGGTACGGGCCGTCTGTTCATGATCGACGGCGTACCTTATGCCGTGCATAAGGAGATCGCCGACTGCTTCGACTACGGTATCGTCCAGGCCTACTACTCTTCCAGCTATACCGACCTTCAGAACCGTTTCGACAACGCGTATAACAAAGGCTGGAAGCCCGAGCAGTACATCTTCGCCGAGGACTTCGAGAAGGGCTGGCAGAACGGCGGCGTGAACCACCGCATGCGCAACGGCCAGACCGTGCCTTCGCTCTTCGGCATGGCCTATTTCAATCCCGACCAGGGTACGGGCGGCGGTTTCGGCGCCTACCACATGGAGTACGAGTACGGCCACAACGACATGGTATACAAGTTCATGCGTCAGGCCATCCAGCTGGTGAACCCCGCACCCGCGGGCGATTACAGCAAGACGCTCGTGTCGATCAACGAGGCGGCCGACATGGCTTCGTTCTCGGTGGAGCAGACGCCTTCGGGCCACCTGTTCGGCGAGGTCGCTACGGAGATCACCGGCAAGCTGTCGACGGTGGCCGCTGCCGATACCGACATCCAGCTCACGATCGACAACGACTTCGTGACCGCCTACAATGCGGAGAACGATACCGAGTACCGTACGGTCGATCCGGCCAACGTCGTATTCTCGGGTGCGCTGCACTTCCCTGCCGGCGAGCAGTATACGGAGAGCGCCGTGCGCATCGCGGTGGAGAACCTTTCGTCGATGGAGAGCGGTTCGTACATGGTCGTAGTGCGCCCCGACGTGACGGCAAGCAAAACCTACGGCGTGAACGAGAAGGCCCAGCGCAAGATTCTGGTGTTCGAGAAGCAGATGACCACGATCAAGGTTTCGGTTACGGGCAATGTGGTCGATAACATCTCGGTGATGTCGCTCATCGACGGCACGACGGCCGGCGATGTCAGCTCGACCTTCGGCGTTTCGCTTTCGCGCCCGGCCATCTCGGCGCTCGACGTGAGGTATCAGGTCGACAACAGCCTGGTCGAGGCCTATAACGAGGAGAACGGTACTGCGTTCACGACCATCGACGCTTCGAAGGTGGCCGTATCGGGCCAGCTGCACGTCGATGCCAACACGACCTCGAGCACCGCGGACATAACGGCTTCGGTCGCCGATCTGTCGCTGTTCGAAGTGGGCGTTCCTACGCTCATCGCGCTGCGTCCGGTGATCGCGTCGACGGATTACGATGCTCATGCTACCGCCGGCGTGAAGTACATGCTGGTGGTGAAGAGCACCGAGAACGTGGCTGCCGAGCAGAATCTCGACGACGATCCGACCCAGACCTGCACCGCCATCGACAATGCGAACAACAAGCTGGGCTGGGATGTGACGATCGAGAACCTGAACCGTTCGGTCGGCGGCACCGGCGTTTGGCAGTTCAACAACACGTCCGAGATGTTCGACGGTACGGGTTACGGCTGGTACTGCCAGTGGGGCAGCTATTACTCCTGGCAGAAGGGTGTCGGCGGTTCGGTAACGCTGGACATGAAGAACAGCTACGACGTCAAGGCCTTCGCCTGGAACGTATGTTACGGCAGCAGCGGCTACGGTATCAAGACGATTCGGTCGGTCGAGGTTTCCGCCGACGGCGTGCAGTGGGAGAAGCAGAACTATAACGACGTGGCCATGGCACAGGGCAATCCCCAGTGGATCACCTTCATCAATCCGGTCAGCACGCGTTATATCCGTCTCACCATTACCGACGGTTACAATTCGTTCTGCGGTATGGCCGAAATGGCGGTTTACACACCGAACAACTAATTCACCGAGTTTCAATTCCTAATGAACAAAACTATGAAATTCAGATATTTGATCGCTCCGCTGGCTCTCGCTGCCGTTGCATTCTGCGGCTGCCAGGAGAGTGCGGAATATCAGCCCGTCATCTACATGACGGATGCGCAAGCCAATCCGACCAACGCGATCCGCGTGGAGGCCACTCCCGCCAGCGTCGACATTTCGGTGTCGGCTTCGGAGGCGGTGGGCCGCGAGACCTCCATCGTGCTGGAGACGCGCCCCGATCTGCTGGAGGCCTACAACGCCACGTACGGCAAGGCCTACGCCGTGCTGCCCGAGAACAGCTATGAACTGCCCGAAACGACGGTCACCATCAAGGAGGGCTTCATCACCTCGAACTCGGTGAAGTTCACCGTCACCTCGATGGAGGATTTCGTCGAGGGTACGACCTACTGCATGCCGGTGGCCATCCGTTCGACCGACGGCACGATGCCCGTGCTCGAGCCTTCGCGTACGGTGTTCCTGGTCGTTCAGACTCCGGTGTTCAGCCGCGGCGTCTACATCAACGGCAGCAACAAGTACAAGGTTCCCGGTTTCCGCGATCTGGACGAACTGAAGTCGATGACGAAAGTGACGCTCGAGTGCCGCATCTGGGTCAACGCCTTCACGAACAACAGCAACAAGATCAGCTCGATCATGGGCGTCGAGGGTAACCTGGGTCTGCGCTTCGGCGACGTGAAGATCGACCGTGACCAGATTCAGGTCTGCGTGGGCCAGGAGTTCCAGCCCTCGGCCGCGATGCACTTCGAGACCAGAAGATGGTATCATGTGGCTACCGTCTGGGACGGCAAGACCCTCGATCTGTTCGTCGACGGCAAGTATGCCGGCGGTATGGCGACCGACGGGCGTTCGGTGAACATCTCGGGCGATACGGACAGCTACGGCTTCGGTATCGGCGCCTTCGGCCAGTGGGATGCCGGCCGTCCGCTCAACGGCTACATCGCCGAGGCCCGCGTCTGGAAAACGGCGCGTACGGCGGCCGAGCTGGCGAACAACATGAACTACATCGATCCGCAGACGGAGGGTCTGGTCGCCTACTGGCGCATGAACGCCAGCGAGCCCAATCCCAACGGCTCGGGCAACATCATCCGCGACGAGACGGGTCACGGCTACGACGCCCAGGGCGGCGCCTCGAACCCGAGCTTCCTCGATGCGATGTGGTGGTAGTCCCGCCGGTTCCGACTGAAGTCGGCTGATTGTGCCGTGCGGCAGGCGGTTGCGATGCAAGCGACCCTGCCGCACGGCTTTTTTATTCTCCGCAAGATTATTATCTTTGTTCCCGACAAACCTTTCGTGCGACGGACCTTTTCCGGAAGCGCCGGCTTCGGCCTCCGGCATGCGGCTCCGCCGTGCGTGCAAAACCCGACCTATGAAGAGATATCGATCGATCATGCTCGCCCTGACGGCTCTTTCGGCCGTCGCCTGCTGCGGTTCCGCCGAGGAGCCGCTCGCGATCATCCCCGTTCCGCAGGAGACCGTGCGCGGCGAGGGACATTTCGAAATGCCCGAGGTGGTGACCTACGCCACCGACCTGACCGGCTCCGAGCGCGACGACCTGCGCAGCTGGATGTCCGTGTGCCCCGTCGCATTCGCCGAGGCGGGCGATGCGCAGAGCGCCGTGCTGACCCTTTCGCTCGGCGAGGGGGCCGCTCCCGAGAGCTACCGGCTGGAGATCGCACCCGCACGCATCGCGATCGCGGGCGGCGATGCGGCCGGTATTTTTTACGGATTGCAGACGCTGCTGCAGCTCCGCGATCAGTTCGGCGGACGGATCCCGGCGCTCACGATCAGCGATGCACCCCGCTTCGGCTACCGCGGCATGATGCTCGACGTGTCGCGCCATTTCCGCAGCAAGGAGTTCGTCAAGCGGCAGCTCGACCTGATGGCGCGCTACAAGCTCAACCGCTTCCACTGGCATCTGACCGACGGCGCCGGCTGGCGCATCGAGATCAAGAGCCATCCGCAGCTGACCGACTTCGCCGCGTGGCGCCCCTATGCCGACTGGGACGGCTGGAACTACGGCGGCAAACGCTACTGCCATCGCGACGATCCCGAGGCGCGCGGAGGCTACTATACGCAGGACGATATCCGCGAGGTGGTGGAGTACGCCCGCCTGCGGCACATCACGGTGATTCCCGAGATCGAGATGCCCGGACACAGCGAGGAGGTGCTGGCCGTCTATCCCGACCTGGCGTGCAGCCGCCAGCCTTACGTGAACTCCGACTACTGCATCGGCAACGAGGCGACCTTCCGGTTCGTGGAGGACGTGCTTTCGGAGGTGATCGAACTGTTTCCCTCGAAATACATCCACATCGGAGGCGACGAGGCTTCGAAGGGGGGCTGGCGGAGCTGTCCGCGCTGCCGTGCCCGGATGCGGAGCGAAGGGCTGAAAGATGTCGACGAGCTGCAGAGCTACATGATCCGCCGCGTCGAGAAGTTCCTCAATGCCAAAGGCCGCGATCTGATCGGCTGGGACGAGATTCTCGAGGGCGGACTGGCACCCAACGCTACGGTGATGTCGTGGCGCGGCGTCGAGGGTGGCATCGCCGCGGCGGAACAGGGCCACCACGCCGTGATGACGCCGTCGGGCTACTGCTATCTCGACTTCTGCCAGGACGATCCCACGCGCGAACCGCCCGCCGCGGCCGCGTTCCTCACGCTGCGCCAGGCCTATTCCTACGATCCGGTGCCCGATACGCTGCCGGCGCACGTGAAGCCGATGATCCTCGGCGTGCAGGGCAATCTCTGGTGCGAGCACGTCCCGACGGACGAGCACGCCGAGCACATGCTCTGGCCCCGCATGCTCGCCATCGCCGAGGTGGCGTGGAGCCCGGTCGCCAATAAGGACTACGACGATTTCCGCCTCCGTGCGCTGCAAACCGTGCGCTGGATGCAGGAGCGCGGCTACCATCCCTTCGATCTGGCGCAGGAGGTCGGCCCGCGTCCCGAGTCGCTCGAGCCGGTGCAGTGTCTCTCGACCGGAAAAAAGGTCGTTTGCGAACCCTCCTACCACGCCAAATACCCGGCTGCGGGCGACGGCTCGCTGACCGACGGGCTGCGCGGCGACTGGAACTACGGCGACCGCCGCTGGCAGGGCTGGCTGGATACCGACGTGCGGCTGACCGTCGACCTGGAGAGCCGCCGGCCGATCCGCCGCATCGCGGCGGACTTCATGCAGGGGTTCTTCGCCGACATCTGGATGCCGCGTGCGGTGCGCTTCTCGGTTTCGGACGACGGGACCGAATTCCGGCAGCTGGGTGAGGTGGAGAACGACGTGCCCTTCGAGTTCCGCCAGGACTGCTACCGTACCTTCGCCTGGGAGGGCGCGGACGAGGCACGCTATGTGCGGATCGAGGCCCTGAGCAACGGACATCCCGGCGGGTGGATCTTCACCGACGAGTTCATCGTGGAGTAGCCGCCCGCTTCTCCGGCCCGGAGGGTCCGGGCTGCCGGCCGGTGCGCGTGCGTACGGCCGGACAGGAGACCGATCGACGGAATCGCCTCCGCCGGACACGTGCCGGCGGAGGCGATTGGCGTTCGGGGTGCGCCGGTCCTGCGTCGTGCCGACCGGAGTGGCACGTTACTCGACGCGCGTGGACGGAGGCCCCGTGTAGGAGCGTTTCATGCCGCCGAAATCGAGCACGATCTTCTGGACGACGATGCCCGGATCGCCCGTCCGCAGGCGGAGCGTGTGGCGCCCCGGTTCGTCGATGTGCAGCGTCGATTTGTTGACGACGCAGTTGCGCAGCACGCTTTCGTACCAGACCTGCGAATACTCGATGTGGGAGGACGACGGCGTGGCCAGGGCGCCGTCGTCGATTTGTATGCTGTATTTCGTGTCTGCATTGGTGTGCTCGTTCAGCCGGAAGTCGCGTTCGGCATGGAGCGGGAAGGTCGGCAGCACATAGGTGTAGACGTCCACCGATCCGGCGTCGAAGGCGTAGAAGTCGTAGGCTGCGGCGGGCGTCTGCGGATCGCGGTAGTTCTGGAGCGGAGCCGTCGCGTCGCCCAGTTGCAGCGCGGCCCCTTCGATCCCCAGATCTTCGACGCGGCGGATGCGGACCGCGTCGTTCTCCTGCTTGCGGTGGTATTGGGCCGCCGGGATCGATACGACGCCGTTGCTCTCCACGAACAGCCCCTTCAGCTCGTCGCGCGCGGGCGCCGCCGGGCGGAAGAGCGGGACGAGCACCTCGCAGCGGCTGCCGCCGGCCCGGAACTCGATCTTTCCGACCGCGTTCGCATCTTTCGGCGCCCGCTGCCAGTCGATCGACACGCCGACGGTCTCTTCGGTCGCGGTCTTCCCGTGCGACTTGTCGAGCCGGATCCAGCGGTCCGATACGCGCGCCTTCCATTCCAGCTCGCCGCCGCCCCGGTTGTAGACTTCGATCCGGCGGGTCTGCCGCAGGTAATCGTCGAATGCCGGCAGCGCGTGGAGCCCCCGGCCTCCCGTGAAATCCTCGCCTTCCGCCTGCAGCGCCAGCTCGGGCGCTCCGTGCGGCGTGCGTGTCTCGAGGCGGGGCAGCCGGAAATAGGCGCTCGTATGGTCGTAGTTCTGGCGCATGGACATCATCCGGTTCCATTTGCCGCCCAGCAGGGCGTTGTACCCGGCCGTGATCGTTTGCAGGCTGTCGTAGCAGGTGCGCACCTCGCGGGCTGCCGCATCGGTCGCGGCCCGGCGCTGCCGTGCGTAGAGCCGGTTGCGCTGGCCGCCCAGGGTCATGCGGTTCATCAATTCGGCGCCCCGCAGCGGATAGTAGACCAGCTGATAGAAGGCCGGACGGGCCGTTTCGTCCAGTTCGTGCAGCATCGTCTCGGCGGCGGCGCCCAGCTGCCGGTAGGCGTCGAGCCGCCGCTGCGCCTCGCCGTAGTTCGCGAACGAGAAATCGGTGTCGGTGAGCTGTTCGCATCCGCTGCCGAAGTGGTTCCAGTGGTAGCCCCAGCCCATGTATTCGGGCTTGCGCACGAAGGCCAGCCGCAGATGCGCGCGCGTCATCGCCTCCAGCCGGTCGTAATATTCCGGGCCGAAAAATCCGGAGAGCCACCGTGCGGGGTAGGTCGCGACGTCGTCGGCCGAGAACCGGCCGATGTCGTAGGCCATTTCGCAGAAGAGCGAGACCTGCATCTCGGCCCCCTTCAGGTCGCCGCAGTTGAGCAGCCACAGCCGGTCGGCCGTTGTGTCGTAGGCCTTGCGCAGCTCCTCGTACATCAGTGCGGGCGGCGTGGTGCTGAACCACAGGTAGCTGTGCGGAACGCCCAGGTAGGAGACGTGGTAGTAGACGCCCGAACGCCCCGGGCGTTGCCGTTCGCGCGGTCCGCTCAGCCGTTTCAGATAGCCGTAGTTGTCGTCGGGCCAGACGATGGTGACGTCGCCCGGCAGCTCGAGTCCGTTGGAGTAGATCTCCAGCACCTCCTTGTAGGGGGTGAAGGCCTGGGGGACGGTTTCGATCGGCCGGCCGGTCTCCCTGGCCAGGATGTCGCGCTGGTCGAGCAGCGCCGACTGCAGCATCCGCACCTTCTCGCGCATGGGCGTCCCGACGGCCATCGCCGCATCGTGCAGGCCGCGCAGCGCCAGCGTGTAGACGTTCTCGTAGGGGCTGTTCTCGCGGACGCGCTGCGCCAGGACACGGTTGATGCCCGCTTTGTTGCGGTCGTAGTCCCAGGGGCCCATCGTTTCGCGGTCCCATTCGCCCGCCGTGTTCAGCAGCAGCGGTTCGCAGTGGGTCGAGCCCATCACGATGGCGAACGTGTCCGCTACCATCTTGTTCTCCGGAATGCGGTTGAACGGCGTCGAAACGGGGTGCATGGCGGGGGCCAGGTAGTTCGCCTTCAGGCGCAGGAGCAGTTCGCAGATGCGGGCGTAGGTCCTGGGCCCTATGTTGCCGCGTTCGGGTTCGTAGGTCTCGGCAGCCCAGGGGGTCAGCCCCCAGTCCTCGTCGTTGAGGAAGATTCCGCGGTAGCGGACCGACGGGGATTCCGAAAGCGTGGGCGGCGCCTCGACATGGAGCGATTCGCGGTGCCGTACGGGCACGTCGGCCCACCAGTACCAGGGCGAGACGCCGATCAGCTCGGAGAGGGCGAACAGTCCGTATGCCGTGCCGCGCCGGTCGCTGCCGGCGATCACCAAGGCCCGGTCCACGCCCGGAAAGGGGGCCTCGACCGTCCGGATCAGATAGCGCTCCCACGCCCCTTCGAGCGGGCGGATATCAATTTTCCCGGCTTCGGCCAGCTGCCGGATGAACCGGCTCCGGGCGATCGTGCCCACGACCACGACATTGCCGCTCCCTTCCGCCGGGGAGGCGATCGCGGGCATCGGCCGGTCGGTGACGGCCTCTACGTCGCCGGCGAAGAGCCGCGCCGAGCGTTTCACGACCTCGGCGTCGTCTGGGTCGAACAGGATGGCGGCGCTCGCCTCGGGCGTCGACAGTGCGAAGCGGCGGTTTTCGCCGTCGGCTTGTCCGTGGACGCGGATCTGTGCGCGGAGCGCCGTGGCCAGCAGCAGCGCGCAGATCGAAAAAACGAGTTTCATGGTCGGTGCGATCGATGGAAAACGAGGCCCCGCCTGCGGGCGGGACCTCGTCTTGTCGTTTGTCTTTTCAGCAGGGTTCCGTCCGTACTATTTGTCTTTGAACGAACGCTCCAGGCGGAACTCCGCGTTGTCCGAACGGTTCATGCGCACACGCAGGGTCGCCAGCTGATTGCGGCCTTCGCCGATGTTCTCGCGCGTCTTCCAGGCGTGGTCCCATTCGCCGATCTTGTCGTGCTGGAGACGGTATACCGTGAAGAATCGCGGATCCGCATCCGGATTGGAGCTGCCGCGGCAGTCGTCCTCCCAGTGCGACCAGCGCTCTTTCGAGCCGTCGGCATAGGTCGTGATGAAGTAGTGGCGCGAGTCGAAGTTGCTGTCGTTGTTGACGGGCCATGCGTAATCCGCGATGCCCCACACGCCGTTGCCTTCGTAGGCGATCTCCTTCTCGGCGGTGCCCATGAACCAGGTCTTGTTGCAGAGCACCACCTTCTCGATCTTCTTCATCGTCCAGGATTTGTTTTCGAAATCGAGCTTGATCCAGTAGATGCCGGCCTCGACGGCCGCTTTCTGCGAGCCGAGCGTCAGCGCGCCGCCGTCGACCAGCTGCCAGTTGCGGCCCAGGTCGTCCGTGACGGTCAGCTCTCCGGCCGTCAATCGCGTGAAGCACTCGAATGCGTTGGGCAGCTCGTCCGCCGAAACGTCGTTCTTGGCCTCGCCGATCTTCCGGGCGCCGAACATGGCGACCCCGGCGCCGTTCTCCGTAACGCCCGACAGCGTGATCGCCGTCGGCAGCACCTCGTCGATGCCCTTGAACTGACGCTCGTGGTAGTAGTCGGCCTTGTCCGTGTTGTTCATGTGCAGGCGGAACGTGGCCAGCGAGTTGGCGCCCTCCTTGATGTTCTCGCGGGTTTTGTAGGCGTGCTTCCAGGCGTCGGTCCAGTTCGCATCGTCGAACCGGTAGACGTTGAAGAACTTGGCGTCGCCGTCCGGATTGGCGTTGTTGCGGCAGTCGTCGTCCCAGAATGCCCAGCGCTCCTTGGTTCCGTCGGCGTAGGTAGCCACGAAGTAGTAGCGCGAGTCGAACCGGTCGCCGTCGCTGATCGTCCAGGCGTAGTTCTCGACGCTCCAGACGCCGTTGCCGTCGTAGTTCATCTCCTTGAGCGCCGTGCTTCCGAACCACGGACGGTTCCACAGCTCGACCTTCTCGATCTGCTTCATCACGTAGCTCTTCGCCTTGAGGTCGATGCTGATCCAGTAGATGCCCGGCTGCGACACGGCGTTCTTCACCTCGGTGTTGGAGCTTTTGAGTGCGCCGTCCGCGAGCGTGAAGTAGTGTCCCATGTCGTCCTGGACGATCAGTTCGCCCGCCGAGAGCTGCGTGAAGCACTCGTAGGTGTCGGCCACGCGTTCGGTCCTGTCGTAGCGGCCGTCGGCCGAGATGACGGGCAGAGCCGCATTGAGCGTGCGTTTCTCGCCGTTCTCCATTGCGGAGCCCGAAAGGTCGACGCTCGTGCCGGTCACGTCGCTGCGGGGCGAGAACGCGCGTTCGTGGAAATACTGCTCCTTCTCCGAGCGGTTCATGCAGACGCGGAACGAAACCAGCATGTTGGCGCCCTCCTTGATGTTTTCGCGGGTCTTCCACGAGTGCGCCCAGTCGTCGTTCATCGATGCGGAGGCGAAACGGTAGATGTTGAAGAACTTGGCGTCGCCGTCCGGGTTGGCGTTGTTGCGGCAGTCGTCGTCCCAGTAGCCCCAGCGCTCCTCGCTGCCGTCGGCGTAGGTCACGTTGAAGTGGTAGCGCGAGTCGAAGCCGCCGTCGGCGATGTCCCATGCGTAGTCCTTCACCTCCCAGACGCCGTTGCCGGCATAGGTCAGCGGCTCGAGACCCATGTGTCCGCCCCACCAGGGGTTGGTCCACACGGCCACCTGCTCGATCTTCTTCAGCGAGTAGACCTTCGTCGAGAACTTCAGATAGAGCCAGTAGACGCCCTCCTCTTCGATCCGGGAATCCAGCTCCTCGCCGTCCTCTTCGGTCAGACGGGTGAGCGCGCTGTTGGCGTCCATGCGATAGTAATATCCCATGTCGTCGGAGATCTTCAGCTTGCCCGGAGTCAGTTTCACGAAGCCTTCGAATGCCGCGGGTTCGGTTTCGGCGATGTGCTTGCCCTTCTGCGTGGCGATCGGCAGGGCGGCGCCCAGCATGAGCGATCCGCCCTCGACGGCATCGCCCGAGATGCTCACTTCGAGCGGCATCACGTCCAGACGGGTGATGGAGAGGTACTGCGCATCGGCGTAGCGCACCGACGAGCGGTCTTTCCAGGCGCGCACCGACCATTTGACGTGGGCGGTTTCGCCGTAGTCCGCGCCGGCGAGCAGCGCGATGGTGTTCAGCGTCGTGCTGGCGATCTCCGCATAGGAGCTCGCTCCGTTGTTGTCGCTCGATACGACGTAGAGGGGATTTTCGAAGTTGCCCTCTTCGGTGTCGAACAGCAGTTCGTATACGATGTATCCGTTGTCGGCCGATTTGGATGCGGCCCATTCGAACTTGACGGGAAGGCCTTTGGCCAGATCCACCGAATAGTTGTCGCGCGGCAGATAGAGCCGATTGGCGGGCTGTACGGCGGAGTCGATCGGATCGTCGCTGCAGGCCAGCGAGCAGCAGGCGAACACGCCGACGGTCAGCAATCTGAGTATTTTTCTCATGATAGTCGTTTTTTCGGGTTAGAATTGAACGTCTTCGATCATGCACATGGATTCGATGGCCTGGGCCGCGCTGGTGAAGGCGCCCAGCGATCCTCCGGTGCCCGCTTCGCGCGGTTCGTAGCACTTCACGCCGAAGTAGGAGTCTTTCCATTCGATCTCCGACTTGCGGATGCCGCGCGTCCAGTAGTAGGAGGCATGTCGGTTGACATAGTTGTAGAGTTCGCGGCGGATGCTGCGGTCGAATGAGTCGATCTCCGTGTCGAGGATCATGCGCGTGGCCCAGTGGAACAGCACGGCGTGGAAGATCGAGTTGTTCTCGTCGGCGCCCTCGTCGCGCATGACGTATTCGCCGTTGTAGTTTTCGTTCATGCCGCCCGACATCATCTGTCCGCGTGCGGCCTGGATGGCCTTGCGCAGATAGCCGACGTTGCCCGTGAGTTTCCACAGCAGGCGTCCCGACTCCATGCAGGTGCCCTGCGTGTAGCTCAGGGGCACGCCGCTCAGCGTGCCGTTGGCCGTCATGACGTGGAGCTGCTGGTCGAAGCAGGCGTAGGCCTGTTCGAGATAGGCTGCGGCGGCCGTTTCGTCGCCGCGGTCGCGGGCGTCCTGCGCCAGCATGCAGGCGATGATGCATCCGGGGCCGTTGGTGCACTCGTTGGCGCCCAGGTCGGTCATCTTCCAGGGGAGCCAGCCGTACTCGTTCAGCGCGAAGCGCGGCACGACGCATTCGTCCCACGTGCGTTTCGCGGCGGCGTAGTAGGTCGCGGCGGCATCCGGATCCGTTTCGCTCACGGCCTCCGACATCTGGAGCAGTGCGATCGTGATCCAGTTGGTGTCGTCCGAGAAGTCGTTGCCGAAGCCCGTCGAACCGCGCCAGGAGCTGTTGCCTTCGTAGTTGTTGCCGCGCTTGTCGTACCATTTCTTGAAGTAGCCGCGGATGCGCGCCTCTTCGGCGGCGTCGCTGCGCTTGATGCGGTTGTAGTACTCCACCATCGCGCCCATTGCGTGCGCCTGCTGCCAGTAGCAGTTGAAGTTACCGCCGCGCCTGTTGTATTCCGAGTAGGTGAACACGCCGTAGGCGCCGTTGTGGTTGGCCGAGGCGTCGTCGGGGTCGGCGTAGAACCGCTCGACGAACGCCTGCGATGCGGAGTCGGCCGCCTGCGACCAAACGATGTCGTACGGGGCGTATTTCCGCGAGCCTTTGGCGGGCATGGTGAGCTCTTCGTAATCGTTGGCGCAGCCGACGATCGTCAGGAGCAGCAGCGCAGCGATTTTGTCTATTTTCAGATTCTTCATGATTCGAAATCTTCTTTGGTTGATAGAATTGATGCGGTTCCGGACACTATTTGAATTTGTATTCGTGCCAGTAGGAGCCGGCCGGGTTGTCGGCGTTCAGATAGAGGTAGCAGTCCAGCGGCCGTCCGCAGTCCGTGAGCAGGAACTTCCAGGTCTTGTCCCAGTCCGCGTTGCCGATGCCGGATTCGTCGAAGATGCCGACCTTCATGTAGTCCGTCGTGTAGGAGGTGCCGAGGCTGGCCATGGTGCCCAGGTAGAGCGTCGTGCCGTCGCCGAGTTTCATGTTGAAGCGGTGGCGCGAGTCGTTGGCCGAGTTGTCCGACGTCTTGTTGTCGTAGTTCTGCAGCTCCCAGACGCCCTTGCCCTTGTAGGTCATGGGGGCATGGGCCGTGTGCATGCCGTCGGCCCAGGCTGCCGCGTAGAGCTCCACCTCGCTGACCGTTCGCGCGTACCAGAGCATGCCGTCGAAGTCGATCGTCAGGTAATAGATGCCCTCTGCGCTCATCGTATTGGCCGCGGGCGTGTCCGAGTCGACGATTCGGCCGTCCGCCTCCAGCTTGTAGTAGCGGCCCAGTTCGTCGCTGACGGTGAATTCGCCGGATGAGATCTTCGTGAAGCAGTCGAAGAAGCCCGCTTCCTCGATGGGCGCACCGTTGAACTCCTTGCGCAGGAGCATCGGGATGCCGTCGCCCCCTTCCGTGGCGGCTCCCGCCAGCGTCACGGCGGTCGGCAGCGGATCGACCGACTTCATGCGGGTGACCGTCAGCGTGTGGATCGAGGTGTAGATGCTTCCGAACAGCCCTTTCGAGGCGCGTACCGTCCAGAGCAGTTCGCCGGTCTCTCCGACGCCTATGCCGGCCTGACGGGCGATGGCGTTCAGCTCCTTGGCCGTCAGCGAGAGGTAGTTCTTGGATCCGGTCAGCTGGCTCGCCTGGATGGCTGCGGGCTGCGAGAAGTCGCCGCCCTTCTTGTCGAACAGCACGTCGTACGTGACGAAGCCCTTGTCTTCGGCCACCGACGAGGCCCATTCGAAGAGCGTGGGCTGGCCGTCGCCGAGGTTCACCGCGGCGCCCTGCTGCGGCAGATAGAGTTCGTTTCCCGGGAAAATGTTGTAGTTCATCGTGTTGCCGTCATCTTCGCATGCGGCGCAGAAGAGGGCGCATGCGGCTGCGGCAGACAACGAGCATATGGTTTTCAGCATGGTTTTCATAGTTTGTATGGTTGAAATCTGACATTCCGTTCCGTGCGTCCGTTACCAGCCCGGGTTCTGGGGGAGGTTCTTGTTCTTGTCGCGCTCTCCCTGCGGAATGGCGAACCAGTATTTGAGCCGGTAGCTGTTCTGGCATTTGATGTTGGATCCGTCGTCCTCGAACGGTGCGCCCGTAGCCTGCGAGGTGAGCACCGTGGCGCCGGAGGTCTTGACCGAGGCGTTGTCCAGCACGGCCCAGCGGCGCAGGTCGAAGACGCGGCGTCCCTCGAGCGCCAGCTCGCAGCGACGTTCGTGGCGGATCGCTTCGCGCATGTCGCCGCTGCCGGCTGCATAGGAGCAGTAGTCGGCCGTGAATCCCGCGCGTTCGCGCAGCGGACGGATGGTCTGGTCCCAGATCTGCTCGGTCATCTGCCCCAGCTCGTACATCGACTCGGCATACATCAGCAGCACGTCGGCGTAACGGATCTCCATGAGCGACTTGATCGAGCCGCCGCCTTTCGCAACCGTCGTCGCGTCGTAGTTCTTGAGGCTGTAGTAGCCCGTGCAGGTGCGGTCCTGCGAACCGTCGTAGGCGTCGACCAGCTCGGAGTCGTGGGCCGCGTTCTGGTCCGAGAGCTTCGTCCAGCAGGTGTATTTGCCCTTGCCCTTGCCCTCGGTGCCGGTGATGCCGAGCTCGCGCTTCTCGGGGATGTCGACCTCGCAGCCGTTGTAGGCGATGGTCGTGTAGAAGCGCTTGTCGCGGTTCAGGTAGTCGGTGTCGTTCGCCGGGTCGCCGTTCAGCTTGCGGAAAGCGTCGACCAGCTCCTGCGTGGGCGAATAGATCGTGATGCCGCGGCTGCCGATCGACTGGGGCAGGTAGCCGCCCGTTCCCCAGCTGCGCACGACGTTCTCGACGCCGTTGAGCGTGGCGTACTCGATCGTCATGATCGACTCGGAGCCGTAGTGGCCCGTCTTGAAGAGCGCATCGTAGTCGTCGGCCAGGGCATAGGTGCCGTAGTCGGTCGTATTGATGAGCTTGGCGCACTCCCGGGCGCAGTTTTCGAAGTCGTTGTCCAGCAGGTAGGCGCGTGCGTTGAGCGCGACGGCCGTGCCGCAGGTATAGCGACCCAGCTCGCTGGCCGGGATTTCCGTGTTCTTGGGCAGGATCTCGGCGGCCTCGGCCAGCTCCTCGTGGATGAACGCCTTGATGGTCGCGGCGTCGGTCGGTTTCGAGGAGATCGCCTCGGGGAGCGTCGGGTTGCGCGTGTAGAAGGGCACGTTGCCGAACCAGGTGGTCAGGCGCAGGTAGGTGAAGGCGCGCATCAGACGCAGCTCGGCGAGCATCCGCTCCTTGAAGACGGGGTCGCCCACGTCGATGCGGTGCTGGTTGTCGAGCGAGGTGTGGATCGTGCGCAGCTCCTGGTAGGAGTCGTTCCACTCTCTCGCGAAGCGGCCGTTTTCGGTGGTGGCCAGACCGGTCGCGATGTTGAGTTCGTCGGACGAGTGGCGCGAACCGTAGGTGTCGTCGGAGAGCAGGTCGTTGTGGAAATAGGTGTAGTCGTTCCAGCACTGGTTGTATCCGAGGTAGAGCGCCGCGCGGACGTTTTCGGGATATTTCCAGAAGTTTTCGTCGGTGTAGGAGTTGGTTGGATACTGTTCCAGACCGACGCAACCGACCATGCCGGCGGCCAGAACGGCGAATATGCTTTTGATTTTCATGTCTGTAGTCCGATTGAGGTTAGAAAGTCAGATCGATGCCGCCGCCGAAGTAGCGCAGCGTGGGGTAGTTGCGGGCCGAGTTGGCGCCGCCGCGGCTCATGTTGCTGCCGAATTCCGAGGTCTCGGGGTCGACGAAGCCGTTTTTGGTCCACGTCAGCGGGTTCTGGGCGTCGAAATAGATGCGCAGCGCCTCGCAGCCGAACTTGCGCGTCCATTTCTTGGGCAGCGTGTAACCCACCTGGATGTTCTTCACGCGCATGTAGGCGCCTTCGAGCATGTAGATGTCCGAGCCTCCCATCCAGTTGTTCGACTGCGAGACGCTGCCGCTCGTGCCCAGACGCGGATAGCGGGCATTGCGGTTGGTCGGCGTCCAGTAGTCGAGCTGGTGGTCGAACATGGTCATCGAGTAGTCCGAGTGGAACGGTTCGATCATCTCGCCGCGGATGGCGTTGGTGCGCTTCATGACGCCCTGGAGCATCAGACCCACGTCGATGCCTTTCCACGAGACGTTGTAGCTGAAGCCGAACGTGTAGCGCGGGAAGCCGTAGCCCAGGTAGATGCGGTCGTCCTCGTTGATGATGCCGTCGCCGTTCTGGTCCACGTAGCGCACGTCGCCGGGGCGCAGCTGCGAGCGGTCGATCGTCGAGGGGATGGCGGCCGTCTCGATCTCCTCCATCGACTGGAAGAAGCCGGCGGTCTTATAGCCGAAATAGGAGTTGAGCGGCAGACCCTCCTGCGTGAGGACGTTCACGCCGTCGTTCGAATGGATGTTGCGGTCGCCGTATTTGACCACTTCGTTGTGCGAGTCGGCGACGTTGAGCGAGAAGTTGTGCTTCCAGTTGCCGTGCGTGAGGTTGTAGTTGATCGTCACCTCCCAGCCCTGGTTGTCGAGCACGCCGCGGTTCTCCTTGGCGATGCTGGCGCCGAACGTGCCGGGAACCACCGGCGGAAGCAGGATGTCTTCCGTGCGCTTGTAGAAGTAGTCGAGGTTGACGCTCAGCCGGTTCTGGAAGAAGGTGGCGTCCACGCCGATATTGAAGGTCTTGGCGGTCTCCCACGTCAGCAGCTCGTTGCCCATCGTGAACATGAGGCCCTGCACCGGCACGCCGTTGAAGCCGTAGGCGTTCTGCCACAGGCCGTAGGTGGTCATGAAGTCGTAGAGGCCCACGTCCTGCTGGTTGCCGTTCAGACCGTACGAGGCGCGCAGCTTCAGGTCGCCCACGCGTTCGCGCCACGAGGTCATGAACTTCTCCTGCGACATGCGCCAGCCGAGCGACACGGCCGGGAAGAAGGCGCCGTTGCGCACCTTGAGGAATTTCGACGACATGTCGTAGCGCGCCGTGAATTCGAAGTAGTAGCGTTCGTCGTAGGAGTAGCCCACGCGGCCGAAGAACGACTGCAGCGCCGAGCGGGTTTTGTCCTCGGACGAGAGCTTCGTGTTCTCGCCCACGATGGTCCCCTCGCCCGGAACGTTGAGGTCGTTCAGATACTTCTTGCCGGCCGTGATGCCGTAGAAGATGTTCGACTCGTCGGCCCAGCCGAACAGACCCGACACGTTGTGCTTCTCGGCGAACGTGCGGTTGTAGTCGAGCATCAGCTGTGCGCTGACGTAAGTGCTTTTGCCCACCCAGTCGTCGACCGGATGGTCGGTCGAGCCGCCGAGCGTGGCGGTCGACGGGTCGACGTGGTTGGCGCCGTTGTCCGTGGCGCGCAGGTAGGTGGTGTGGTTGGAAAAGCGGTGCTCGTGGCGCACTTCGCCGCCCAGGATGGCGCGGGCCTTCAGCCCCTTGAGGATCTCGAAGTCGGCCGTGAAGGTGCCCGTGAGGTATTCGTTGTCGTACTTGTTCGAGCCGCCCGACTCCAGCGCGGCCAGCGGGCTGAGGTCGTAGCCGCCGTATTTGTAGTTGTTGCCGAAGTAGACGCCGTTCTCCTTCTGGCGGAAGAAGTAGTAGCTCGGGTAGCGCACCAGGTCGGCGAAGAGGAATCCCGAGGTCGTGGGCTGCTTGATCTCGGCGCGCGTGAAGCTGATGTTGGCGCCCAGCTTGAGCCGGCCGAACTCGGTGGTGATGTTCGAGCGCAGGTTGTAGCGGCGGGTGTTGTAATCGCCCACGTAGTTGGTCTCCTGGTCGTAGTAGCCGGCCGAGAGCATGTAGGTGGTCTGTTTCGTGCCGCCGGTGACGCTCAGGTTGTAGCTCTGCTGCAGGGCGTTGCGCATGGCCTGGTCGATGAAGCGCTCGGCGTCGCCGTGCTCGTAGAAGTCGCGGATCTCCTCGGAGGTGAAGATCGGGTTGCGGCCCACGTTGGTCAGCGCCTCGTTGCGGAGCAGCGCGTTGCGGTAGGTGGGCACGTGGTCGTAGAGGATGTCGGGGTTCTCGATACCCACCTGGGCGCTGAAGCGGATGCGCGGAGCCATCTCGCGGTGGCCGTTCTTGGTCGTGATGAGGATGACGCCGTTCGACGAACGCGCGCCGTAGATGGCGGCCGAACCGGCGTCCTTCAGGATGTTGACCGATGCGATGTCGTTGGGATTCAGGTCGTTCATGCGGCCCGCATCCGACTGGGGCACGCCGTCGATGACCAGCAGCGGCGTGTTGTTGCCCATCGTGTTCACGCCGCGGATCGACATGTTGACCGACGAGTTGGTCGGGTCGAAGTTCTTGGTCTGGATGATGAGGTTGGCGGCCGCACCCTGCAGCGCCTGCTGCACGTTGGCCACGGGGCGGTTCTCCAGCGCATCGGCCTTGACGGTCGATACGGACGAGATGATGTGGCGGCGCTGCATCTGGCCGTAACCCACGATCACCACCTCGTCGAGCGCGTTGGCCTCCTCTTCGAGCTGGAAGAGCGTCCGCGACGCGGCGTCCGCAGCCTTCATCGTCAGGGGCACGTAGCCCACGTAGGAGAAGACGATCGTCGCACCGGGCTTGACGGTGAGGCGGAACGATCCGTCGACGTCCGAGGCCGTTCCTTCGGTCGACCCCTCCACCGTGACGTTCACGCCGATCAGGGCTTCGCCGCTTTTCGCATCAACAATTCGGCCGTTGATCGTCCGACCCCCCCCTCGGCGGCCTTCGATAGCTGGCCGGCAAGAAGCAGAAGCGCGAACGTCAGCAGACG
The DNA here is from genome assembly GCA_948442615.1 of uncultured Alistipes sp. GTDB lineage: Bacteria > Bacteroidota > Bacteroidia > Bacteroidales > Rikenellaceae > Alistipes. The sequence goes on from CAOJSG010000015.1 coordinate 27,857, forward strand.
AAGTACATTCGTGCTAAAGTTCATTTTTCTCATAGATTGATGTTTTTGGTTAGATTTGGGTTTTATCTCTTTTTGTGTCGGTCGTCGTAGCGGTCGTAGGCCGATATACCTATTTATATGTCCCTATGGCTGAAAGACGCCCTTTTCGAAGGGGCGTCGGGGTCGTCCTTGGAAATTTCGGCGAGGGAACGGACATGGATCGTACTTTTTTTGTCATCACAAAAGTAGAAAAGGTACGTAAATCGGCAGTCCATATCTGTGCAAGATTAGTATGTATTCCTGTCAAAATCGCGTACAGGCCGCTCACAGGCCTTCTGGACGCGATAATTGCGCGAAGTTGCCTTCGCGGGTGTACGGTGCCGTGCGCCGTGCTTCGACGCGGTCGTGCGGTGCGGCCCGAGCATGCCGGCCGGAAGACGCCGCCGGGGGCGGGGCGTCAGCGTTTCCGCTTGCGGTACTCGGAGGGCGGAATGCCCATGACTTTCGTGAAGACGCGCGAGAAGTAGGCCGGATCGCCGAATCCCAGCCGGGCCGAGATTTCGTTCAGCGGGAGGGCGGTGAGTTCGATCTCCCGGCAGGCCGCCCGGATCTTCAGCCGGATGAAATAGTCGATCGGCGGAACGCCCGTCTCCTTCGCGAAACGCATCGAGAAGTGCGACGGCGAGTATTTGAAGAACGCGGCGAGCTGGGCCAGCGTGAGCTGCTGGCGTACGTTCTCCTGCATGTAGCGGATCACACGCGCCGAGAACGCCTGTTCGCGGCGTGCAGGGGCTGCGCTGCGGCGGTATTGCTCCAGAAAGACGAACGACCCCAGAAACAGATGCAGGCACATCGACGCATAGGCCATGTATTCCCGGATGTAACCCCGGGCGAAGCTGACGTAGATCTCCTCGAAGAGTCTGAAGCGGTCCTGCAGCCGCGAATGTTCGTCGGGCAGCAGCGGACGGGGTTCGGGCCGGTCGGGCAGGAACGATGCGGCCGAGCGGCCCTGGAAATGGAGCCAGTAGATGGTCCAGGGATTCGCGTCGTCGGCTCCGAGGGCGTAGGGCGTGTGCGGCGGGACGAGGAGGTAGCTGTTCTTGTCCACCTCGTAGCGCCGGCCGCCGACGGCATACCAGCCTCGGCCCTCCGTGCAGTAGACGAGCATGGCGTAGCCGCACCCCGAAGGCTGGTTGACGTAGTGGTATTTCACGCGCGGGAAGAAGCCGATCTTCCGCACGTAGAGGTCGCCGATGAGCGGGTCCCGGCCGTAGTCGTTCAGCAGATTCTCGGGCAGGGAGACGAGCCGCTCTCCCTTGAAGCCCTCCTTGATTTTTGCCATGAATCGTAATATCGTACAAGTAGATCGAAACAAATATAACCTGTTTTTCTGAAATATCGCCGTAATTTTGTATCGGACGAATCATAATCGACCGCTGAACCGCGGCGGCCGCCCTCCCGGCCGCCGAAGATCCGGAAACCAATCAAACTGCTGTTTCATATGAAAAATTCGTTTGCAAAACCGCTGGCAGCCTGCGCGATGCTGTGCGCCGGCGTGCTGGTCGCCTGCGACTCTCCGGGGGCGGACGGCGCCGGTCTCGAGGAGCTCTCCGCCTACGTGGAACCGCGCATCGGCACCGCCCACTGCCGCTGGTTCCACTTCACGCCGGGGGCGGTGCCGTTCGGCATGGCCAAGCCGGCGCCTTCGACCAACGGCCATCTCGGCAACGCTTCGGGGTGGGAGGCCACCGGCTACGACTACCGCGACAATTCGATCGAGGGGTTCCCGTGCATCCACGAATTCCAGGTGGGCGGGATCGTCCTGATGCCTGCGGTCGGACCGCTGAAGACGGTGCCCGGCATGCCGGGCGACACGACGTCGGGCTACCGCTCGCGCTTCGACCGCGAGGAGGAGTTCGCCACTGCGGGCTACTATTCGGTCGTGCTGAAGGATTACGGCATCGAGGCCGAGCTGACCGCCACGCCGCGCGTGGCCTTCCAGCGCTATACGTTCCCGGCGGGCGACCGGAGCCGCATCCTGTTCGATATCGGCAACCGTCAGGGCGAGAGCGGCGCCGTGCGCGATGCCGAGGTGGTGCTCACCGACGACGGCCGCATCGAGGGCTGGGTCGTCACCGAACCGGAATACGTCAGGAAATACCAGCCCGGAGCGACCGTGCCGCTCTACTTCTCGGCCGTCGCGGACAAGGAGCCGCTCGCTTGCGACGCGTTCAACGGAGCCGAGCTCCATGCCGGAGCGCGCCGCGCCGCGGGCGTCGGTGCGGGGCTGTGCCTCACGTTCCGCACCGACGAGCGGGAGGCGATCACCGTGAAGGTGGGCCTCTCGTACACCTCGGTCGAGAATGCGCGGCTCAATCTGAGGACCGAGGCCGAAACGCTCACCTTCGACCAGGCGAAGGCCGCGGCCCGCGCGATGTGGGAGGAGCGGCTGGGGCGGATCCGCGTGGAGACCTCCGACCGCGACGACAAGGTGAAGTTCTACACCGGACTCTACCACGCGCTGCTGGGCCGCGGTCTGGCCAGCGACGTGAACGGCGCCTATCCGCGCCACGACGGCTCGGTGGGGCAGATTCCCCTCGAGGACGGAGTTCCGGCGCACAACCTCTACAACACGGACGCCGCCTGGGGTGCGCAGTGGAACCTCTCGCCGCTGTGGATCCTGGCCTATCCCGAATACATGTCCGACTACATCAGCAGCCACCTGCGGGTCTACGAGGATTCGGGCTGGCTGGCCGACGGGCTGGCCAACAGCCGCTACGTCTCGGGTGTGGGGACCAACCTGCTCACCACGCTCATCGCGGGGGCCTACCAGTGCGGAATCCGCGACTTCGACACGCAGCTGGCCTACGAGGCCTGCCTGAAGAACGAGCTGGACGGTGCGAACCGGCCGCTCGGCGCCGGAAAGACGGATACCGACCAGTTCGTGCGCTACGGCTACGTGCCCCATGCCGAGCGCGGCGACGGTCCGGACGAATCGTTCATGTTCTCGGCTTCGCACACGCTCGAATACTCCTTCAGCGCGTGGGCCCTGGCGCAGTGGGCCAAGCGCGAGCGGCGCACGGACGACTACGTGAAGCTCATGGAGCTGTCGAAAGGGTGGGAGCGCCTCTACAACCCGGCCTGCAACTTCATCCAGCCGCGCAGGCGCGACGGCTCGTTCATCGACCGTTTCGATCCGATGCAGGTGTGGCGCGGCTTCCAGGAGGGCAACGCCTGGCAATATACGTTCTACGTGCCGCACGACGCCCGTACGCTCGTCGGGAAGGTCGGCGCGGAGCGTTTCACGGAGCGGCTGGACAGCATCTTCACCGTTTCGCGCGGGCTGATCTTCAGCGGCGGCACGGAGGTCGGCGCATTCGCCGGACTGCAGACGCTCTACAACCACGGCAACCAGCCCTGCCTGCACATCTCGTGGCTCTTCAACGAGGCGGGCCGGCCGTCGCAGACCCAGAAGTGGGTGCGTGCCATCCTCGACGAGTTCTACGGCACGGACGGCGTGCACGGCTACGGTTACGGGCAGGACGAGGACCAGGGGCAGCTGGGCGCCTGGTACGTCATCGCCTCGATGGGGCTGTTCGATATGAAGGGGCTGACGGACTGCGAGCCCGCCTTCGCGTTGGGAAGCCCGCTCTTCGACAAGATCACCGTGCGGCTGAGCGACCGGTATTACAAGGGCGGGGAGTTCGTCATCCGGACCCGGAACAACGGCCGTGCGAATCCCTATGTGCAGCGCTACGTGTGGAACGGCCGGCCGTTGCATGCGCCCGTTCTGCCGTTCGCCGAGCTGACCGGCGGCGGCGTGCTGGAGATGGAGATGGGCGATACGCCCTGCGATGCCTATTGATCTCCGGCGCGGCGCGGCACTTCGCCCGGGAGCGTCCGGAGCGCCCGGGCGGGATCGGTGCGGGACCGGAACTCTTCGTCTCCGGGGCTCTTCGCTCCCGGACGCCGAAGGGGCTCGCTGCCGGAACGGATGGCGGCGAGCCGCCGCCCGGCGCCGTGCGGCGTATCGTATCCGGCGGATCGTGACGGGCGCGCAAGGCCGGGAGGCGCCGCCGCCGAGCGGCCGCGGCCGGTTTGCCGGTGCCGGGTTTTTTCCTATCTTTGAATGGCGGAATCTTCCCGCAGCCGCCTTTGCGGCCGTTTTTCGTGCCGGAACGGATGGGCTGCGGACGTCGGAAGAACCGCCGAAATTTGGAAAACCATGAGACTGAAGTATCTTTTCGCGGGCGTGGTCGCGATCGGGGCGGCCGCCTGCACGCCGAAAACGGTGATGCCCGAGTTGGGCCGGGTGGTCGTCGATACGACGTTCCGGGCCGGACCGATGAATCTTGCGGTGCAGTATGATTTCGCGTCGATCCTCAATGCGGCCGATGCGCCTGCGCTCGAGGCGATCGAGCAGGCCAATATCGAATCCTTCTTCGGGCTGGAGGCATTCGCCGGATCGGCCCGCGAAGCGGCGAGGCATTCGATCGACCGGCTGGCCGCGCAGGCGGCCGCAGCGGCCGATATCGACCGCGCTCCGTTCGATGCCCATGTGACGGCGGTCGCCGAAGCGACCGTGGTCGACACGGTGCTGGTCTACAGCGTTTCGTTCTCCGAGTACACCGGAGGCGCGCACGGCATGCACGGGCAGCATGTCCGCAACTATTCGCTGCCGGGCGGCTATCGGCTGGAGCTGTGCGATCTGTTCGACGAGATGCAGATGCAGGGGCTGAGGCAGCTCGTGCGCGAGAAGCTCTATGCGCAGTTCGGCGTGTCGAGCGACGAAGGGCTGGCCGAGCAGGGCTTCTTTCCGGAGTATATCGATACGACCGAGAATTTCGCCGTCACGCCCGAAGGCGGCATCGTCTTCTATTACAACCCCTACGACATCGGGTGCTATGCGCTCGGGAGCATCGATGTGGCCGTCGGCGCTGCGGAGATCGCCGCATTGAAACGGTGACGCCCCGTCCTCCGGGCGTGCGGCGGGGTTGCCCCGGGCGTCCGGAAGAGGCTGCCGCGGCCGGAAACGGATAAAACAAAAAAGGTTCGAACCGTAAAGTTCGAACCTTTTTTCGTCGGGGCACCACCCCCTTCGAAAACGAGGGTCAATCGGAGGTATTCGACTTGCGAAGCGAGCACCGCTTTCGAAGTCTTAGCAGCGGAACATCCGCTGCAACCTGCCGATCTCCTCAACCAACCTAAAACTACTAACCTAAATGAACCTTAAAACTTCAAGGACAAAGATACGGGGAGTTTTTTTTGTTATGCAAATATTTTATGAATATATTAAATATATTTAACAATTTGGTAACATTGCGCTGCGGAGACCGGATCGTCCGCAGGGCTTCTGCGGCTGCGACGGCGGGATGTACGGCGGAGATGCCGGCAGATGGCGGAGTGCCGGCCGGCATGCGGGAACGGAGGTCGGCCGGAAAATAAAAAAAGGAAACTTGGAATCGGAAAGCACTTCCGAATTCCCGAGTTTCCTCACCAACCTAAAACTACTAACCTAAATGAACCTTAAAACTTCGTTGCAAAGATAAGGGTTTCGTGCGAATCGTGCAAGCGTTTTAATAAAAAATATCAAAAAATTTTTCATATTTTTTATTAAGCTCGGGCTACTTTTGTGTAAGATGCTGATAGATAATATTATACAATTCGGCCTGTGCGCGGTTTGCCGTCTCGCGGTTCCGCTGCGGACCCTGCATGCGGTCGATCGGCGGCGTGTGCGGCGACCGCTGCTTCCGGCTCCGGTCCGGCTGCCTTCGCGGGCGGCCCGGCGGCCCGGACCGCAGGAGGCCGGTTATTTCTCGAATTGCGATTTCTCGGGAAACAGGCTCTGCAGAAACGCCTTGGCGCGTTCACGGTCCGCCGGCGTGGTGTTCTCGCCGTCGTTGAGGGCGAAGAGCGCCGGGTTGTATTTGCGCAGCACCGCGGCGTAGTCGGGTGCGGTGAGCGGAATGCAGCGGGCGTCGCTACGGAAACGGCCGCTCAGAAGGCAGCCGATCGCCTCGCGCAGCCCCGCGACGCGGTTGTAGCGGCCCACGCGGCGTAACGTCGCGCGCCCCGTGGCCAGGGCGAAGTAGGAGCAGAGGCTCCGGTGCAGGTCGTCGGGCGTGCGGAAACGGTGCCGCATGGTCTCCTCCGCCCGCTCGGCGAAGTCGCCGAGCGCCGCTTCGAAGTCGCTTTTGCGGTAGGCGTCGATGTTGTGGTGGGGCGCCAGGGTGTAGCGCTTGCCGAACCGTTCGCCGATGAGCGTCTGCTGGAGCAGGATCAGGCGCGAGTAGGTGTCGTTCTTGCCGCGGACGCGCTGTTTTGCCAGCCGGATGACGGGGCGTCCTTCGGGGTCGAAGAAGAAGTCGGGCGCGAGCGGCATACCGAAAAACGTGTCGTCGTTGGCGCAGAGGAAGTGTTCCGCCAGGTCGGGAATGCGGCCTATCCCCAGCTCGATGGCGCTGGCGTTGAAGAGCGGAAGCGCATCGGGCGGCAGGATCCGGCTGTGGTCGACCAGGCGGATGCGCGGATGGCTCGTGTCGAGCCACGCGGGGCACTGGCCGTCGGTGACGATATGGATCGTGCGGATCCAGGGGGCGAACCGCTCGGCGGAGCGGAGCGAATATTTCAGTTCGTCGTTGTCGACGAAGCGGCATTCGCCCGCCACGTCCTCGCCGAGCTGTCTGTCGGCAGGGAGGTAGTTGTTTTTTTTCTTGCGCCAGACGGGATCGTTCCCGTCGACCCATAGGTAAACCAGGTCGATTTCCATGATTATCCGATTTTTTTTCGCCAGACGGGCAGCAGGTCCAGCAGCCGGTAGGAGAGCCGTCGCCCGTCGTCCTTGATCTTGAGCCACGAGATGCCGCACCAGACGCAGTCGCGCTTCGTCACGTCGCGGAAACGCCGGCCGATTGCGATGCCGTGCGCATCGGCGAAGGCGACGAACGCCTTGTGCGCCTCGTACTTGTCGCGCTGCTTGCGGGGCGACTGCGCGCTTTTGGTCGTCGAGGCACCGTGGACCCGGTAGTGGTACGCCGTGCAGGGGACGGTGACCATGCGCCCGAGGGTCGCGAGCGTGCGGGCCTGGAACTCCACGTCCTCGTAGACGGCATGCTCGCGGAAGCGGATTCCGGCGGCCGTGAGGCGCGCGTGGCGGTAGAGTTTGTTGGTCGTATTGAAGTTGGGCGGGCAGTGGCAGGCTTCGAATTTGGCCTGCACCGTGTCGAAAAGCGCCTCGCGGGTGTAGTGGACGTTCCATTTGCGGATCCGGCCGCGCTCCTTCACCACGCAGGCGCAGGCTATGTCGGCGTCGTGGCGTTCGGCCGCGGCGAGCAGGCGTTCGAAATAGTCGGGATCGACCCAGTCGTCGGAGTCGACGAATGCGATCCATTCGCCGGCGGCCAGGTCCATGCCCGTGTTGCGGGCGCCTCCCTGGCGTTTGTTCCGCTGCGAGACGACCCGGATCCGGGCGTCGCGCGCGGCGAAGTCGCGCAGGATGGCGAGCGATCCGTCGGGGCTTTCGTCGTCGACGCAGACGATCTCGATGTCGCGCAGCGTCTGTGCGGTCAGGCTCTCCAGGCAGCGGGGCAGGTAGCGCTCGACGTTGTAGACGGGGACGATGATGCTGACTTTCGGTCTCATGGCTATCGGATGTAGGTTCGTACCGCGTCGGCTATGCGTTCGCCGTCGAGCGCCGCCGAGACGATGCCGCCCGCGTAGCCGGCCCCTTCGCCCGCGGGGAAGAGTCCTGCGACCTCCGGATGCTGGAGGCTCTGCGCGTCGCGCGGGATGCGTACGGGGGTGGAGGTGCGCGATTCGACCCCTGCGACCAGCGCTTCGTTGGTCACGAAGCCCCGCATCCTGCGGTCGAAGGTCGCCAGGCCGGCGCGCAGCGCGTCGGCGATGAACGGGGGCATCCACCGGTCGAGCCGCGAAGGCGCGAGACCGGGGATATAGGAGGTGCGCGGCAGGTCGCGGCTCGTGCGGCCCGCCACGAAATCGGCCACGCGCTGGGCCGGAGCGATCTGGCGGTCGCCGCCGTTGAGGCGGGCCGCCTCTTCGAACTGCTGCTGGAACTTCAGGCCGGCCAGCTCGCCCCATTCGGCCCGCAGGTGCTCGAAATCCGACAGGCGCACTTCGGTCACCAGCCCCGAATTGGCATAGGGCGACGTCCGTCCGCTGGGCGACATGCCGTTGACGACGGATTGCGCAGCGTCGGTCATGGCCGGGACGATGAAGCCGCCCGGGCACATGCAGAACGAATAGACGCCGCGTCCTCGCTCCTGGCTGACGAGCGAATAGGAGGCCGCCGGGAGATACGCGCCGCGCGTCGGGCGGTGATACTGGATCGAGTCGATGAGCGGCTGCGGATGCTCGATGCGCACGCCCATGGCGAACGGCTTGGCTTCGAGCCGGATGCGCCGCGCGTGGAGCAGTTCGTAGATGTCGCGGGCCGAGTGGCCCGTAGCCAGTACGACGGCGGCGCCGTCGATCCGTTCGTCGCCGCACGCCACCCCCTCGATGCGGCCGCGCACGATCCGCAGGTCGGTCACTTTTTTGTCGAAGAGGAACAGGCCGCCCGCGTCGACGATCGTCCGCCGGATGCGGGAGATGATGGCCGGCAGCTTGTCCGTGCCGATGTGCGGATGCGCTTCGTAGAGGATCGCGGGGTCGGCGCCGTGGAAGACGAGCGTCTGCAGGGCTTTGTTGTAGTCGCCGCGTTTCTTGCTGCGCGTGAAGAGTTTGCCGTCGGAGAAGGTCCCGGCGCCCCCTTCGCCGAAGGCGTAGTTCGAGTCGGGCTCGACGGCTTCGTTGCGGTTGATCCGGGCGATGTCGCGCTTGCGCTCGAGCACCGCCTTGCCGCGTTCCAGGATGACGGGCCGCAGCCCCGTTTCGATCAGCCGCAGCGCTGCGAACAGCCCTGCAGGTCCCGATCCGACCACGATCACCTCGGGTTTGCCCGCCACCGACGGGTAGTCGAAGTGCACGGGTGCGGGCTGCGGCTCGCGGTCGACGTAGACCTCGAGCGTGAGATTGACCTTGATCTGCCGCTGCCGTGCGTCGGTCGAACGTTTCACGACGCGCACCAGCGCCACCTCCTTGTCCGAAATGCCCATGCGCCGCGCAGCGAGCGAGGTGTAGAACTTCGCATCGGCGGCCTGTTCGGGGGTGAGGACGAGCGTGAGGGTCTGCGGCATGGCGGTAGGTCGTGCTTTCGCGCGAAATCGGTTGCGATTGCAAAAGTATACAAAAACGCAGACATATCGGAGATTGCGGACGGCTTTTTTGACTTTCGCACGCGCGGCGGCCTCTCCGGCACGCGCGGCGGCCTCTCCGGCACGCGCGGCGGCCTCTCCGGCACGCGCGGCGG
>CAOJSG010000016.1 GCA_948442615.1 uncultured Alistipes sp.
CTCCAGCACGAACGAGAAGTGGCTCGACTTGGTGCAGTAGCAGTAGTTGTACGACCCTTTGTAGTCGACTTTGGCCATCGCCACGTTGAACATCCGCTTGGCCCGGTTGATCTGCTGGGAGATCTTCGGGAGGTAGGTGATCTTGAGCGGCGTGCCGTACTGCTTGATGAGTTCCATGAGCGGAATGTCGTGGAAATTCAGCTCGTTGTCTTCGACGGAGAATTCGTCCTGCGGGAAATCGAACGATTGTTCGATCAGATCGATGTACTTGTCTTTCATGGCTCGTTGGGCGGTAGTCGTCTGATCCGCCGCAGCTACATTGCAAATTTCGGGTCAATGCGGCTCGGTCGGATTTCGAATTTTTTCGCGATGCAAAGTAGCTAATTATTTTCCGGATACGCAACCATTCGGCCCCATTTATTTATTATATGGTGTGCGGAATTTGTTTTTTCTGCGAAAATGGGTAATTTTGTACCTGATTCCAAAGTCGAAAAACGTGCTCGTAAGAACGATAAAACATTATCTGAGCCGTCACAAACGGCTCGTCATCCCCCAGTTCGGTGCTTTCATCGTCAAGGAACCGGGGGGCGAAGTGCTCTTTTCCGAACTGCTGCGCCGCGACGACGGCGTGCTGCGCGGCCTGCTGTGCGGGGAGGGGATGAGCGAACTGGAGGCCGCCGGCGCCATCGACCGCTTCGTTTTCGAGGTGCGGCATGCCGTGCAGGAGGGGGGCGAATACCCGATGGAGGGGTTCGGCCGGTTCCGCGCGGGGCGCAACGGGACGATGGCCTTCGTTCATGAACCGGCGTCGGATCCGGCGCCCGGAGCGTCCGATCCGGCGGCCGGGCCTGCGAATGCGGAGGATGCCGGGGATGTCCCGCAGCCTGCCGCTCCGGCTGTGCCGCCGCAGCCGGAACGGCAGGCCGCAGCCGCTGCGCATGTGCCGGAGCCGCCGCATGGCTCCAAGATCGACCCCGATCCCAGCCTGAAGGGGCTGCGTTACGGGAAACCCCGCAAGACGACCGACGCCTACACCTATGTGGAGCGCCGCGCGCGGCGGTCGGTGGACCGCTTCCTGTGGGTGGCGATCATCGCGGCGGTCGTCGCCGTGGCCGCGATCGCGTTCGGCTTTTACGTGAGCGGCATGCGGGCGGAAGCGGAAGCGGCGGAACTCTCCGTACCGTTCGATACGACCGGCGCCGACGGGGCCGGAAACGTTGTCCAAACACCCGAAGAATAGAATGGCGGACCTGCTTTCGATCAAACAACGCTTCGGCATCATCGGGACCTCCGAGCTGCTGGACCGTGCGCTGGAGGTGGCCGTGCGGGTCGCTCCGACCGATCTCTCGGTGCTCGTCACGGGCGAGAGCGGCGTGGGCAAGGAGTTCTTCCCGCAGGTGATCCACGCCTACTCGGCGCGCAAGCACAACAAATACATCGCCGTGAACTGCGGCGCCATTCCCGAGGGGACGATTGACTCCGAACTGTTCGGCCACGAGAAAGGGGCCTTCACCGGGGCGCTCGAGGCGCGCAAGGGCTACTTCGAGGAGGCCGACGGCGGCACGATCTTCCTGGACGAGGTGGCCGAGCTGCCGCACTCGACCCAGGCGCGGCTGCTGCGCGTGCTGCAGTCGGGCGAGTTCATCCGCGTGGGCTCGTCGAAGGTGCTCAAGACCAACGTGCGCGTGGTCGCCGCGACGAATGTCGACCTGCTGAACGCCATCGCTGCGGGGCGGTTCCGCGAGGACCTCTACTACCGTCTCAATACGGTGCCCATCCTCGTGCCGGCCCTGCGCGAACGTCCGGGCGACATCTACCTGCTCTTCCGCAAGTTCGCCGGCGACGTGGCCGTGCAGTACCGCATGCCGGCCGTCTCGCTCGACGCGGAGGCCCGGCGCATGCTCGAAACCTACTACTGGCGCGGCAACATCCGCCAGCTGAAGAACGTGGCCGAGCAGATCTCGGCCGTCGAGGAGTCGCGGATCGTCACGCCCGAGATCCTGAGCCGCTACCTGCCCCGCCAGGAGGCGGGCGCTCCGGTGCAGCTGGACGCCCGGCGGGCCGAAGAGCCGATCTCGTCCGAGCGCGAACTGCTCTACAAGGTGCTGTTCGACATGCGGGCCGACATGAACGAGATGAAGCGCATGCTCGCCGAGCTGATGCAGGGAATGCCGCACCGTGAGCCTCCGCACGACATCAAGGGGCTGCTGCCGTCGTCGTCGGTGCATGCGGCGGCGTCCGGCTATGCCGAGGCCGCGACGCCGGTCTATGCCGAGAGCGAGGACGTGTCGGACGTGCCGCCGCGCGGGATGACCAAGGCCGACATGCAGCGCGAGCAGATCATCCGTGCGCTGAAGCGCAACAACGGGCATCGCCGCGAAGCCGCCGCCGAACTCTTCATGTCGGAGCGCACGCTCTACCGCAAGATCAAGGAGCTGGGCATCGAGGAGAGCTGACGGTCGGAACCGCCGGGGGCGGGGAGGCACCCGCCGAAATTTCGCCCGCCGATGCGCGGGCTGCGGCGGTGACGCTGCGCCGCGGCCGGGCGATTGCGGCAGCGCGGGGCATGCGGAGCCGCTCCGGCGATCGTCCGAAAGATGCTATTGGAAATTGAATGCGCACGGAAACGTGCATTTGCAACGATCATGAAAAAACTTCGATTCGATTCGATCCTCCGCTTCGGCGTGACGGCGGCGCTCTTCGTGCTGGCGGGCTGCGGCGTGGCCGTGAAGTATTCGCTGTCGGGCGCCTCGATCCCGCCCGATGCCAAGACCTTTTCGGTGGCCTACTTCCCCAATAACGCCACGATGGTGTCGCCCATCCTCAGCTCGACGCTGACCGATGCGCTCGTGGATATTTTTTCGCGCCGCACGCGCCTCACGCAGGTCGACGAGGGCGGCGACTTCGCCTTCGAGGGCGAGATTACCAATTACACGTCGACCACGGCGGCCGTGACCAGCGGTACGAGCAACGACTACGCCTCGCTCAACCGGCTGACCATCACCGTGAAAGTGCGGTTTACGAATGCCGTCGACGAGAAAATGTCCTTCAACAAGAGCTTCTCGGCCTATGCCGATTACAGCGCCGAACAGCTGCTGACCGAGGCCGAGGGGACGCTGATCCCCGAGATCGTCGACCAGCTGGTGACGGATATTTTCCAGGCTGCGGCCTCGAACTGGTAGCGGATGCGTCATGGGTAAGCTGACCGAATATCTGACGTCAGGGCGGCTCGCGGAGCTGCCCGATGCGGAGCTGGAGCGTCTGGCGGTGCGTTGGGAGTGGTTCCCGGTGCCGCGCCGGCTGCTGGCCGCACGGCGGGGAACAGCCGATCCGGGCGCCGTCGCGGGCGCCGCATGCCGCGCCTCCTTCGGGCCGGAGGTGCCGCCGGTCGACGCCGAACTGCTGACGACGGTCTCCGCCGAGGAGCTGATCGACCGGTTCCTGCAGGAGGAGGATCTGCGGATCGTGGCCGAGGAGGGGGAGCCCGAGACCGAGGTGCGGACCGAGGCCGAACTGGACGAAGAGGACGACATGGTGAGCGAGGAGCTGGCGGAAATTTACCTGGCGCAGGGTTTTCGCGACCGTGCCGCAGCGACTTATCGCAAATTAAGTTTGCGAAATCCGGAAAAAAGTGTTTACTTTGCCGAGATTATTCATAAAATAGAATCAAATAATTAAAAATTCAAGCATATGTTATACACTATCTGCATCGCTTTGATCCTGGTCGCCAGTGTGTTGATTATTCTCGCCGTGCTGGTTCAGAGCCCCAAGAGCGGCATGGCCGCCAACTTCGGCGCTTCGAATCAGGTGATGGGTGTGCGCGAGACCTCCGACTTTCTGGAGAAATTCACCTGGACGATGGCCGTGGCGATCGTCGTGCTGAGTCTGACCGCGACGCTGGTTATGGACAAGGGCAATTCGGGCAGCCAGGCGCAGGACGATGCCAAGGCCGTGCAGGAGCGCGTGCTCGATTCGCAGACGGCGCCCGTGGTGCCGCAGGCCGAATTCCCCGCCGAAGCGGCCGAAACCGCCGAGCCGGCTGCCGCCGAGACGGCCGAATAGGTGCGTCTCCGCAAAGGAGTCCGAGGGTATCCCGTTCCGACGGGATGCCCTTTTTCCGTTTTTGTCCGTCGGGGCGGGCCCGGTCGTCAGCCGATGTTTTCGGGGGGGGGGAGCCGGGGGCCCGCGTCTCCTGCCGTTGGCCTCGCATGGTCGAGACTTTCGGAATTGAAGAATCGCTTTTGTCGGGCTGCTGCCGGGGTCCGGTCGTCGGCCGATGTTTTCGGGGGGAGCCGGGGGCCCGCGTTTCCTGCCGTTGGCGCCTTCGTCGAGTGCAGGGTGGCCGGAGCCCGGTTTGTCGGGAGGCGGTCGGGAGGCGTATTCTCGAGACGCCGTGCGGATGCCGGGCGGCTGAGAGGGCGAACCGTTTTGCCGGCATGCGGACTCTCTGTTCGGACGAAGTCCGTTCTTGGATGATGGGCGGTTCGGCGGATCGCAGGATCTGTTTGGACCCGGTCGCGGCATATGACGGTTTTTGCAGCGTTCGCAAAGGATAATGCCGGCTTTTCGTGTCGGATGAGGCGGCTTTTGGGAATGGCAGGACCGGCGGCTTGGGCGTCGCTTTGCCTCGTGCGGGATCGTGTGGCGGGATCGTGTGCGGGGGGGCGGCTATCGGCCGAACGGCCGGGATATGCGTTGCGGAGACGTGCGGTTGCGGATGAGAGCGGGCCGCTGGGAGCGCATCCGCTGCGGGTCGGACTGCCGGAGATCGTCCGGCCGAAAACGAAACCGCCCGTCCCTTCGAAGGGGACGGGCGGATGCGTGGCTGTCGCCGCTGCCGCTGCAGTCGGAACGGAGGCCGCCGCAACCTTATATCGGTCTGCAGCCTTTCATCGGTCCGCAGCGTGCCGCATCGCGAACCTGCGGCGGCATGGTCGGAGCGGACGTCCGGCTATTTCTTCTCCGCGTTCTTGTCGGCGGCGTACAGCTCGTTGACCTTGGCCAGCACGGCGGGGGTGATGTTGAGCGTCGTATCCGCGTCGATGAGCGCCGAAGCGTTGATGATCAGCTTGTACTTGTTGTCGGCGTTGATCTCCTCCACGGCGCGCTGCAGCAGATCCTGTGCCCGGTTCGTGAAGACGTAGTTCTCCTCGTCGAGGGCCTGCGCCTCCTTCTGCGCGTTGGCCTGGTAGGAGGCGGCGCGCTGCTCGATGTTGGCCTGCTCCTTTTGGGCGTCGTTGGTGGTGATCAGCCCCTTTTGGTATCTTTCCTGTAATTTGGCGAGGGAAGCCTGGAGGTTCTGCTCTTTCTGCGCCCAGCTCTTCTGGGCCTTCTCGGTCTTCTCCTTGAGGGCTACGCCTTCGTTCAGATAGAGATCGCACTGCGCCAGGACGGCCTCCACCTGTACGTACGCGATGTCGCTGCTCGTGACGGTCTGTTTCTCTTCTGCGGCCGCATTCGTCGTTGCCGCGCCGTTGTCCTTGCAGGCGACGAGACCTGCCGCCACGATCAGGGCCGAAAGAATTGCTTTTTTCATTATCGTTGCTGTTTGTGTTGAATTAAATTTTCCTGTCGGAACACAAAGGTAGAAAAAAATCCGAAATAATTCACACCGAGGCCTCTTTTCGGCTGTTTTTCGCGAAAAGCCCCTTGCGCCGTGCCGTGCCGCGGCCGCCGCGACGCCGTGTGCGGCGCTCCCTCCGCGCCGCGTGCGGATTGCGGAATTCGCGAAAATAAGCTATTTTTGTCTTTCGGATAAACGCCATAGCGATGTACGACTATATCTCCGGCACCGTTGCCGAACTCACGCCCGCCTATGCCGTCGTCGATGTCGGCGGCGTGGGCTATTACCTCCAGATTTCGTTGCAGACCTTCGCCGCGATCGAGGGCGCGCGCGAGGCGAAGCTCTTCGTGCACCACGTCGTGCGCGAGGATGCGCAGCTCTTCTACGGATTCGCCACCCGGGCCGAGCGCGAAGTGTTCCGCCGGCTGATCGGCGTTTCGGGCGTCGGCGGCAACACGGCGCGCACGATTCTTTCGACCTATTCGCCCGGCGAGCTGCAGGGGATCATCGCCGCCGAGAACGCCGTGCTGCTCAAGAACGTCAAGGGGCTGGGGCTGAAGACCGCCCAGAAGATCATCGTCGAGCTGGCCGGCAAGCTGACCGGACTGGCCGAGGAGCAGGCCGTCGCGGCGACCGCGGCCTCCGAACAGTACGACGAGGCGCTGGCTGCGCTGGTCATGCTGGGCTTTTCGAAGAGCGCCGCCGAGAAGGCGGTGCGCGCCGTGGCGAAGGAGGAGCCTTCGGCTTCGATCGAGGAGCTGGTGCGCCAGGCGCTCAAACGGCTCTGACCGCGCCTGTGCGGCTCTCGGATCCCGTGCGCACGATCGGCGCGGCGGCCTGCCCGCCCGGTCTACGCTTCGCCGGGCCGGATGGTTCGCAGAAGCTGCCGGAGGGCTCGCATTTCGCCCGGAGGGGTTGCCCGTCCGGTCCGCGCTTCGCCCGGGGGCGGACAGTTCGCAGGAGCTGCCGGAGGGCTCGGGACGGTGGGCGATAGACGCATCGGGGCGCATACCGGTGCGTTTGTTACTATTTTCGTCCGGCTTCGGCCATTCCCGTTTGGCCGGATCGTCTCCGTCCGATCGCGGTCGTCCCGTCCGGCGCGGCCATCCTCGTTCGCTGTCGGCTATTTCTGTTCAGCCCGGCCGTCTCCATCCGATCGCGGCCGTCCCGTCCGGCCCCTCCCCGTTCCCGGACGTTCTTGCCCGGTTCCGGCCGGTTTGGCAGGGAAGTTGCAGCGCGACGGACGGACCGGCCGCTCGGCTGCCGGTCCGAAGATGCGTAAAATCATGATACCCTGGGACTTTTTCTTGCTGCTCGCGGCGATCTTCGCCGTCGCCTGCGTCGTGGTCGCCGGCGTGCACCTGCGCCGACGCTGGTATCTGTGCCGTCTCCAGGACCTGCACACCGACCGCTGCCGCGTGCGCCGGAGGGGCTGACCCCGCGATTTTCTGCGGCGTCGGCATATAAATCGGGCGCTTTTTTGCGTTTTTTACGGGAATTTCGGATTGTTTTCGTAAATTTGTACGTTTTTTATGCCGATGAAGAAGTTGCTCGCCATACTCTCCGTCTCGATGCTTTTGCTTTCGGCGGGGTGCAAGCAGGACGACGAGGTGCTTCCGCGTCAGAAACAGAGCATCGTGAGCTTTCTGACCGGATCGCATTCGCCGCGTCTGATCGCCGAGGAGGATCTCGCCGCGTCGATCGACGTCGATCCGCCCTATTACACCGTTTCGGGGAATACGGTCTACCGCTACATCGCCAATATCTACGACGCGGATCGGCCCTCCAGACCGGAGGTGGGCCGCCGTTCGCGCGTGACCGTCACCTACCGGGCCTATCTTTTCGAAAACCGCGCCATCGACGCCAGGACGATGCCCTACGATTCGAACGATCCGGCGCTGGCCGAAGCGCTCTACGAGGCGGGTCTGACGCCCGGTGCGTGGGTTTTCGAGCCGCTGGTGGTGGAAATGGACGGCGGCGGGATAATAAACGGGCTGCGGCAGGCGTTATTGGGTTGCCGGAAGGGCGATGTCGTCGAGGCCTACATGACCTACAACATGGCCTATGGCGATGAAAATTTCGGCATCGTTCCGCTGGAGAGCCCCGTGGCGTGGTTCTTCACGGTGGATGACGTGGAGTAAAAAAATCGAAGACAGTTATGAAATATCGTATGCGTTTCTTGTTTGCGGCGGTCGCGGGGCTGATGGCGCTGGCCTCCTGCGCCGAGGAGGAGCCGGTGGATACCGATCGGTTCGAAACCGTCGCGCTGCACGCCTGGATGAAGCTCAACCGGCCCGAACTGCTGGAGAATTATCAGGAGGAGGGCGGCTATTACGTCGACGTGCGGAAGACGGGCGACAAAACGGCGCTTCCGGTGAACGATACGGTCTGCTGGGTGCGTTTCGACTTTTCGGGGCGCGACCTGCGGGGCAACATCGTGCTGACGCGCCGCGAGGAGGATGCTCGGCTTTCGGGGACCTATACGAAATACACCCACTACGTGCCCTATTACCGGCTGTGCGGGACGGAGCCGCTCGCGCTGCTCGAGGGCACGCATCTGGCCATGCGCAATACGCTGACGCTGGGACAGACCTATTACGACACCTATAAGGACGAACGCGGCTTCGATTCGCGCGAACTGCTGCTGCGTCCGGGCACCGTGGTCGATCTCTACATGCCCTCGTCGGTGGTCGGCAGCGGCGGCGTCGAGGGCGACGGCGGCTACGAGGGGCAGTATTCGCTCAGCGCGGGCCGTCCGATGATCGTCTCGATGGAGGTGATCTCGACGGACAAGAACCCGCTGGAGGCCGAAGGATCGGCCGTGGACGCCTTCTGCAAGCAGGACGGCGGACTGATGCTCTACGACAACACGGCGCTCAACAAGCGACCCGAGAGCGACGAGCACGCCAAGCACCCCTACAACATCGCCGAGCGGTGGGTGAACGTGTGCGACACGGTGCCGCAGCTCTATGCCGATTTCCGCTACACGCCCGACCGCAAGCTCTCGTTCCCGCAGGCGTCGCGCTACAAGTCGAAGTACATGCCCTACGCCCAGTTCGACGAGCTGGAGCAGAAGATCGCCGACGCGCTGGTCGAGCGGTTCCACGCCGACAAGCCCTACGAAGGGGTGAAGCTGCTCCGGAGCGATTCGGTGACGGTCGATGGCGAGGCCAAAATCTGGTACATCGGCCGTTTCATGGACGGGTTCATCTTCGACACGAACATCGACGAGGTGAAGCAGCTCGTCTACGGCGAGGTGGCCTCGAAAGGCTCGGCGCTCGATTATCCCGGCAGCGGCACGATCTCGGCCTGGAGCTACACGGTTCCGCACCTCAAGTTCGGCCAGTGGGCCGCGGTCATCTCCACGTCGGTCTACGCCTACGGCGCCACGGGCGTCGCGGGAAGCCGGACGACTTCGGGCGGCAGCAGCTACTACAACAGCTACTACGATTATTACAACTACTACAATTACTATAACAGCTACTACGGCAACAGCTACTACGGGGGCTATTACGGCAATTACTACGGGGGCTATTACGGCGGCTACTACAACAACTACTATTACGATTCGGGCATCGACACCGACGAAGAGGAGACGCAGCAGATCAGTACCGAGATTCCGCCCTACACGCCGCTGATCTTCCAGATCTACGTCGAACCGGCCGAGGAGGAGTGATCCGCGCCGAGCTCCGGACCGGCTGCAGACCCTGAACTGCGGGTTGTGCTGCGGGCCGGGTTTGCGGGCTTGGTTTGCACTTCTGGCCGGTTCGCGGTGAGCTGCAGGCTGGGCTTTTGGCCGTCGCGGCCTGTTTTGCGGGCTTGGTTTGCGCTTTTGGCCGGTTTGCGGTGAGACGCTGGCCGGGCTTTTGGCCGTCGTGGCCCGTGTTGCGGGCTTGGTTTGCGCTTCTGGCCGGTTTGCGGTGAGCTGCAGGTCGAGCCGCAGGTTCGAATTGGCGGGTTGTGCGCAGGCCGGGCCTTTGGCTGTCGTGGCCTGTGTTGCGGGCCGGGTTTGCGCTTCTCCGGTTTGCGGTGAGCTGCTGGCCGGGCCGCAGGTTCGAATTGGCGGGTTGTGCTGCTGGCCGGGCTTTTGGCCGTCGTGGCCCGTGTTGCGGGCCGGATTGTTGATTGGATTGCAGGTCGCGGACCGAACTGCTGACAGAAAGTCGCAGGTCGTGCTATTGGCTGAGTGGTCGGCTAAGGGCTGACCGGAAGCGGTTCGCGACGGAATCGTCGGTTCGGACTTCCGAAGCCAGGGAATCGCTTTTCTGTACTATTTTTACGCTCGGGTTTTCCCGGCCGTTTCTTGGGGCGTCTCCGGCTTTTTCCGCCCCCTCCCTTCTGTCCGGTTTTCCCAGACCGTCTTTCCCGGCGGCGCCTCGCCGCTTTATCCCGGCTTTCGCCGGTTTTTCCGTATGGCTTTTCCCCGGTTGTATTTCCGGCCGTATTTCCCGCGGCTTTGAGAATCCGGATCCGGTCTCACGCAATGAAAAATCCCCTCCGAAGAGGGGATTTTCGTTTGTCCGGAATGGGGCGGAACTGCCGCGCCGACCGCTGCCGGAACGATCCGGCGCGAACCCGAAGGCCGGTCGGCGGGCTCTGCCGGATCCGTTATTTCCAGAGGTTCTCGGGATACTTGCCGTCGGCGATCATCCGCTCGATGGCGGCCATCAGCGCGGGTTTGTCCTCCTTGTAGGTCACGCCGTGCCACTGCGCCTCGGAGCGCAGCACGCGCAGCGAGGCCGTGCCGTCGGCGATGAGTTTGTTGACCATCGTCGGGATGTAGAACTCGGCTTTGGGCAACTCGCGGTTGGCCTCGAACCAGGTCTTGAAATAGTCGGCCGAATAGGCGAAGAAGTCGGGCGTGAAGCCGAAGAGGTTCATCGACACCGGCGTATCCTCGGCCAGCAGCTCGTCGGCGCCTCCGTCGTGGAAGACGATGCGGCCGTCTGCCATCCGTTCGATCTGCGTCCGCTCGACCATCGAGGTGAGGTTGCCCTGGGCGTCGACGCCGCACACGCCGCGCGACACGGTGCCGTTCTCCGAGAGGGTCTTGTTCAGGTCGTAGGCCACCATGCAGTAGCGGTTGCGGCTGCCGTCCAGCTGCGAGAGGTAGTCGCCGATGGTGCGGTAGGCCTCGGCGCCGTAGAAGTCGTCGGCGTTGATCACCGCGAACGGTTCGCGCACGGCATTTGCGGCCATCATCACCGCATGGTTGGTACCCCAGGGTTTCACGCGGCCTTCGGGGACGCTCAGCCCCTCGGGCAGCGAGTCGAGCTCCTGGAAGACGTATTCCACGGCGATGCGGCCGCCGAAACGCTCGGCGTTGAACACCTCCCGGAACTCCTTGGCGAAGGAGTGGCGGATGACGAAGACCACCTTGCCGAATCCGGCGCGCAGGGCGTCGTACACTGAGTAGTCGATGATCGCCTCGTTGTTGGGGCCTACGCCGTCCATCTGCTTCAGCGAGCCGTAGCGGGAACCCATGCCCGCCGCGAGTACCAGTAATGTAGGTTTTACCATAATATCGTCTGTTTTTCTGCGTTGTTCCGTTGACGCAACAAAGTTAAAAAATTCGGACCTAACTGCAAAGGATTTCTCCATTTTTGGTTACCTTTGTACAATTTACAACGAGCGATGAAACTCTTGGAATCGATACCCGGCCGCTGGCACGATCTCTTCCGCAAACGGCGGATCGCGATGCTCGACGCCACCGACAACAGCGAGGAGTGGCACGTGCACCTCTCGCCGGCGGGCATCTTCGCGGCGCTGGTGGCGCTGTCGCTGGTGCTCTTCGTGGTGATCCTGTCGCTGATGGCCTACACGCCCGTGCTGGAGATTCTGCCCGGCTACCGCACCGACGCGAGCCGCTCGCGCGAGAACCTGATCCGCAACATCCTGCGGGTCGACTCGATGGAGCGGGTGATGCGCGACATGATGACCTACAACGAAAACATCGCCCTGATCCTCGACGGCAAGACGCCCGTGGTGCGGACGCTCGCCGCGGCCGACAGCGCGCGGATCTCGAAAGTGCTCGTCATGCCTTCGCCCGAAGACTCGCTGCTCCGCCTCCAGATGGAGGGCGAAGGTCCCTATGCGCTGAAGGGCGACGACGTGTCGTCGCGCCGGCTGCTGCGCGAGTCGATGGAGCTGGTCTCGCCGGCCGAGGGCATCATCACTTCGCACTTCGACATTCCGGCCGGCAACTTCGGCGTGCGGCTCGCCACCAACGGAGCCGGCGAACGCGTCATGGCCATCGAAAACGGTACAGTGATCCTCAGCCAGTGGAGCCCCGAAACGGGCTACGTCACGGTGGTGCAGCACGGCGGCAACCTGCTGTCGGTCTACAAGAATCTGTCGCAGTCGCTCGTCCGCGCCGGCCAGACCGTCAAAAGCGGCGAGCTGATCGGCTACACCCCCGCCGAAGGCGACGGGCGGCTGTTCGAATTCGAACTCTGGAACGGGGGCAAACCCGTCGATCCGGAGGGATACATCGTCTTCTGACCCGACTATGAAACAGAAACTCGCAATTCTCGGATCGACCGGATCGATCGGCGTGCAGACGCTCGACATCGTACGCGAAAACCCCGGCCGCTTCGAGGTAAGTCTGCTGACCGCCCGCCGCAACTGGGAGCAGCTGGCCCGCCAGGCCCGGGAGTTCGACGCCGCGACGGTCGTGATCGCCGACAAGTCGCTCTACGCTCCGCTGCGCGACGCGCTGGCCGATACCGACACCAAGGTCTTCGCCGGAGCCGACGCGCTGGAACAGGCGGTCGGCGGCGGCGATGTCGATACGGTGGTCAACGCCCTGGTGGGCTATGCCGGGCTGCACCCGACGGTCGCGGCGCTCGAGGCCGGAAAGAAGGTGGCGCTGGCCAACAAGGAGTCGCTCGTGGTGGGCGGCGCCTACGTCATGCGGCTGGCCGAGGAGAAACGGGCGCCGATCGTGCCGATCGACTCGGAGCATTCGGCGATCTTCCAGTGTCTGGCGGGCGAGCGGTCTCCGGTCCGGCGGCTGATCGTCACGTGCAGCGGCGGGGCGTTCCGCGATCTCGGGCGCGAGGCGCTGGCCTCGGTCACCGTGGAGCAGGCGCTGCGCCACCCTCAGTGGCAGATGGGCGCCAAGATCACGATCGACTCGTCGACGCTCGTGAACAAGGGTTTCGAGGTGATCGAGGCGCACTGGCTCTTCGGCACGCCGGCCGAGCGCATCTCGGTGCTGCTGCATCCGCAGTCGATCGTCCACTCGATGGTCGAGTTCGAGGACGGGGCGATCAAGGCCCAGCTGGGTACGCCCGACATGCGCATGCCGATCAGCTACGCCCTGTTTTTCCCCGCCCGGGCCGTCCGCTCGGGCGAACGGTTCGACTTCCTGCGCCATCCGCAGCTCACCTTCGCCGAGGTGGACCGCGCGAAGTACCCGGCGCTCGACATCGCCTACGACTGCCTGCGCCGCGGCGGCACGGCGGCCTGCACGATGAACGGTGCCAACGAGGTGGCCGTGGCGGCGTTCCTGGCCCGCCGCTGCGCCTGGCTCGACATCGTGCGGACGATCGAATACGTCCTGGGCCGCGCGACCTTCGTCGAGCGTCCCTCGCTCGCGGACTACGCCGAGGCGAACGCCGAGGCGTGCAGGCTGGCACACGATTTTCTCGGTTTGCAATCCTAAGTATCCGCTATGGAAATTTTTATCAAAATCATTCAGTTTTTCCTCTGTTTCACGATCCTGGTCGGCCTGCACGAGCTGGGGCATTTCCTGATGGCGCGCGTGTTCCGCATCCGCGTCGAGAAGTTCTACATCTTCTTCGATCCCTGGTTCTCGCTCTTCAAGTTCCGGCGCGGCAACACCGAGTACGGTCTGGGCTGGCTGCCGCTGGGCGGCTATGTCAAGATCGCCGGCATGATCGACGAATCAATGGACAAGGAGCAGATGAAGCAGCCCGTGAAACCCGACGAGTTCCGTGCGAAACCGGCCTGGCAGCGCTTTCTGGTGATGATCGCCGGCGTGGTGATGAATGTCGTGCTGGCCGTGGCGATCTATGTCGGCATCTGCTATGCGTGGGGCGAGACCTACCTTTCGAACGACCAGGTGCGCTGGGGCTACAACTTCAGCGAGGCGGGCCATGCGCTCGGATTCCGCGACGGCGACCGGATCGTCTCGATCGACGGCGAGCCGATCGACAACGTCAACATGATCGTCAACCGGCTGATCCTCACGGAGGACGACCGCGAGGTGGTCGTGGAGCGCGGCGGGGAGCGGGTGACCCTCACGCTGCCGCTCGACGAGCTGATCCGCATGCGGCGCGAGAAGGACTACGAGGGGCTGTTCGAGGTGCGGATGCCCTTCGTCGTCGACAGCGTCGTGGCGCCTACGGCCGCGGCCCTGCGCCCGGGCGACGAGGTGGTGGGAATCGACGAGGCGCGCGGCCGCGATTTCGCCGGGTATGCCTCCTATCTGAAGGAGCATGCCGGCGACTCGGTGACGCTGACCGTGCTGCGCGAGGACGACATGCTGCTCGAAATCGGCCTTCCGGTTTCGGACGAAGGGACGATCGGCGTGATGCGCCGCAACCCCTTCGCGCTGAGTACGCATCGCTATACTTTCCTGGAGGCCGTGCCCGCCGGATTCCGCAAGGCCGGCGACGTGATCGCCTCCTACTGGGACCAGCTGAAGATGATCGTGCAGCCCAAGACCAAGATGTACGAGGAGCTGGGCGGTTTTCTGGCCATCGGGAGCATCTTCCCGTCGGAGTGGGACTGGCAGGATTTCTGGTACAAGACCGCTTTTCTGTCGATCATCCTGGCCGTGATGAACATCCTCCCCATCCCGGGGCTGGACGGCGGACACGCCATCTTCACCTTCTGGGAGATCGTCACCGGCCGCAAGGTGAGCGACAAGGTGCTCGAAGCGGCGCAATACGTGGGGCTGGCCATCATTCTGCTGCTGCTGCTCTACGCCAACGGCAACGATATCTACCGCTTCTTCCTCAAATAGCGCCCCGGGCTGTGCGGCTGCCGGAGCCGGTGCGTCCGGCAGCGGGTCCGGGCATACCGTAACCGAACGACGATGAGCGAATTGGACAAGATGGGGAGCGGGGCGTACTACGACTTCTCCGCTCCGGAGATCATGGACTCCATCCGGCATGCGAGGCGCTGTCTCGAGCGCTTCAACCGTGCCGGGGCCGACGACGAGCCGGCCCGTCGGGAGGCGCTCGGGGAGTTGATCCCGGGCATACCCGCTTCGGCGACGGTCGTGCCGCCCTTTTTCTGCGACCACGGCCATCCGATCCGCCTGGGCGAGGGAGTTTTCGTCAATACGGGGTGCACATTTCTCGATTCGGGCGGGATCACGGTCGGAGCCCGCACGCTGATCGGGCCCGACTGCCGGCTGCTCACGCCCGAGCATCCGATCGACAGCGTGGCGCGCCGCCGGCCGATCGAGCGGGGACGCGCCATAACGATCGGCGAGGACTGCTGGCTGTGCGGCGGCGTGACGGTCTGTCCGGGGGTGCGGATCGGCGACCGTGCGGTCGTGGCGGCGGGGAGCGTCGTCACGCGCGATGTGCCCGACGACGCGCTGGTCGCGGGCAATCCGGCCGTCGTGAAACGCATGCTCCGCTGACGGGGCGGTGCCGGCCGCTCGCGAGGCGTGCCGTAGGCTGCGGGGTGCCGGACGGCGCGGTGGCAGCGGCGCGGAACCGAGGCCGGGAATCCGGAGCCTGCGGTCCGTATCGGTCTGCGGAGTGTCGGGGAGCCATCGGTTGCTGCCGGCGGATGCGTGCGGCATCGGGATCGCGGTCGGGACAGGCTCCCGGAACATTGAAAACGGATAGCGAATTCATTCTATGGAAAAACTGGAGATCTGTGCCGCGGCGCTGCGCCGCCATCGGTTCGAGACGGCGGTCGTGCGCGACCGGGCCGAAGCCTTCGACGCAATGCGGCGGGCCGTGGAGGCTGCGGCTCCCGCGACCGTCGCCTTCGGCGATTCGATGACTATGCGTGCCACGGGCATCGTCGAGTGGCTGCGCGACGATCCGCGCTATCGGCTGCTGGACGGTTTCGACGCCTCCGTGCCTCGGCCGGAACGGATGGAGATCCGGCGGCAGGGGCTGCTTTCCGATCTGTTCGTCACGGGGATCAACGCCCTGACCGAGCAGGGGGCCCTCTACTGGCTCGACATGGTGGGCAACCGTGTGGCGCCCGTCATTTTCGGGCCGCGCAAGGTGATTCTGGTCGCGGGGCGCAACAAGATTGTCGCCGACGGCGCGGCGGCCGAGGAGCGCATCCGGACGGTGGCCGCTCCGCGCAACGTGGCGCGGCATCCCGATTTCCGCACGCCGTGCGCCGTCGCTGGCCGGTGCATGGATTGCGACTCGCCCGACCGCATCTGCAACACGTGGGTGCGCATGGAGCGCTGCTTCCCGGCGGAGCGCGTGCTCGTGGTGCTCGTCGACGAAGATCTCGGACTTTAATATCGTGGAATATGAATAGTTGCAAATTGCCGCTCGCGGCGCTGGCCGCCGCGCTTTCGGTCGCCTGTTCCGATATCGTGGAGCCGTTCTATGTGCAGTCCTACGAGATCGGGCGCGTCTCCGCGACGGCCGTGCTGGAGGCGCTGCCCGCGGAGAAGGGAGACGAGGCCGATCCGGCCGACCTCGACCGGCTGAAGGCCGAAATCGAGGCCGACGTGCTGGCGGCTGCGCCCGTCGCGGCGGGCGGGGGCTACCGGCTCGAATACGTCGAGGCGTTCGCCGGGCCGCTGACCGTCTATCCTGCGCCGGATGTCCCGGCGCTGTCGGGCACCTTCGCCGAGTCGACGACCGAGCCCGCTTTCGTTTTCCGCTACGGCGAGCGCGCCGACACCTGCCGCCTCACCGCCTACGACGAGGAGGGAGCGGTGCGGCGGGCGCTCCTTACGTTCGATCTCACCCGCGAATACCGGGCGCGGCATCCCGAGGTGCGGGTCGTCTCCGTGGTCCGCGAGGAGTATACGCTCCGCCCGGCGGACTGACGGAACGCGGCGTGCCGTCCCGGCGGGCGGCCTGTGCGGAACGACGCCGGCCCGAACGGGCGCGGCACGACAAAATCAAGATCAGGAAAAGATGGCGAAAATCAAAACGGCTTATTTCTGCAAGAACTGCGGATTCGAGGCCCCCAAATGGCTGGGCAAGTGCCCCTCGTGCGGGGAGTGGAACTCCTTCACGCAGGAGGTGGTCGCCCGCGAGAGCGGTTCGGTGCCGGCGCTGGTGGCCGGGCGGATCCCCGCGGCCCGACCGCAGCGCGTGAGCGAGATCCGCGAGAGCGACCGCCGGCGGGTGAGCGTGGGCGATCCCGAGGTGGACCGCGTGCTCGGAGGCGGTCTGGTGCCCGGATCGCTGATCCTGCTGGGCGGCGAACCGGGGATCGGCAAGTCGACCCTCTCGCTGCAGCTGGCGCTGGCCGCCAACGGACTGCGGACCCTCTACGTCTCGGGCGAGGAGTCCGCCGAGCAGATCCGGATGCGGGCGACCCGCATCGGCATCGGCAACGAGGAGTGCATGGTCTATCCCGAGACGCTGCTCGAGAACATCGTCGCGCAGATCGATGCGCTCAGACCGGACATCGTGGTGATCGATTCGATCCAGACCATCTACACCCAGACGATCGAGTCGTCGGCCGGCAGCGTGTCGCAGATCCGCGAATGCGCCGCCACGCTGCTCAAATACGCCAAGGGGTGCGATACGTCGATCTTCATCATCGGCCACATCACCAAGGACGGCACCATCGCCGGCCCCAAGATCCTGGAGCATATCGTCGACGTGGTGCTCCAGTTCGAGGGGGACAACAACCACGTCTACCGCATCCTGCGGGGCATCAAGAACCGCTTCGGCGCCACGTTCGAGATCGGCGTGTTCGAGATGCTCGACACGGGGCTGCGCAGCGTGGCCAATCCGTCGGAGATCCTGCTGACACACTACGAGCAGCCGCTCAGCGGCATCGCCGTGGGGGCGGCCGTGGACGGCGTGCGCCCCTACCTGATCGAGGTGCAGGCGCTGGTGAGCGGTGCGGCCTACGGCACGCCCCAGCGTACGGCCACGGGCTACGACGCGCGCCGCATGAACATGCTGCTGGCGGTGCTCGAGAAGCGCGTCGGGCTGAAGATGTTCCAGAAGGACGTCTTTCTCAACTTCGCCGGGGGGTTCAAGGTCGCCGATACGGGGCTGGACCTGGCGATCGTCGCGGCGGTCGTTTCGTCGTACTACGACCGTCCGGTGGGCGAGGGTATCTGCTGTGCCGGCGAGGTGGGGCTTTCGGGCGAGGTGCGGCCCGCGCCGCGCACCGAACAGCGCATCGCCGAGGCGGCCCGCCTGGGATTCAGACGCATCGTCGTCTCGGGCTATATGGGCAAAGGCGCCAGGCGTCCGAAAGGGATCGAGGTCGTCCCGATCCACAGCATCGATCAGCTGCCGCGCGCCCTCTTTGTGGAATAGGATTTGCAGCATCTCTATCCCAAAAAAGGAGGGTAGAGATGGTACGACGAATCGTAGTTTTGGGCGGTGCGGGCCTCATCGGTACGCATTTGTGTCTTCGTCTGCTCGACGAGGGGCACGAGGTGTTCTGCGTCGACATCCGCGACAGCAGCGCGTCGCCGCTTCTGCGCCGGGTGTCGGAGCATCCGTCTTTCCGCTTCGTCCGCCACAATGTCGTCGATCCGTTCGGCATCCGCTGCGACCGGATCTACAACCTTTCGGCTCCGTTGTCGCGCCAGCACGACCGCGTCATGCCGGTCGAAGCGCTCCGGACCGACATCTGGGGATCGATGAACGCGCTCGAGATCGCCCGCCGGGAGCACGCACGCGTGGTCCTGGCCTCGTCGGGCGACGTGTATGTCAACGGTTACCGCGAAAACATCACCGACGAACGCATGCCGCGTTCCTACCGCCAGCTGCGCGCCGAGGGAAAGCGCGCCGCGGAGGCGCTGCACCGGGCCTGCCGCGTGCAGTACGGTGTCGACACGCGGATCGCACGGATTTTCAATACCTACGGAACGGGCTGCGACGCGACGGACCAGCGGGTGGTGATGCGGATGGTTTCGGCCGCGCTGACCAACCGCGACCTGGTCGTCTACGGCAGCGGCGAACAGCTGCGCACGTTCTGCTGGGTCGGGGATACGGTCGAGGGGCTCGTGCGGCTGATGGAGGCGGAGCCGGGCGATGCGATGCTGACGGTCAATCTGGGCAGCGACCACGAAATATCGATCCGGGCGCTGGCCGAGAAGATCGTCGCGCTGACGGGCAGCCGCTCGCGGATCGTGCACAAGGAGGCGCGGCTGGACGATCTGCACCGTCGCATGCCCGACCTGTCGGCTGCCCGGACCCGGCTGAACTGGACGCCTGGGACGTCGTTGACGGAGGGGCTGCGGTGCGTGATCGCATACGTCGAGAAGCAACTCGCCGCCGATTCGTTGGCGTCGATGAGCTGGGTGGAGGTCCATTGAGTGCGTCCGGAGCGGAGGCAGGGCTTCCGGATCGGGCGGCGCATGCGGGCTTGCGGCGGTGCGTATCCCCGCAGCCGGTTTCAAGCGCAGCCTGACCTCGAACGCAGCCGGTTTCGAGTGCGGCAGTTTTATGTACGGCCGGGTTTTGGGCCCGGCTGCTGCCGTTCGGCGGGGGGCGGTGCGGGAATGCCGTGTTCCGTGCGGTCGGATCCGGTCCGCACGGCGGAGGGACCCGGAAATCCCCCGAGACCGTATGGGGCGTTGATTACGCCCGGAGTCCGGGGTCCGGGGTCCGGGGTCCGGGGTCCAGGGTCCGGGGTCCGTCGGTTGTGGCGGACTGCGACGGAGATTGTCTGCGGGCGCAGGGATGCGGCCCGGGGCCCGGACGGTGCCGTGAGACGCTCCCGCCGGGATGGCGGGCGTCGGTACGCCGGACTCGCCGGGGGCTTGTGCGCCGCACTTGCAGATTGGAACGGAATTTGCCCGGGAACCCTTCGTTATGAAAGATTTCGATAAGATCATCTGGCGCGATGCGCTGACCTTCGTGGATTTTTTCGCCTCCTGGTGCGGGCCCTGTCAAATGATGCACCCCGTTATCGACCGTTTCCGGGTCGAGATGAACGGCCGTGCGGACGTCTATGCCATCGACATCGACGACCGCGACATGCTCGAGATCATCCGCCGTTACAACATCCGTTCGGTCCCCACGCTGATCTTCTTCCGGCGCGGCGAGGTGCTGTGGCGGCATAGCGGCGCCATCGGATACGAACATCTGAAGTCGGTATTGGAAGAGCTGGAGCGGCTCGAACGCGTGGGCTGACGGTCCGGACCGCCCCATGCGGGGCGCGTGCGGAGCTATGCCTCCAACATCCAGGCGACCTCCTCGTGGACGTAGTCTTCGGCAGGAGAGGTCCCGGGAGAACCGGTTGCGCGGAGTACCGTGCGCCGGTTCTCTGCGTTCAGTGCGCCGTAGGCGACCAGCAGTGCCACCGTTCCGTGCGCCGTGAGGTGCGGCGCCGGCCGGTCCATGGGGCCGGCATTGCGTCCGAGCAGCTCGAGCGCCCGCCGCACGTGCGCCTCCTGCGGCGGCCTCCTGCGGGCTGCGGCCATCAGCGCCGCATACTGCAGGAGCATGTCGTCGCCCGAGGTCCACTGTTCGTACAGCGCGTCGAAACATGCGATGCGGCCGAGCAGGGCGAACGCAGCCTCCTCGGCGATCTCCGAATTGACGATCCCCGCCGCCCAGGCTGCGAACTCCTCCTCCGCGACCCGCTCGGGCCGGGCGATGTGGAGCGCCGCGAGGCGCAGCTCGCGCACGTCCTGGAGATAGAGGTAGCGGGCGAAGTCGTAGTCGGGCCGTTCCGCACGCGCGATGGCGCGCAGCGTGGGCAGGCTCACCCCGAAGTTCAGCCCGCAGGCGGTTCCGTAGCAGCGCATCGTGGCGGCCACTTCGCCGTTGCGCTCCCGGCGCACGGCCTCCATGAGCCGTACCATCCGCGAAGTGAAGTCCGTCATTTCCGGCGCGGCAGCGCGACCTTTATCGTGCGGCCGAATTCGAAGACGGGCAGTACGGTGCGGCCGTATTCGCGGCCGCCGCAGATGACGGTGCAGGTCGCTGGGTCGGCCACGCGGCAGTTCATCGTGAGCGTCTCTTTGGCCGAGGCTTCGACGGCCGAGGCGGTGTCGCCCGACGGCTCGATCTGCAGCAGCACGATGTCGCCCGCGAGGTCGTTGTCGGGCAGCAACCCCTGCGACTCGTTGAAGCGGCAGAGGATGTACTGCTTCTTCTCCACCTGGGGCATCACCGTGAAGCGGCGCGTCTCCGTGCTCACCGTCCGTTTGCCCAGGAACAGCTCCAGATAACTCTGCTCCAGCCGTGCGATTTCGTTCAGCGCGGCGGCCAGTCCTTCGCCGAAGACGTGTTCGCCGGCCTCGCCCGTGATGAGTTCGAGGCGGTGTCTGCGCAGCGAGAAGATTGTGTTGGCGGCATTGCGGGCCGCATCTTCCAGCGACGGAGTGAGCATGTCGGTCTTGTCGGGCTGGATGCGTGCGAACTCCTCGTCGGCCGCGGCATGCGCGACGACCCTCACGGTCGGCGCCTCCGGCTGCCGTGCGCGCAGGTGCTCTGCCGGGTCGATCAGGGCGATCGCGGCGCTTTTGACGGCATAGGAACGCTTGTCGGTCAGCGGGGCGCGCACCCCGAGGTATTTCTGGGCGTAGCGGGCATAGGGGCCGCAGACCGTCGCGTCGCATTCGACGGTCAGATCGACCGCCAGCATCGTGCGGGGATCCGAAACCGCGATGCCGCCGGCCTGCTCCGAGGCTCCGGCCGGAGCGATATAGGGATTCTGCGCGAAGCCCGCCGCAGCCAGGCAGAGCGCGAAAATGAGCGATGTTGCGTATTTCATGGTCTTTGAGGTGTTGGTTCTTTTCGCAAATGTAATTTTTTTCGCAGCGAAATCAAAATTTCAGGTAAAAATCGCCGGTCAGTGCCCGGTACTCGGGCGTGTAGGTTTCGTGCGCTCCGGTGCCGATCGTGAGCTCTCCGGTCGGGATCTCGCGGTCGGGAGCCTGCCGCACGAACTCCAGCAGCATGCGTTTGGGGGCTTTGCGGGGGGTGGTCCGCACGGCGGTCCGGCGGCTTGCGAAGAGTGCTCCCCGGCATATCCGCTCGAAGCGCGCCGCTTCGTCGGAGGGGAGCACCACCGCGAAGCGGCCCTCCTCGGTCAGCAGCCGCACGACCGCGTCGCGCAGCGCCTCGAACGGCAGCTTCACGGCATGGCGTGCCGTCGTGCGCTCCGCATCGGGCGAGGTGAGCGAATCGACGAAAAAGGGGGGATTGGAGACGATCAGGTCGTAGCGCCGATCGGGCCGGAACGCCTGCACGGGGCATCGGACGAACTCCACCCGGTCGCCCCAGGGCGATGCGGCCGCATTTTCGCATGCCTGGCTGACGTCGCCGATATCGATTCCGGTGATGCGGACGCCCCGGATCGCCCGGTCGGCAGTCCGGTCAGCGGCATTGTCCGCCGTTCGGTCGGCGGTTTCGTCCGCCGTGTCGCGGGGCGCCCTGTCGGTTGTCCGGTCGGCGGTTTCGTTCGCTGTGTCGCGGGGTGCTTGTCCGCCTGTCCGGTCGGCGGTTTCGTCCGCCGTGCCGCGGGTCGCCCTGTCGGTTGTCCGGTCAGCGGCATCGTCCGCAGTCCGGTCGACGATCCTCTCTTCCGGCCGGCCGGTTGCCCCGTCTGCAGCGGGAAACGGCTGCTCGGTCGGAATCGCCGCCTGTACGGCGCGGCCGGTGTCGTTCGCGGCGCCGGTCGCGCAGGCGGCGGATCGATTGCCGGGAACGGCGGTGTCGTCGGTGCGGAGCGAATGGCGGTCCGGTTCGGGCTGCGGTCCGGACGACAGGGGAGGGCGGATGGCCGGGGCGGCCGGATGTGCAGCCGCATCGTCCTCCGTTCCGAAGCCTTCCGTCCGCTGGGCCAGCATCAGGGCGATCAGCCCCGTGCCCGTGCCGATATCCAGAATCTGCCGGTCGCCGGGCCTCAGACCCGCCCAGGCGCCTATCAGCACGCCGTCGGTCCCGACCTTCATCGGGCACCGATCCTGGCAAATCGTGAATCGTTTGAACCGAAACATCCGTTGAATACGTTTATCGTTCGTTCCACTCCTGTTTTCTTGCTGCCGGAGCGGCCGCATCCTTGCGGCATTTGCGTCCGGAGCACTGCCGGAGCCGCTTTCTTGCGTTTTTTACGGCCGACTGCCGCTGCCATTCCTCGCTGTCCGTCGCCGTCGTTCCGCTGCGCATCGGACGCGCTGCCGGGTGCCGGTCCGGCGGAGGCCGATCGGCCGGGGGCTGCCGCCGACCCTCTGCGGAGCCCTATCGCAGGCCGCCGTCCATCCCCGCCCCGAAGAGCGCGAAGTCGTAGCGCACGGGGTCGTCGGGATCGAACGTGCGCAGCGCCTCGGTCGCCTCCGCCACGGCCTTCCAGTCGTTCTGCCGCCGTGCGAGCAGCCCCAGTGTGCGGGCCATGTCGCCCGTGTGTACGTCGAGCGGCAGGTAGAGCGCCGACATGGGGATCCGGCGCCACAGCCCGAAATCCACGCCGCGGTCGTCGCTCCGCACCATCCAGCGCAGGTACATGCAGAGCCGTTTGCAGGCGGCGCCCCGCTCGACGGACGAGAGGTGCTTCTCGCAATGCGGGTCGTGGGCGGTGCGGAACATGGCCCGGCGGAATGCTGCCAGCGCCCCCGGGATGCTTCCGGAGGTTTCGTAGCTGCTCTCGAAAAACCGGCCGATGCTGCCGTGCTGCCGGCACAGGTCGCGGAGCCCCAGGACGAAGTCCCGGAGATCCCGGCCGTTGAACGTGCGGTGGACGTAGGCGGCGAGCTGCGCAAGCTCCTTCTCGGAGGCGTTGCGCACGAAATCGGCCGGGGCGTCGTCCAGGTAGCGCATCATGCGCAGCCCGCTGCGCACGATGGCTTTGCGGTTTCCCCAGGCGATCGTCGCGGCGAAGAATCCCGCGATCTCGCGGTCGTCCTGCGACGCGAAGCCGTGCGGGATGCGGATCGGGTCGTCGTCGATGAATTCCGGCCGGTTGTACCGGTCGTGGAGGCGCTCCAGCAGTTCGTGCAGTTCGGAACGCTCCGTTTCGTTGCGCGAGGCGGTTCGGGTGGTCAAGGTTCGTCGGTTTTTCGGGTTCGGTCTCTTTTGTTCGCCCGACCGGCGGGCTCGCGAAAGCGTGCGGCGTGCGGCGACGCGAGGGGTCCGCGGCCTGCCGGCATTCGGCATCGTCCCGCGTGACCGCCGCTCTGCCGCAGGATGCCCGCAGTACGCCTCCGGCCGTCAGGCGTTCGTCAGAATGAGGCCGTCGCTCATCGTGATTTTCCGGTCGGCCATTCCGGCCAGCCCTTCGTCGTGGGTCACGATCACGACGGTCTGGCCCAGGCGGTCGCGCAGGTCGAAGAAGAGGCGGTGGATCTCGTCGCGGTTGCGCGTATCGAGGTTGCCCGAGGGTTCGTCGGCCAGCAGCACCGCCGGCGAGTTGACTATGGCCCGGGCGATGGCCACGCGCTGCTGCTCGCCGCCCGACAGCTGGGCGGGTTTGTGGTCGCGGCGGGCGGTCAGGTTCATCAGCGCCAGCAGCTCGGCGGCCCGGCGTTCCACCTCCGCCCGGGGGCGTCTGCCGATGAGGCCCGGGAGGCAGATGTTCTCGAAGGCCGTGAATTCGGGCAGCAGGTGGTGGAACTGGAACACGAAGCCGATCCGTTCGTTGCGGAAGCGCGACAGCTCCCTGTCGTTCAGCGCGAAGAGGTCCTGGCCGCCGATCTCCACCCGGCCGGCGTCCGGCCGCGCGAGCGAGCCCATGATCTGCAGCAGCGTGGTCTTTCCGGCGCCGCTGGCCCCGACGATCGAGACCACTTCGCCCTGCGTCACGTCGAGCGATACGCCCCGCAGCACCTCCAGCGTGCCGAAGCGTTTGCGTATGTCGGTTACCTTTATCATTCGGATCGGTATTTTCGTAGGCGGGGTCCTCTTCCGCGGGCCGCCGGAGATCCGGAGGCTGCGGCCGGCCGCAGCGCCTCTATTTGCGGTTCCGTTCGAAGACGTCGAAGATCTTCACCGTGTCGGCCGCCTCCTTTACGTCGTGCACGCGCAGGATCGCGGCCCCTTGGCGCAGCGCCTCCCAGCCGAGTGCGATCGTGCCGGGCAGCGATTCGTCGGGCGTCGAGCCGAGCGTCTTGTATATCATCGATTTGCGTGAAACGCCCGCCAGCACCGGATAGCCGAGCGCGCAGAGCCGGTGCAGACCGGCCAGCAGTTCGTAGTTCTGATCCGCGGTCTTCGCGAAGCCGAATCCCGGGTCAAGAATCAGCCGTTCGCGCCGCATGCCGAGCGCGCGCAGCCGCGCGATGCGGGTTTCGAAGTAGTCCAGCACCTCCGCCACGATCTCGCGGCGGTAGTCGGTCAGCGACTGCATGGTTTGCGGATCGCCCTTCATGTGCATGGCGATGTAGGGCACGTCGTAGCGGGCGGCCGTTTCGGGCAGCGCGCCGTCCAGCTCGCCGGCCGAGATGTCGTTGACGATCACCGGGCCGCAGCAGCGGATGACCTCCTCGGCCACCGAAGCGCGGAACGTGTCGATCGAGACCGGAATCGCGGGTGCCAGACGCCGTGCCGCCTCGGTCCCCAGCAGCACCCGGCGCAGCTCCTCGTCGGGGTCCACCTCGTCGGCGCCCGGACGCGACGAGTAGCCGCCGATGTCGATGATCGCGGCCCCTTCCGCCGCGACCCGGCGTATGCGCGCTTCGATCGCCTCGCGGTCGGGCGTGCGGCTCGGGGCGTAGAACGAATCGGGCGTGACGTTTACGATCGCCATCACCTGCGGACGGCTGAAATCGAGGTCAGGCATGTGCTGCTTCATAACGGAATCGTCGGTCGAGTTCGGCCACCGCCGGGGCGAGGTCCTCCTCGAAGATGTTTACGATCGAGACGTCAGCCCGTCGGCTGCGGGTGTCGTCGTCCATCTGGGCGGCGATCCGGCGCCGGACCGCCTCGGCATCGGTGCCGTCGCGGCGGCAGGTGCGTTCGATGCGCAGCGCCTCGGGTGCCAGCACGGCGACGGTGCGCTGCACGGCGTGCTCCAGCCCCGCCTCGAACAGGATCGCGCTCTCCAGCACGACGTAGGGCGCCTGCTGCGAGTCGCTCCAGCGGGCGAAGTCGGCCATCACCGCAGGGTGTACCAGCGCGTTGAGCGCAGAGAGCTCCTCCGCATCGCCGAAGACCCGTTCGGCCAGACGGGCGCGGTCGAGCCGGCCGTCGCGGTAGGTTTCCGCACCGAAACGCGCCGCGATGCGCTGCCGCAGCGCCGCGTCCTCCTGCATCAGCCGCTTGGCCTCGGCATCGGAGTCGTAGACCGGAATGCCGCGCTCGCGGAAAAGCCTGCATACCGTGCTTTTGCCGCTGCCGATGCCCCCCGTGATTCCCACCTTCATCATGACGCTTCGGGATAGTCGATTTCGGGTACGGCGCCGATCGATACGATCTTGATGTCGCTGAACTGTACCGTGATGGCGTTCTGCAGCGATTGCGGGTCGATGACGACCTTGCCTTCGTGCCCCTCCTCGCGCGAACGTTTGAACTTGAGCTCCGTCAGCGGGATGCGCAATACCTTATTCATATATACGCGGTAGGCGAACAGGTTGGTCCCGACGCCTTCGACCACGCAGGTCACCTCGAACCGTTGTCCGTCGACGTCGAGCCGCACGACCTGCTCCGTCGTGTAGGTGTAGTTCAGTTTGGCGATATACCAGAGGATGAACGACGCGACGAGCAGCGCCAGAAAGACGGGCGAGACATAGCGGTGCGTCCATTCGAAGAAGCGATTCATGTCGGTAGAATTTTTCGCTACAAAGGTAAGAATAAAATGGACTGGCGCAACCGCGCGCTCCACTAATTTGGCCGCGGTCCCGCCGCAGGGGCTTTTTCCGCCGGTTCCCGGCCTGTCTGCGTGCTGCGCCGCGTCGGTTTGCTGCGCACTGCGCTTCGCGCGGCGGGTGTTTCGTGCGGCGCAGGGGTTCGGGGCGCAGAATCGGGGAGCAAGTTCGGGGACCGGGGTGCGGATCCGGCGGCAATGAAAAAAGGGCCGCGATCGGTCGCGGCCCTTCGGCTGAATCGGAACCGGCGGTCGCCCGCCCGGAGTCCGTTATGCGTTGAGTTTCTTGTCGTGCTTGGTCATCAGGTCGTAGGCGATCGGCGTAGCGATGAAGATCGTGGCGATCGTACCTACCACGACGCCGATGATCAGCGCGAAGATGAAGCCGCGGATGGTCTCGCCGCCGAAGAAGAAGATCGCCAGCAGCGTCACCAGCGTCGTGCCCGAGGTGTTGATCGTACGCGACAGCGTCGAGTTGATGGCGTTGTTCACGTTCTCGCGCAGCGTCCGCTTCGGATAGAGGCCCAGGTACTCGCGGATACGGTCGAACACGACCACCGTATCGTTGATGGCGTAGCCGATGATCGTCAGGATCGCGGCGATGAAGGCCTGGTTCACCTCGAGGTTGAACGGCAGGAAGCCGTAGAGCATCGAGAAGACGCCGATGATGAACAGCGCGTTGATGGCCAGGGCTGCCGTGGCGCCCGTGGCCCATTGCCAGCGCTTGAAGCGGAAGGTGATGTAGAGACCGATGGCCAGCAGCGAGAAGAGCACCGAGTAGATGGCGTTCCACGTCATGTCGCTGGCGATCGAGGGACCGATCTTGTCGGCGTTCACGATACCGTTTTCATCGGACTGCGTATTGCGGAACTGCTCGAACGTGATGTCGTAGGAGTAGAGCGGCTTCACGGCGTTGTAGATGATCTGCTCCACCTCGGCCGTGGCCTCGTCCGACGTATCGTCGTTCTTGTACTGCGTCACGATGCGCATCTGGTTCTCCTTGCCGAACTGCTTCACTTCCGAGCTGATCGATGCGGCGTCGGCGTCGCTGGCGTATTCCGTGAAGGCCTTCTCCACGTTCTCGCGCACCTCTTCGGCCGAAACGGCGTTGTCGAAACGGATCACGTAGGCGCGGCCGCCCGTGAACTCGGCGCCCAGGTTCAGTTTGCGCACGGCCAGCGAGACGCCCGACAGGACGATCACCGCACCGGCCACGATGTAGGCCGTCTTGCGTACGCGCAGGAAGTCGAAATGGGTGTTGTTGAGGAAATTCTCCGACCATTTGTACGAGAAGGAGATGCTGCCGCGCTTGGCGACGATCCACTCGATCAGCAGGCGCGTGATGAAGACGGCGCAGAAGAACGAGGTGACGATACCGATGATGAGCGTCGTGGCGAAGCCCTGTACCGGACCGTTGCCGAAGACGAAGAGGACGATACCGGTGATGATGGTCGTCAGGTTACCGTCGATGATCGCCGAGTAGGCCTTCGAGAAGCCCTCCTTGATCGCCAGCGAGATGCCCTTGCCGCTGCGGAGCTCCTCCTTGATGCGTTCGTAGATGATCACGTTGGCGTCGACGGCCATACCCATCGTCAGCACGATACCGGCGATACCGGGCAGCGTCAGCACGGCGCCGAACGACACGAGCACGCCCATGAGCAGGAAGACGTTGGTCAGCAGGGCGATGTCGGACATCCAGCCCGCCGTCTTGTAGAACAGACCCATGTAGAGCAGTACCAGCACGAAGGCGATCGCGAACGACAGCATGCCGGCGTTGATCGACTCCTGGCCCAGCGAAGGTCCTACGACCGTGTCCTGGATGATCGTGGCCGGTGCGGGCACCTTACCCGATTTGAGCACGTTGGCCAGGTCCTTGGCCTCCTGGATGGTGAAGTCGCCGGTGATCTGCGACGTACCCTTGTCGATCTTGGTCTGTACGCGGGGCGCCGAGTAGACGTATCCGTCGAGCACGATGGCCACGCACTTGCCGATGTTCTCGCCCGTCAGGCGGCCCCATTCGCGGGTGCCTTCGCCGTTCATGGTCATCTCGACCTCGGCCGCTGCACCGCGCTCCGAATAGCGCTCGCGCGCATCCGTTACGACACTGCCGTCCAGCGGCGCCTTGCCGTCGGGCGTAGCCACCTTGATGGCGTAAAGATAGTAGCGGCCGTCGATCTTGTCGTCGCCCTTCACGCCCCATTTGAACATGATGTCGGCCGGGAACTTCTCCAGCACGGCCGGGTTCGACAGGTAGGCGTTGACGGTCTCCATGTCGGCCTTGTATGCGGCGCCGATCGCGGCACCGCCGGCGTAGTTGGGATCGAGCACGGCGAAAAGCGGGTTCACCGTGCGGTCGAAGTTGCCCGCGGCCTCGGTCTCCTCCTCGGCTGCGGCCTCCACCTCGGCGATCAGCCCTTCGGCCTGCTCCCCGGCAGCCGTCTCTTCCTCGGTTGCGGCCGCAGGCGCTTCGGCCGCGGCAGCCTGCTGCTCGCGCAGCACCTGGTCGGCGCGCTGCAGCGCACCCCACACCTCATTGGCGTCGTAGGTGGTCCAGAACTCCAGCGACGCGGTACCCTGCAACAGATCGCGCACGCGCTGCGGCTCCTTCACGCCCGGCAGCTCCACCAGAATGCGGTGCGAGTTGGGCAGGCGCATGATGTTGGGCTGCGTCACGCCGAAGTGGTCGATACGGCTGCGCAACACGTTGAACGACGCGGCGATGGCGGCTTCGGTTTCGTTCTTGAGCAGCTTCTCCACCTCGGCGTCCGAGCTCTCGAGCGTGATGTCCTTGCGGTCGGGGCTGACGAAGATCGCTGCCAGCGGTGCGCCGTTCGAGGCCTTCTGGTAGGCCTTCACGAAGTCGCCGATGTAGTCTTTCGACGTACCCTGCTTGAGTGCGGCGTCCGCTTCGGCCAGTGCGGCGACGAACGCGGGGTCGTGCTGACTGTTGCCGGCCAGGGCCTTGATTACGTCCTGCACCTGCACCTCGAGCATCACGTTCATGCCGCCCTTCAGGTCGAGACCCAGGTTCAGCTCCTTCTCCTTGCACTCCTTGTAGGTGAACGACTTGATGAGCAGGTTGTAGACCGGCAGGTTCTGCACGGAGTCGAGGTAGTGCTGTTCGGCCTCGGAGCGCTGGTCCGCGTCGAACTGCGCGGCGTACTCGGCCGCTTTCTTCTCTACGTTGCGCGTCTTGAACGTGAACGAGAGCTGGTAAACGCATGCGAGCGCCAGAAGCGCCGCGATGAGTTTGATGAAACCTTTGCTTTGCATTTGAATCGAAAAATTTGTTGTTATCTCATTGTTTTGTCGTCGAAACGCACAATAGCACGCAAAGATAGAAAAAAAGAATTAAAAATTGCGGGTTCCGGGCCAAGAATTGTGCGCCGGGGGCCGAAAATAGGGTCCGGCCCGGCGGCCTCTCCGCCGGGTTTCCCTCCTCGGCCGCCCGAACGGCGGCCGGCGACGCCGCCGGATTCTGCGTTCCGGAGCGCCGTGCCGCGGTGCGGCTCCCGCGTTCCGGGGCGTGCCGCACCCTCCCCTCCGATGCACGGAGCGGGGGCTGCCCGCCCGTTGCGGCGGAGCCCCCGCTTCGTGGTGCCGTACCGGCCGTGCGGATCACATCCGCCGTTTCTCTTCGGCCGCGCCGGCCTCGACCGATCTCTTCCGGAAGTTTTTGCCCGTCTTGAAGTCGTACGAGAGCCCGATGAGCACGCAGCGCGAGTTCCAGGTCATGCGCTGTTCGACGATCCGCTCGAACCCCGCGCCCGATACCCGGACCGTCTGCAGGGAGTTCGTCACGCCGCTGACCGAGGCCGACAGCGTGAGCCGCTCGCCGAACCGGCGCTTCACCCCGATGTCGAGCCGGTGCATCGGGTCGAGGCGGAAGTTGCCGACCCTCGATGCGCTCTGGTAGAAGAACGCGAGGTCGATGTAGCATTTCGCGGGCAGCGTGAAGGTGGTCGACGCGTTGGCCGAGAACGAGTTACAGTACCGTGCCGGATCGTGCCGGCCGGCGCGGTCGCCGCGGCGGATGCAGTACACTCCGGCGTTGAGCTGCCACCAGCGCGTCGGCTGCAAGGGGAGGTAGACCGAGAGGTAGTAGCTCGCGGTCGCGTCGAAATTGACCCACAGGGCGCCCAGCATGTCGGGATCGTCGGGGTCGGGGGATATCATCTGGTTGATCTCGCCCGACTGGAAGAACGCGCCGCACGTGAGCGTGTATTTGTTGCGGAGCGTCAGCGTGAGGCTCAGGTCGTTCTTGTAGGAGGGATCGAGCGCCGGGTTCCCGACCTGGTAGGTGTACTCCGAAATCTGTATCCGCCGCGGCGTGAGGTACCAGAAGCGGGGCCGTTCGATGGTGCGGGCGTATTGCACGGCGAGCGAGTTGGCGCCGTCCTGCGTGAGGGCGTAGCTGAGGTTGGCGTTGGGGAAGAGCGAAAGGTAGTGCTGGCGGGTGTCGTCGCGTCCGCGGGTGAGGGTGTACTCGCCGCGCAGACCCGCCGCGACCTTCCAGCGCCCCAAGTTGGCCGAGCCGACGGCGTAGAGGGCGGCGATGTGCTCCGTGTAGGCCATGTCGAAGCTGTGGGCGTCGTTGCGCAGCCACGCTTCGTCCCGGCGGTATTCGTAGCGGGCGTCGTTGCGCATGCGGTTGCAGGTGTACTTGGCGCCGGCCCTGACGCTCCAGCGGGGCGAAAGCCGCTTGTCCAGCGCCAGCGTGGCGGAGAACAGCTCGTAGAGGCTGTGCGCGTCGTTGCGATAGAGCGAATCGGCGGGCACGGCCGGGGCGGGCGGCTCGATGCGGCTCGCGTTGTCGCTGCCCAGGCGCGTCGTGCGGCGCAGGTAGTCGCCCAGCACCTTGAAAGTCGAGCCCAGCGTGTCGATCCGGCGGATGTAGTTGACCGACGCCTCGTAGCCGTTCGCCTCTTCGTAGGCGTCGTAGCGGCTGGCGACGGCGGTGGTTTCGGGGGTCTTCAGCCGGGTTGCGGCCCGGTTGCGGCTCGGCTGGTCGGAGAGCATGAAGCTGAATTCGGCGCCGAAGCTGTTGCGGTCGTCCGCCTCCCAGACCATGCCTGCGGTCCCTCCGCCTTCGTATGCGCGGCAGTCCATTTCCGAATGGGAGGTCAGCCGTTTGTCGCCCGCCTCGTAGCGGGTCCGCTCGTCGAAGCGCAGGGGAGAGCGGCCCGGCGCAGCCCAGGCGGAGAGGTTCAGGTCGACGCGGCCCGTGCGGCACGAGAGGTTGCCCGAAGGGTGGTAGCCGGCGATGTCGCGGCCCTGGCGCGTTTCGAACGACAGCGAGCCCTGCATCCCTCGCTCGCGCCGCCGGCGCAGCGTGATCTTCAGGATGCCGCCCGACGAATCGGCGTCGGCGTCGGCGCCCGAGACGGGGATCACCTCGATCTTTTGGATCTCCGAGGCGCGCAGCGAGCGCAGGTAGGCGAGCAGCCGTTTGGGCTCCATGCGCAGTTCGCGCTCGCCCACGAAGACCTTCGATCCCGTCTTGCCGTTGATCGAGATCTTGTCGTCGGAGATCCAGACGCCCGGAGCCGTTTCGAGCAGCTCCACGCCGTTCTTGCCGATGGCCGAGGGGGCGTTGGCCACGTCCACGACGTAGCGGTCGGCCTCGCGCCGGACGAGCTGCGCCTCGACGACCACCCCTTCGATCGCCGTGGAGGCGCTCTTCAGCACGATGTCGCCCAGGTCGGTCGGGCCGGCGGCGATGCGCACCGGACGCTGCTGCGGCTCGTAGCCGAGCGACTGGACCGTGAGCGTGTACGTCCCCTCGGGAGCCTCCAGCGCGAAGCGGCCGTCGCTGCCGGTGGCCGTGCCGGCCGCCTGTTCGCCGTGGCGCAGCAGCACGACGGTGGCGAATTCCACGCCGTCGCCGCGTTCGTCCGTCGCGCGGCCCGTCAGGGCGGCGGGGCGGGCGGCAAGGCAGCGGTTCAGCCCGAGGATCAGGGCGCAGATGAGAAGCAGGAGCAGCTGATAGAGTTTCATGGGGTGCGGTTTTTACGGTACTGCGGGATGTCGTTTATTTTTCGATGCAAAGATATGGAAAATAATTTGTATTATGCAATACATACTACTGAAAAATTCCGAATATTTTTGCCGTCTCCTGTCGGACGGGGCCGGCCCGGTGCGCCCCCTCTTATTTATTAGGTGCCGGTATTAGGTGCCGGCCGACCGTCGGCAAACCGCAGACCGATTGCCGGCCGTTGCCGGGTTGCAACTGTCCGGTTGCCGATTGCTGCGCGCTGCGCGCCGCGGGCCGCAGACACAGCCGTCTTCTCCGGCCTCGGGAGCCCGCGGCTCCGCGGTTGCCGGCCGGGGCTTCCGCGCGGCGCAGGCCGGCGCGTGCGGGGCCGTCCGTACCGGACGACCGGTGGAAAAATCGCCCCGCGATGCAATTGGATTCACGGGAAAAATTCGTAAATTTGCACGATTGAAGCAAATGTACGCTAATCCCCCAACGTTATGCTGAGTGCGTTGTACTACCTCTTCGCCGTCGCGATCTGTACGCTGTTCATGATCCTGTCGGCCGTGGCGCTGATCGTGTGCTGGCCCTTCGACAAGGGTCGCCGCACGGTGCACGAATTGTCGCGCGCGCTGGTGCGCATCTTTTTCGCCGTGCCGCCGCGCTGGCGCCAGCGGGTGATCGGCCGCGAACTGATCGACCGGAAACAGCGCTATGTCATCGTCGTGAACCACAACACGGTGATCGACATCCCGGCGCTCTACTACATTCCGCTCAATTTCCGCTGGGTGTCGAAGCGCGAGGTGTTCAAGGTACCCTTCTTCGGGCAGTACCTGGTGCTGCACGGCGACATCTGCATCGATCGCGGACGGGCCTCCGAGGCGATGGAGCAGCTGCTGCGCGAGGGCCGGATGTGGATCGGACGCGGCGCCTCGATCGCGATCTTCCCCGAGGGCACCCGCTCGAAGGACGGAGAGATCCACCGCTTCAAGGCGGGGGCCTTCGCGCTGGCCAAAGAGGCGGGCGTCGCGGTGCTGCCGGTGGTGTTGGACGGCACGCCGACGCTCATCCGCCGCAACGGACTGTTCAACTGGGGCAACCGCATGACCGTCCGCGTGCTGCCGCCGGTGCCGGCCGGGCGGGTGGCGCAGCTCGACACGCACGAACTGATGGACGAGGTGCGCGGCGCCATGTGCGCGGCGCTGGAGGAGATACGGAAGGATAAGCGCTGAACGGCTTTCGGCCTTTAACATATTTTCAAGCAAGTGGCAGATTTACTCAATACGAAACCGGCCGACAACTACGGCGACGACGCGATCAAAACCCTCACGCCGCGCGAGCATATCCGGCTCCGGCCGGGCATGTACATCGGCAAACTGGGCGACGGCTCGCAGTCGGACGACGGTATCTACGTGCTCATCAAGGAGGTGGTCGACAACTCGATCGACGAGTTCATGAACGGCTACGGCCGGCAGATCGAGATCACGGTCGAGGACCGGACGGTCACCGTGCGCGACTACGGCCGCGGC
This sequence comes from uncultured Alistipes sp., assembly GCA_948442615.1. Lineage (GTDB taxonomy): Bacteria > Bacteroidota > Bacteroidia > Bacteroidales > Rikenellaceae > Alistipes. The sequence continues at coordinate 33,974 of CAOJSG010000016.1, forward strand.
ATTCCGCTCAAGATGCTGGCCCCGGCGGTCAGCGTCATGAACACGGGCGGCAAGTACGAGGAGGGCAGGGCCTTCAAGAAGACCGTGGGGCTGAACGGCGTGGGCGTCAAGGCCGTGAACATGCTTTCGAGCGAATTCACCGCGCGCTCGGTGCGCGACGGCGAGGCCCACACGGTGACCTTCGCCTGCGGACTCGAGCAGAGCGACCGCTGGGAGACGGGCGTCGACGAGAAGAACGGCACGTTCATCTCGTTCCGCGTCGACGAGGAGGTCTTCGGCCCTTACGCCTACAACCTGGAGTACGTCGAGCAGCTCGTCAAGAACTACTCCTATCTGAACCGCGGCCTCACCATCCGCTTCAACGGACAGACCTACTCCTCGAAAAACGGTCTGCTGGACCTGCTCAACGAGAACATGACCGAGGAGCCGCTCTATCCGCCGGTGCATCTGCTGGCCGACGACATCGAGGTGGTGATCGCCCACGGCACGGGCTACGGCGAGAGCTACTACTCGTTCGTCAACGGGCAGTACACCTCGCAGGGCGGTACGCACCAGGCGGCCTTCCGCGAGGCGATCGCGAAGACCGTCAAGGAGTTCTACCACAAGGATTACGATCCGTCGGACATCCGCACGTCGCTCATCGCGGCCGTGTCGCTGCGCGTGTCGGAACCGATCTTCGAGTCGCAGACCAAGACCAAGCTCGGCTCGAAGGAGATGGAGAAGGACGGCCCCACGATTCGCAATTTCGTGCTCGATTTCCTGGGGAAGCACCTCGACGACTACCTGCACAAGCACCCCGAGACGGCGCAGATCCTCCAGAAGAAGATCGTCGAGAACGAGAAGGAGCGCGAAACGGCCAAGAAGGTGTCGCTGAACAACAAGAAGCTGCGCGACTGCAAGATCCACCGCACGGACAAGAGCGAGCTGGCCGACCGGTCGATGATCTTCATCACGGAGGGCAATTCGGCCTCGGGATCGATCACCAAGAGCCGCGATCCGCGCACGCAGGCGGTCTTCTCGCTGCGCGGCAAGCCGCTGAACTGCTACGGCCTGACGAAGAAGGTGGTCTACGAGAACGAGGAGTTCAACCTGCTGCAGGCGGCGCTCAATATCGAGGAGGACATGGACAACCTGCGCTACGAGAAGGTGATCGTCGCCACCGACGCCGATGTCGACGGCATGCACATCCGGCTGCTGCTGACGACCTTCTTCCTGCAGTTCTTCCCCGACGTGATCCGCAGCGGCCACCTCTACATCCTCCAGACGCCGCTGTTCCGCGTGCGCAACAAGAAGGAGACGCACTACTGCTATTCGGAGGAGGAGCGGCAGAAAGCCGTGGCGCGCTGCGGCGCGAATGCCGAGATCACGCGGTTCAAAGGTCTGGGCGAGATCTCGCCCGACGAGTTCCGCGAGTTCATCGGCGAGCGGATGCGCCTGGACCGGGTGCGCATCACCAAGGACGACCCGATCCACGACCTGCTGGAGTTCTACATGGGCAAGAACACGTTCGAGCGCCAGGGGTTCATCATCGACAACCTGCGCATCGAGGAGGACCTCGTGGAGCAGGACCTCGCACTTAATTGAGCATGACAAATTCCGATAGTTCCATGGCGGAGGAGAGAGACGACAGGACGCGCGACGACGCGTCCGACCCGGCGGCCGCAGATGCCGCGCAGACCGCTGACGGCGGCGAAAAGGCCCCGGAGGCCGGATCGCGTGCCGGAGCGGGCAGATACGACCGGCTGACGCAGGAGGAGGGCAGTGTCCGCAAACTGACGGGCATGTACCGCAACTGGTTCCTGGACTACGCTTCGTACGTGATCCTGGAGCGTGCCGTGCCGCATGTCGAGGACGGGCTGAAACCCGTGCAGCGGCGCATTCTCCACGCCATGAAGACCGTCGACGACGGGCGCTACAACAAGGTGGCCAACATCGTGGGCCAGACCATGCAGTACCATCCGCACGGCGAC
>CAOJSG010000017.1 GCA_948442615.1 uncultured Alistipes sp.
GGCCGCCGCACGGACGAAATCCGCCCCATCTGGTGCGAAGTGGGCTACCTGCCCTGCGCACACGGCTCGGCGATCTTCACGCGCGGCGAAACGCAGTCGCTGACCACCGTGACGCTCGGCACGAAGCTCGACGAGAAGATCAAGGACGAGGTGCTCGTGCAGGGTTCGGAGCAGTTCGTGCTGCACTACAACTTCCCGCCCTTCTCGACCGGCGAGGCGAAGGCCGCACGCGGTCTGTCGCGCCGCGAGATCGGTCACGGCCACCTGGCATGGCGCGCGCTGAAGCCGATGATTCCGCTGGGCGAGGAGAACCCCTACGCCGTGCGCGTGGTGTCGGACATCCTCGAGTCGAACGGTTCGTCGTCGATGGCCACGGTCTGCGCCGGCACGCTGGCGCTGATGGATGCCGGCGTGAAGCTCAAGAAGCCGGTTTCGGGTATCGCCATGGGTCTGATCTCGGACTCGGCGACGGGCCGTTGGGCCGTGCTGTCGGACATCCTGGGCGATGAGGACCACCTGGGCGACATGGACTTCAAGGTGACGGGTACGCGCGACGGTATCACCGCCACGCAGATGGACATCAAGGTGGACGGCCTCTCGTACGAAGTGCTGGCCGCCGCGCTGGAGCAGGCGCGCAAGGGCCGCATGCACATCCTGGGCAAACTCACCGAGTGCATCGCCGAGCCGCGCGAGGACTACAAGCCCTTCGTGCCGCGCATCGTACAGATCACCATTCCGCAGGACATGATCGGTTCGGTCATCGGCCCCGGCGGCAAGGTGATCCAGGACATCCAGAAGACCACGGGCACGACCATCACCATCACCGAAAACGACAACAAGGGCTACGTCGACATCTTCGGCCAGGACAAGGCTGCGCTCGACGGCGCGCTGGCGCGCATCAAGGCGATCGTGGCCATTCCCGAGGTGGGCGAGACCTACCACGGCAAGATCCGTTCGATCGTGGCGTTCGGCGCCTTCGTGGAGATCATGCCCGGCAAGGACGCGTTGCTGCACATCTCGGAGATCGACTACAAACGCTTCGAGACGATGGAGGAGACCGGCCTGAAGGAGGGCGACGAGATCGACGTGAAACTCATCGGCATCGACCCCAAGACCAGCAAGCTCAAACTTTCGCGTAAGGCGCTGCTGCCCAAGCCGGAAGGCTACGTAGAGCGCGAACGCCGCCCCCGTCCGGAACGGGGCGAGCGCCGCGAACGGCACGATCGCTAACCGCATCGGCCGCGATCCGCAAAGTGCATTTGGCAGTGAAATAATCGATTTATTTCACTGTCAAATGTTGCATATTAAGGAACAGTTGGCTATATTTGCGTAATTTCAATGCACTTTCCCTTGCAGAGAAACGAACCGTGAACGAAGCAAACACAAACTATAAACACAATTAAATCTTCCATTCTATGAAAAATCTGATGAAATTGAGCGTTGTGCTCGTAGCCGCCGCCCTGGCGTTCTCGAGCTGTAACTGCTTCAAGAAGATGGCCAAGAACCGGGACGAGATCAACCTGACGGTCACCCCGGAGATTCTGACCCTGAACAACGGCGTCGTGGCTGCCGACATCAACGTGACCTTCCCCGAAAAGTATTTCAACAAGAAGGCCGTGCTGAAGGTGACCCCGGTCATCGTGTTCGAAGGCGGCGAGGTAGCCGGTACGACGCAGTACCTCCAGGGTTCGAAGGTCGACGACAACTATAAGGTGATCGACAAGCGCAACGGCGGCAAGTACACCCACCACGTAGAGTTCCCCTACGATCCCCGCATGGACCGTTGCGCCCTGCAGCTGCGCGCCGAGATCAAATGCCCGAAGGGCAAGTGCAAGGAGTTCACGCTCGTGAACCTCAACAACGGCTCGATCGTCACCGCCGAGCAGATCGCCGCCAACCCCGCAGTGGTCAAGGAGGCAGGTCTGACCGTGGCCTACGGTCTGAACACGCTCCAGAAGGATCTGAAGTACAGCGACCTGATGGCTCCGATGGCCAACAACTACAAGAAGGTGACCACGGTGGTCAACAAGACCGACCTGCTCTACGCGATCAACTCGTCGAAGGTTACGAAGAAGAACGAAAAGAACGCCGACCTGGGCGCTTTCAAGGCCGACGTGGACGAGAAGATGAAGAACGACCGCGCGACGCAGAACATCGCCGTGAAGGGCTACGCTTCGCCCGACGGTCCGGAGAAGTTCAACGACAAGCTGTCGAAGGCGCGTAGCGAATCGAGCAAGGCTGTCGTTGCCAAGCTGCTGAAGGATTCGGGTCTGGACATCGACGCCGCCGCATACGGCGAGGACTGGGACGGCTTCAAGGAGCTGGTCGAGAAATCGGACATCCAGGACAAGAACCTGATTCTCCAGGTGCTGAGCCTCTACAACTCGCCCGCACAGCGCGAGAGCGAAATCAAGAACATGTCGTCGGTATTCAACGAGCTGAAGAGCGACATCCTGCCCGAGCTGCGTCGTGCGCAGATCGTCAACAGCACCGACATCCAGGGCAAGACCGACGCCGAGATCATGGCGTTCGTCAACAGCAAGAACTACGGCGAACTCTCGAACGAGGAGCTGCTCTACGCCGCCGAGTCGCTGACGAACGATCCCGCCGTACAGGCCGCCGTGCTGGAGTACACCGCCAAGAAGTACAACGATGCCCGCGCCTACAACAACCTGGGTATCGCTCAGGAGAAGTTGGGTCAGAAAGCCGCTGCGCTGGCTTCGTTCGAGAAAGCTGCCAAGCTCAGCTCGTCGAAGGAGCTGACCAAGAACCTCATCCTGGCCAACCTCTCCAACGGCAACACCGCCGAGGCTAAGAAGTACGCCGCTGCCGCCGACGCACAGTCGAAGGCTGCCATCGCTGCCGCCGAGGGCGACTACAAGAACGCCGCAAAGGGTCTCGAGGGCTACAATGCAGCTGTCGCTCAGGTGATGAACAACGACCTGGCCGCAGCCAAGAAGGCCATCGCCAAGGACAACTCGGCCGATGCCGACTACCTGCGCGCCGTGATCGCTGCGAAAGAGGGCGATCTGAAGACCGCAGAGGCTCAGCTGAAGAGCGCGATCTCCAAGGCTCCCGAACTGGCGAAGAAGGCTGCCAACGACATCAACCTGAAGGCGCTGGCAAAATAGCGATCCCGGGAAAACCGAATAGAAAGGGTGTCTGCCGATCGGCGGACGCCCTTTTCTTTTCGCACAAAATCTTCCGGGGCGCACAATTCTGCAAAATTATTGCAGCAATCCGATGCATGATCGATTAATTTGTCTAATTTTGTAGAAAACCAGCGAACCATGGAATACGCGAACCATCTGAAAGAGTACGCACCCGCTCCGAGCGAGGCCCGGGTCGCGGAGGAGGTAGCCCGCATGCGGGAGATCGCCGTGCGCAATCATAACGAAGAGGTCTACAAATTCTGCTATTCGGCCATCGATCTCACGACCCTCTCCTGCAACGATTCGGTGGAATCCGTCACCGAATTCGCACGCAAGACCGTGGAATTCAACCGGATATTCCCGGATGTTCCGAACGTCGCCTCGATCTGCATCTACCCCTCGTTCGTCGAAACGGTCGGTCTGGCCGTCGACGGCACCCCCATGCGGATCACGAGTGTGGCAGGCGGTTTCCCCGCCGCACAGACGTTCCTCGAGGTAAAGGCGCTGGAGGTGGCCATGGCCATCGAGAACGGCGCCGACGAAGTGGACATCGTGCTCAATGTCGGGCGGATGCTCACGGGCGAATACGACGAAGCGGCCAACGAGGTCGAGACGATCCGTGCCGAAATGGACCCGGACATCGTGCTGAAGGTCATCATCGAATCGGGCGCGCTGAAGACGCCCGGGCTGATCCGCGACGCTTCGCTGCTGTCGATGCTTGCGGGCGCCGATTTCGTAAAGACCTCGACGGGCAAGATCGACGTGGCGGCGACCCCCGAAGCGGCGATCATCATGTGCCTGTCGATCAAGGATTTCCATGAAAAGACGGGGCGCAAGGTTGGTTTCAAGGCTGCCGGAGGCGTCCGCACGCCGGAAGACGCCGCGCTGTACTACACCATCGTGGAGGAGATCCTGGGCAAGGAGTGGCTCACTACCGATCTGTTCCGCATCGGAGCATCTTCGGCGGCGAACAACCTGCTGACGGCCATTCAGGGAGAGACGGTACGTTATTATTAGCGCTACGGAAATCGGCCCGGCGGTCCGGCGTCTGCGGATAACATTCCGGCAGCGGAGCCTCAGCTTCTGTCGGAGCCCCGAATCCGCAGGGAGACGGCGAACAGCTCCCGGACGGCGTGGTCCGGATTCCGATGATCGAAAGACGAACCCCGTCCGGCAATTACCGTGGTAATTGCCGGACGGGGTTCGTCGTCGCGGACATATGGAAGCGCACAGGGCCCCGGGATGCGCTAACGCACCGGCTGCGCCTCGTCCGCCGACAGCGCGGCAGCCGGGACAGCCGTAGTATCCCGCCGTTCCGCCGGCTCCGAACGGACGACCGGCGCCTCGCTCGCAGAGGCCGCCTCGTCGTCGCTCAGAAGCGACCGGAACTCGTTTCGGCCGAGCACCGCAAAAACGATCGCCGCGATCGTGGCGACCGCCGTCAACACTCCCAATACTCTCTTTATCATAGTCGTACGTTCTGAAAATTCCACCTCGGCCCGGCCTGCCGAAAAACTGTCCGACAGGCGACGGAAGTCCCGCCGCACTCCTGTCGCCCGGCCTCCGGATCGGCACGCCGCGCCGGCCGCATACGCCCCGGGAACTCCCCGGAAAACGGTCGGCCGCCCGGGTCGCGACGCCGGCCGACCCCGTGCCTCGCGCCGATGCACGCTACTCCGTACGGTTCAGCTCCTCGATCGCACGCAGGATCACGTTGTCCACCGGATAGATATTCGCATAGAATCCGTTATCCTCGAGCGGGGTATTCCGCCCGATGTAGGCCCTCAGCTGCGCCTCGATCAGATGCCGCGAACGGGCGATCTGACCGTAATCCGGCCGAACGCCCTTCTGCGCCGCATACCGGACGAAATCGTCCACCAGCCGCGAATCGCCGTCGAGCAGCCGCTGCAATTCGGGAATCGTCCGCACGGCGTTGAGCGCCTCGCGGTGACGGTCCGCATACTCGATCGTATAGCGATAGAGGATATTCCGCCCCGCCACCTCGACGTAATAGGGCGTCACCTCCGTCGTATCGGCCGGCACGAACAGGTCGGGCATGATGCCTCCGCCGCCGTAGACGACCTTGCCGCCGGGCGTCACGCGCTTGAGCGAGTCGGCGAATCGAATGCTGTCGGCCGAAAAGAACTCGTTGTTGCGATAGCGGTTCCAGATGTCCTCCTCGTAGGCCTCGTCGTCGCCGATCGTATAGGGTTTCTGGATCGAACGCCCCGTAGGCGTGAAGTAGCGCGCCGTGGTCAGCCGCAACGCCGAGCCGTCGGAATAGGGTATCTGCTGCTGGACCAGCCCCTTGCCGAACGAGCGGCGGCCGATGATCGTCCCGCGGTCGTTGTCCTGCAGGGCGCCGGCCAGAATCTCGCTCGACGAGGCGCTCCCCTCGTCTATCAGCACCGCCACCTCGATCTCCTGCGCCGAGCCGCGTCCGTCGGCATACTGACGCTCCTGCCGGTGCGCCCGGTCCTCGGTATAGACGATCAGCTGCCCCTCGTGGAGGAACTCGTTGGCGATCGAGATCGCCTGGTCCAGGTAGCCGCCCGAATTGCCGCGCAGGTCGAAGATCAGCCGCTCGGCGCCCTCGCTGCGCAGACGCGCCAGGGCCAGCAGCAGCTCCGCATGCGAGGTGCGGGCGAACTGCGACAGCTTGACATACCCGATGCCGTCGACGATCACGAACGCCGACTCGATGCTCTTGATCGGAATGGCATCGCGCACCACCTCCGCATCGACCAGCCCGGAGATTCCCTGCCGGCCGAGCGACAGCTTCACCTTCGTGCCGCGCGGACCGCGCAGCATCCGCACGACGTCGTTCTGAGGCAGCTTGCGTCCGGCCACCAGCGAATCGTCGATCTCGATGATCCGGTCGCCGGCCCGGACCCCTGCTTTGTCGCTGGGACCCGACGGAATGACATTGAGCACGATCACCGTGTCGGTGGCCATGTTGAAGACCACGCCGATGCCGTCGAACTCGCCCTCGAGCGGTTCGTTGAGCGCCTGCATCTCCGAGGCCGGAATATAGACCGAATGCGGATCCAACTCGCGGGTCACCAGCGGGATGACGTGCTCCACGAGCGAATCCATCGACACCGAATCCACATAGCGGTTCTCGATGAGTGAAAGCGTGTAGTTCAGCTTGTTGTCCGGCTGCGTCAGCCGGGTCAGGATCCCCCGCAGCTGCGACTCGGCGCTGTTGCGCCCCATGAACTGCCCCAGCAGCAGCCCCAGCACGACGCCCGCGGCCAGCAGCAGCGGGAAGATTACGGTATGTTTCGAATTTCTGTACATGATTCATCTCTGTTTTTCTCCGGCGATCCGGCCGCGCAGGCGGTGGCAGTGCGGCCGATCGGCCCCGGGAGGAGCGGCAGGCCGCCCGTCAGGGATTGGGTTTGTTCTTGAACGTGTAGCTCAGCCCGACGCTCAGCAGCGTGCGGGTCTGCACGTCGACGTTCTGCGCCCGGTTGTAGTAGAGCTGGAACGAAATGGAGGTCGCCAGATATTTCGTGGCCCGGATGTCGAGCGTGTTGTCCCAGCGCACCGTGGGATGGATCGGCAGGCGGGGTTTGCTCTTGATGTTCCGGTCGCCGGCGTTCCACGTGTTCCAGGCGTCGACGTATTCCGAATATTTGTGGAACTTGTTCCGCTGGCCGATGTCGGTGATCCAGCCGTAGAACGAGAAGATCGTCGTGCGGTAGCGCAGATAGCCCGTCTTGCCGAACGTGCGGTCGAAGTTGATCTCGATCGAGGAGCCGCCCTCGTATTTCGACGTCTTGTCGGGGTCCTCGATGCCGTAGGGATAGGCCGGCTTGATCTGGTTGCCCTCGCCGTCGAGCTGCTGCCGGCGGATCCAGTCGCTCTCGGCGAACGTCCCGCTCATCGCCAGCGGCGAGAGGTTGATGTTGATCGGGAACTTCGGATTGGGGCTCCTGTAGGTGACGCCGAACGAAATATCGAGGTATCCCGGGGTCATGAACTTGCTCTTGAGGTGCTCCCGCCGCTGTTCGGTACGCGACACGTAGCCGTTGACGAACTGGCTGCGGAACTGGATCGTGGAGCCGTAGGACCAGTTTTTGGACATGGCGAACGACGGATTGATCCAGATCACGAACTCGTCCTGGTTCTTGAACCAGATCCCCTCGCTGTCGGTATAGTCGTTGCCGTCGGCATCCTTCCGGGTGGTCTCGACCTTCATGCGGTTGTAGCCGAGCTTGGCGTTGAACTTGGTCTCGATCGAAAAGAGATTCTTGCGGAAGATGTGGCGCAGGTTGAGCGTGGCTACCAGCGCGATCGAGTTGTCGCCGCCCGACACGCGGATCCAGGGATCGTTGTACGAAGTGAGCGTCCCCTGCAGCCCGCCGCCGAACTCCAGGTAGTTGCGCTGCTTGCGGATCGCCGCACGTTCGGCCTTGTACCTGGCCAGGTTGAAGTACTCGGTCTGGACATCGATGGACTTCAATTCGTCCTTGAACGAAATATGCTCCTCGCGGGCGTTCACCTCGTCGATGGTGATCTGCGCCGAAGCGGCCTGGGCCCCTGCGAAGGCCGCCGCCAGCAGAAACAAACGGTAAAAACGGTTCATCATGTCAATTTTCGATAAAACGGAGTCGGATGCAAATTTACGAAAATTATCCCGAAATGCCGTCTGCGGGCGCAATTAACCCGAAGCTGCCGCATCGGAATCCGGCAGGCGCACGCCGGCTCCGGCGGACGGACCGTTTCGAAGCCGCCCGCACGGCACCGGTTCGGCCGGCGGACGGGCCGCAGTCCCGCACGCTCCGGCAGCCGCACGGCGTACGCGTCCGGCCGCTTCGGGCGGCGCGGCGCCGAAACCGACAGGCCAGGACAGGGACAGAGAGGGCTGGAAACTCAGGGATGCCAGGTCTCGAGATCGCTCGCGGGCCAGTCCACCCCGTAGCGAATGACCGAGGCACGGATCTCGCGCATCGCATCCTGGGCGGTCTTCAGCCGTGCGGCGGAAAATTCTCCGGGCCGGACCTGCATCACGATGATTTTACTCTCCCAGCTGCGATAAACCGGGCCCAGCCGGTATTTGAGTTGGATTCCCCTCGCTCGCCGGCTGTATTTCTCCTTGCGGGCGTCGGAATCGGATCGGACGTCCGCCGGCGCCGAACCGTCTCCGGAGGAGGAGAGGGCCGGCCGCGGCTGCGCAGCCGCACCGGAAACCGACGCCGACCGCTGCTTGTACGCGGCATAGCGGTTCACGCTCTGCTGCACGCCCCGGGCCATCCCGGCCAGCGCATCGGCCAGCTGGACCCATGCCTGCGCACGGGCCTGGCGTGCCTCCTCCTGCCGGCGCGCCTGTTCGGCCAGCCGCCGCTGCTCCTCGATGTTGATGCGTTCGCTGGTCGAGGCGATGAACGCGTTGATCCGCTTCTCGTGCGCCGTTCCCCCGGACGAACTGCCGACATACCAAAGCGCCTGCTTGGCCAACGACTTGGCGTCGTTGAGCGTACTTGCGTTCAAAGCCTTCTCTTCGAGCATCAGCCCGTAATTGGTCATGGCGTCATCGCGCAGGGAGTTCTTGCCGACGAAGGAGGCCAGGTCGAGCACGTCGGCCAGAAGACCCAGGTCGTCGGAATCGGCGCATTGGTCGGCGATGAATTCGGCGTTGTCCTCGGTCATCCACTCCCCTTCGCCGACCGGATAGAGATTCAGCACGTAAGGCATCGATTGGCGTCTGTATGCCTTGCGTTTCCCCGTATAGAACGTGTGCTGCCGGTCGTTGGGCCACTCCACGACGCAGGCCGTGAGCGTGTCGCCCACGATCTCCAGCTGGTCGAAGATCGGCCTGAAAAGGACGCGGCCTCCGGCGGCGAGCCCCATCTTGCCGTTCTTTTCGAACACCGCGAATTCGCCGTAGACCGGAGCATGGATTCCGTGGGCATCGAACGCACGGATCGTGTCGAAGACACAGGGCAGGGCCCTGTCGGCGGTTCGGTTCTTCAGGCCGTAGCCGCCGAGGTGGCGGATAAAGACGTTGGAGCCGCAGGAGCCGATCGAATCGCCCTTGGCGGCCGCGGCGCTGCGGTCGTCCACGAGCACGACCTGCCGCAGCGCACGGTCGAAGTAGCCCGTCACCGTTCGGCCGTCTTTGACGAACTCCGTGTGGAAGTCGGCATGGAACCCCCGATCGACCCACTGCAGTTGCTGGTCGGCGAGGAGATTCCGTCCGTCGTCGTCGAAGGCGAGATCGGGGCGCCGGTACCTTTCATAGTAGGTCCAGAACAGATTGACACCGGCCTTGTCGGTGGGAAACCGCTTCTTGCGTTCGGGTCTGAACATGAGCTGCTTGTTCTCGTAATAGAACCTCAAATCCCTCGTCACCTCGTAAACGGGCGGTATGCGGGCATGGACGTCGTCGAGCTGCACGCTTCCCGTTTTACCGTTCTTCATGTAAATCATATAGCTGCCTCCGACGGATCCGTCGCTGGTGAAGATGATTTCGCGACCTTGTTCGGGTCTGGGGTCGGTATAATGCCGGTCGGCGAGCGTATCGGCGAAAAACTCCCCGTCCCGGCCGTAAAGGCACAACTTGCCGTCGCGCTGCAGGATCGCCGTCCGGGGATGGCGGACGAAAGGCACGACCGTGCTCAGAGGGACGTTGCGCTCTTTGCTCTTACAGCTGCGAGTCGAGAAAGTCAGCGGCTTGTCTTTATCCTTCGAGACCTGCCGGAATCGCATGGGGCACTCCGCGTCGTACTGCGCCGGAATCTCCCAACGAATCCGGCTTCCGGCCGACTCGCAGGAGTAAACGTAACCGACCTTGCCGCCTTTCGTCATCTGCCACCCGAGACCTTCCCAGTTATCGACATGCAGAAAAGCATCTTTGACAAACCTCTCGGAACCATCGCACACGGGCATCTCGAGAAACAGGGCGGGCTTCGGCGGGGCGTCGTACTCCGGTTCGATCAGCACATCCGTCCGGCTGCTCCCTCCCGAATCATATCCCACCGACACCAGTCCCCATTTGCCCGATTTGCAAACCGCATAGAAAACCGCCTCCACCTTGGAGGAATGGGTCGCGTCGAAGAGGAGCATCACCTGGTCGAAGCCGGACAGACGCTGGGAATCGTAGGTCTTGCGGACGGACCGTCCGAGGGTGTACCACAGATCGATCTTGCCCGTCTCGGCACTCCTGGCCCAGAAATAGAGTTTGTCGGGGTGGAAATACGTATCGGTCGACGTCGGCACGAAGTTCTCCTCGCCGCCGTCGATCCGCAGAGCGGCATCGAACCACGGCGATATGTCCGTTTTGTTTTTAGCGTCTTTTTTTTGGGAGACCAGGCGTTTCTGCGATCCTTTTTTCTCCCACGAAAGGGTATAGTCGCCGATCTTGATCGTCGCGAAAACGGGTGCCGCCGACAGCAGAGCCATCGCGAGCAGCGGGATGATTCGTTTCATACGAGCTGATTTTGCGATAAATATAGGTATATTTTTCTTATTTCGCAATTATTCAGACCGTTAATCGGACGCCCGGCGGTCTCCGGACCCCGCGCGGCCGCTCTCGGGGACCGCCCGCGTACGGGGAACTTTCGGCTCGCGGCGAGGTCCGGCGCCGAAAAAAATCGTACCTTTGCCGAAAACCCGCATAACCATGAAATACTTCGGAGCACACGTGAGTGCGGCAGGCGGCCTGGAGAACGCGCCCCGCAATGCACACGCGATCGGAGCCACGGGCTTCGCCCTCTTCACCAAGAACCAGCGCCAGTGGATCGGCAAGCCGCTCGCCGCGGCCGAGATCGCCGCCTTCCGCCGCGCCTGCGACGAGCTGGGCTACGCGCCGGCGCAGATTCTGCCCCACGACTCCTATCTCATCAACCTCGGGCATCCCGACAGCGAGGGACTCGAGAAGTCGCGCGCCGCCTTTGTCGAGGAGATGGCGCGCTGCCAGCAGCTGGGGCTCGACCGGCTCAACTTCCATCCGGGCAGCCACCTGCAGAAGATCGCGGAGGAGGAGTGCCTCGACCGCATCGCCGCGTCGATCGACCTGGCGCTCGAACGAACGCAGGGGGTCACGGCCGTCATCGAGAACACCGCCGGACAGGGTTCGAACCTGGGCTACCGCTTCGAACACCTCGCCCGCATCATCGAACGGGTGAGCGACAAGTCGCGCGTGGGGATCTGCATCGACACCTGCCACACCTTCGCCGCGGGCTACGACCTGCGCACGGCCGAGGCCTGCGACGCCACGTTCGACGAGCTGGACCGCATCGTCGGGCTCGAATACCTCCGGGGCATCCACCTCAACGACGCGATGAAGCCGCTGGGCAGCCGCGTCGACCGCCATGCGCCGCTGGGCGAGGGGCAGATCGGCTGGGAGTGCTTCCGCTATATCGCGCGCGACGCGCGTTTCGACGGCATCCCGCTGATTCTCGAAACGCCCGACGAAAGCCGCTGGGCCGACGAGATCGCCCGGCTGCGCGCATTCGCCGGAGAGCGCGTCTGACCCGCCGGATCGGACAGTGCGCAGAAAGCGCACGGAACCGTCCGCACAGACCGGCGGGAGCACCCCGACGGAAAAAAGGGCGTCCGAGACGATCGGACGCCCTTTCAATCGTATGGCGCGAACGGCGGCGAGGCCCGCGCGGTCACAGTCGGTCCAGACACGCGCGAATGATCCGCGCGCTGTCGCGCACCTCCTCCTCCGAAACGGTCAGCGGCGGCGAGATGCGGAAGGCCGTGTCGCAGTAGAGGAACCAGTCGCTCAGGATTCCCGCCTCCTTGAACAGCTCCATGATCCGGTAGAGCTTGTCGCTCTCGCCCAGCTCGACGGCCAGCAGCAGCCCCGCCCGGCGGATGCCGCGCACCTGCGGATGGTCGCTCAGCAGCGCTTCGTAGAGCGCCCCCTTGGACTCGACCTGCCGCACCACGTCGCGTTCGATCAGAAAGTTCATGGCGGCCAGCCCCGCGGCGCAGCAGACCGGATGACCGCCGAACGTGGTGATATGGCCCAGCACGGGCCGCGTCTGCAGGGCGTCCATCACCTCCTTGCGCGCGGCGAAGGCCCCGAGCGGCATACCGCCGCCCAGCGCCTTGGCCAGGCAAACGATATCGGGCTCGACCCCGTATTTGCAGGCGGCGAACATGGTGCCCGTACGCCCCATGCCGGTCTGGATCTCATCGAAGACGAGCAGTGCCCCCACCTCGTCGCACCGACGGCGCAGCGCCTCGAGATAACCGGGCACGGGCGGACGCACCCCCGCCTCGCCCTGCACCGGCTCGGCCAGCACGCAGGCCGTGCGGGTCGTGATGTCGGCCAGCGCATCGAAATCGTTGAACTCGATGGCCCGCACGTCGGGCAGCAGCGGCCGGAAAGCCCCTTTCCACTCCTCGCCTTCGGGTGCGCCCATCATGCTCATGGCGCCGTGCGTCGACCCGTGGTAGGCGCGGCGCATGGAGATCATCTCGGTACGCCCCGTGTAGCGTTTGGCCAGCTTCAGCGCGCCCTCCACCGCTTCGGCTCCCGAATTGACGAAGTAGACGCTGTCGATCGCCCCGGGCAGCCATTCGGCCAGCTTCGCGGCATAGGCCACCTGCGGCGTCTCAACCAGCTCGCCGTAGACCATCACGTGCATGTAGCGCGCCGCCTGCTCCTGCACGGCCCGCACCACCGCCGGATTGGCATGTCCGACGTTGCTCACCGAGACGCCCGCCACCAGATCGTAGTAGCGTTTGCCCTCGGGCGTATAAAAAAACGACCCTTCGGCCCGCTCCACCTCGACCAGCATCGGCGAAGGGGAGGTCTGGCCCACGTGGGCCAGAAACTGTCTGCGCAGAATTTCGCTCATAGTCCGTCTCCGAATTTACGGTTCAATATCTCACGCGAGTCCTTCACGCTGGTGCACATCCAGCGATAGAGGATCTCCGTGCGTTCGTGCTCGGGCAGGCGCCAGCCGGCCACCGTGAGGCGCACCCGCTCGGACAGCATGTAGATCAGAATCGCCGCCGAGGCCGAGACGTTGAGACTCTCGACCATCCCGCACATGGGGATCCGCAGGAACTCGTCGGCCGAGGCCGTCACCTCGTCCGAAATGCCGGCATGCTCCGTCCCGAAGACCAGGGCGAACGGGCCGCGCGTCACATCGAACGTCTCGGGCGTCGCGTCTTCGCGATGGGGCGTGGTCGCCACGATGCGGTAGCCTTCGGCGCGCAGTGCGGCGAGCGCCTCGGCCGTCGAGGCGTGGCGGCGGATGTCGACCCACCGGTCGGTGCCGCGCACGACCGCCGCGCTGGGCGCGAATTCGCACAAGGTCTCGACCGTATGCATCCGCTGCAGCCCGAACGCCTCGCAATGACGCACGAGCGCCGCGGCATTCTGCCCGTGGAACATGTTCTCGGCCAGCACGGTCATGTAATTCGTGCGCATGTCCAGCGTGCGGCGCAGCACCTCGTAGCGCTCCGGCAGCATGAACTCCGCCAGGCAGTCGATGCGCTCGCGCCACCGGGCCGTCTCCTTATTTTCGGTATTTGTCATCCTCATCGAGCATTTTCAGGTAACTCTCGTAACGCGTCGCGGCCAGCTCGCCCGTCTCGACCGCCCGGACCACCGCGCAGCCCGGCTCGTGCGTGTGCGTGCAGTTGTAATAGCGGCATCCGGGCGCCAGGCGCATCATCTCGGGGAAATAGTGCCACAGCTCGGCGCCGTCGATGTCGATCAGCCCGAAGCCTTTGATGCCCGGCGTGTCGATGACGAATCCGCCGTCGTCGAGCGGATACATCGTGGAGAAGGTCGTGGTGTGGCGCCCCTTGCCGTGGCTCTGCGAGATCTCGCCCACGCGGATGTCGAACCGCGGATCGACCGTGCGGATCAGCGTCGACTTGCCGACGCCCGAATTGCCCGCGACGAGCGTGGTGCGGCCGCGCAGCAGGCTCCGCACCTCCTCCACGCCGCGGCCGTCGACGGCCGAAACCTCGACGACGCGGTACCCCGCCCCCTCGTACACGGCCCGGAACGAAGCGACCGCCGCGGCATCCTGCAGATCGATCTTCGAGAGCACGATCACGACCGGCACCTTGTAGGCCTCGCACGTCACCAGGAAGCGGTCGACGAACTCCGGCGCCGTCGCCGGCGACGACAGGGTTGCCAGCAGCAGCGCCCGGTCGACGTTGGCCGCAATGATGTGCGACTCCTTCGAGAGATTCGACGCGCGGCGGATCACGTAGTTGCGGCGCGGCGCGATGTCCACGATCGTCCATGCGCCGCTCTCGTCGGCCTCGCACCGCACCGTGTCGCCCACCACGACGGGATTGGTCGACCGCACGCCGCGCAGCCGCAGCCGCCCCCGGATGCGGCACGGCACGGTCGCACCGCCGTGCATCACGTCGTACCAACTGCCCGTCGCCCGGACGACGACTCCCGAAAAACACTGTTCCATACTCTTCAATCAAGCGATCCGCGTGTCGCCCCTCATTCCGCTCCGTTCCGTTCCGGCGGAACGCACCCGCCCGCCCATTCGGCGAAGGGCGGCAGCGATTCCGACAGACGCATGACGGGGACATAGGCCGCCGACTCCTCCAGCCGGCGTTCGTCCACCCATCCGCATGCGGCATTCATCCGGTCGAAAGCGCGGAAAAGGAGACTGAGGACCAACAGGTATTTCACGACCGCGAAGACGACCCCGAGCATCGCGTCCAGCCAGCCCAGACCGGCCAGACGCCCCAGCTTCCGCACGATCCGCGCCGCTACGGCCACTGCGAGGATCGTCGCCGTCAGCACGACGACGAAGCCGACCGGCGCAGCGACCGCCTCGTCGAGCCGCAGCCATGCGCCCGCCGCAGCGCCCGTGCGCCACGCGAGCCATACGCCCGCCGCGACTCCGAGCAGCGAGCACAGCTGCACGACCGCCCCCTGGCGCCAGCCGTTCCAAAGCGCCGGCAGCAGCGCCAAAACCACGATCAGATCGATGCCGTTCATCTGTTTTCAACCGGACCGGCCTGCGGACGCAACCCTTCCCGCACCGAAAAGCGGCGGAGTGGGCGCATCGGACCCGGATCCGTGCAAAGATACAACAATTCGGGCAAAACGAGCCATCCGGCCCGGCGAATAAAACGGGCCGGCCGCTTCGGCGCGACCGGCTGCGATGCGCCGGGAGGGTCCGCCCGGTCGAATCCGGCGAGGGCAGGCGCATCACAAGCGCATCACAGGCCGCACACCGCTATGCCCGGACATCCGCTGCGCCCGTCGGGCGGACGACGGCGGACGACGGCGGAGCGGGACGCAGCGTTCCGCTCCGCACGCAACCGCACGACCGGCCTGCATGCCGGCATCGGACCGGGACGCAGCGACGCTTCCCGATCCGGCGGCGGGCCGGTCAGCGGATCACATCGCGCAACGCCACGTTCAGCGCATCGCAGATGACGCAGAGCGTCCTCACGGTCAGATTGGTCCGTCCCGCCTCGATCCGGCTCAGGTTCGACCGCTCCATATCGCACCGATAGGCCAACTCCTGCACAGTCAGTCTCCGCTCCCTGCGCAACTCCTTGATTCTCGAAGCGATATGCGCTATTTCCTTCACATGGTCCATCCGCTGCAATCCGAAACCCGTTCTTCCGCACGGCACATCCGCCCCGTGCGTATCATATATAACACGGCGCAATTTATCAAAAATTTTCCGGAACCGCGCACAAAAAACGAAATTCCAGCCACTTCGGACGCCCCCGCGAACACAAGCCGCCGGCCCGGAATTTGATTTTGAACCGGCGTTGTATTATCTTTGCCTGTAAGCAAACGAAATATTCCGCATCATGAAAAAACAGATCGTCTCGCTGCTGCTGCTCCTTGCCGGCTTCGCCGCAACGGCGCGCGAAATCTATCCGCTGAACGAAGGTTGGCGGTTCTTTTTCAAATCGGAGAACAGCAGCGACAACGCACGGCAGATCACGCTGCCGCACACCTGGAATACCGACACGGGAGGGAGCGGATTCTTCCTGGAGACCACGGCCAACTACCAGAACGACTTCTTCATCCCCGAGGAGTGGGCCTCGAAACGGCTCTTCGTCCGGTTCTACGGCGTGCAGAACGTCGCCGACCTCTTCGTGAACGGCTACCACGTGGGCGAGCACCGCGGAGGCGCCACGGCGTTCGCATTCGAAATCACCGACAAGATCCGCTTCGGCGCGGACAACGCACTCACGGTGGTGGCGAGCAACTATGCGCGCCCCGACGTGCTGCCCGGCTCCACCGACACGAATCTCTACGGCGGCATCTACCGCGAAGCCGAGCTGATCGTCACCGACCGCACGGCCGTGTCGCCACTCTATCTGGGCACCGACGGCATCCTCATCCGTCCGACGGAGGTGAACGAGGCGGACGTGCAGGGCGAAGCGACCGTCCATCTCATCAGTCCGAGCAACAACGCGGCCTGCCAGCTCACGCTGGAGATCACGGCGCCGGACGGCCGGACGGTCTTCTCGCGCACGCAGCGGACCCGCATCGACGGCAAGCCCGTCGTCGTTCCGTTCCACTTCGACCGACCGGAGCTGTGGAGCCCGCAGTCGCCCGCGCTCTACCGCGTGACGGCCTGCGTGGAGACCGACGATACCCGGGATGCGGTCACCGTGCGCACGGGATTCCGCGACATCGGCACCTCGGCGGGCGGAGGGTTCCGGCTCAACGGCACGAAGATCCCGCTGCGCGGCGTGGCGCTCTACCACGACAACGCCACCTCGGGCGGCGCCCTCACCGCCGAAGACTACGACGCCGACCTGGCCCGCATCCGCACCCTGGGCGCCAACGCCGTACGGTCGGCCCTGATGCCGCACGACCGCTATTTCTACGACCGATGCGACGAAACGGGGCTGCTCGCATGGGTCGACATGCCCCTGCACCGCGCCCCCTTCCTGGGCGACATCGCCTATTACGCCACGCCGCAGTTCGAGGAGAACGGCCGCCAGCAGCTGCGCGAAATCATCGCCCAGCATCAGAACCATCCTTCGGTCGTCATGTGGGGCATCTACTCGCTGCTGTGGACCCGCGGAGACAACGCGGTGCCCTATGTGTCGGCGCTCAACCGGCTGGCGCACGAGATGGATCCCTCGCGTCCGACCGTGGCGTGCAGCGACCAGAACGGCGAGATCAACTTCGTGACCGATCTGATCGTCTGGCAGCAGAACGTGGGATGGGACAAGGGCTCGACCGACGACGTGAAGGTCTGGCGCGACCAGCTGGGCAAAAACTGGTCGCATCTGCGTTCGGGCGTCTGCTACGGCGGAAGCGGCTTCACGGGCCATCAGAGCCATACGGCCTCGACGCTGCCCTGCACCAACCGGATGCCCGAAGCGCGGCAGACGCGGTTCCACGAGGAGTATGCCCGCAACCTCCAGAACGATTCGCTCTTCTGGGGCATATGGATCAACAACATGTTCGACTACGGATCGGCCCGCCGCCCCTACGGACTGAACGGCGCGGGGCTGGCGACCATCGACCGCCGCACCTGCAAGGACGCCTACTACCTCTACAAGGCGCTGTGGAGCAAATCCGAGCCGACGCTGCACCTCACGGGCAAGCGCGACCGGCTGCGCGAGGGCGAACGCCAGGCCTTCAAGGTCTACTCCTCAGTCGGGATGCCGCTGCTGCTGGTCGGCGCCGACACGGTCGCCATGAGCGAATACGCAGCCTGCCAATACGTCTCGGATTCGGTGTCGCTGCGGGGCAAGGTGCGGATCCGGGTGTCGGCCGACAAACTGCGCGACAGCATGGATCTCACCGTAGGCACCGTCTTAAAACCGAAACGGACTGCCGTCCTTCGGCGAACAACAGGTCCGCAAACGACAAATTAGGGACGAAATCCATCCGGTCCGAAAAGACCTGCACGTAAGACTCGGCGGCGAACGCCGGGTCTTTCGCGTGTTTGGGCCGGAGGTCCAGATCGCCGGGGCGTGCCTCGACATAGCTTTCGGAGATCCGCGGCCGGCGGTCGACCGCCGCCAGGTCGAGCAGCACGCCGAGCAGGCCGAGGTCGTAGTCGACCAGCCCGTCGAACCGCTGCGTATAGAAGCGTTCGAGATAGGGGGCGAAATAGGCGAAGTAGGGCGAAGCCCCGTAGGCCGAGACGAGCGCCAGCCAGTGCTGGTGCTGCCAGCGTTTCGAATAGTCGATGCGCACGTCGCGGACAGGCGTCTGCGGACGGTTGGCGTCGCGCAGGTGCACGGTGAGATCCATCGGGCCGTGCGCCGTCAGGATCCGCGCCCGATTACGCTGCGAGCGTTTGACGTAGTGTTCGCCCACGTCGATCACGCACTCGTCCCGCAGCAGATGCGCGACATAGGCCACCGAGGGCAGATAGGCTGCTGGTAAAATCGTCATACGAGCATGGTATTCGGCGCCGGGACGCCAGACCCGGCCGGTTCGAACGGCCGGGGCCGCAAAACGGCATGCCGTCCGCGGCCCCGGTCCTTTTCGCGGCGTGCGCGCCCGGCGGCTATCGCATCGCGATCTCGGACGAGCCGATCAGATAGCCGTCGCAGTAGAGCTGCACGAGGTAGGTTCCCGCAGCGAAGCCCGAACTGTTGAAGAAGATACCCACGGCGAGGTCCTGGTTCTGGTAATCGACGCTGCGCGAGGCCGAATAGCTCAGCCGTTCGCCCTCGAACTCGAAGGTGGGCATCGCCTCGGTGGTCAGCACGTAGCCGTCGGGCGAGGTGATGCGCACGTAGATCGTACGTTCGCCGGGCGTGGCCAGCTCGTTGGCCGACAGGACGAAATCCGTCCGCAGACGCTGGGCGTTCCGAATGCGGGATACCTCCTTGCTCTTGGCGTTGAGCGCCGTCAGACGGATGTCGCGCGCACGGACCACCGACCCGACGCGCACCTTGTTGTTCAGTTCGGCCGCCTTCTCCTCGGCCACCTCGGCGCGCAGGTTGGCCGACGAAATCTCCTTGCGGTAGCTGACGTTCTCCCTGATGAGCTGCTTGTTGAGCGAATTGAGCGAATCGATCTGGTGCAGATAGCCGCGCATGATCGTCCGCAGCGTCCCGACCTCCTTCTCGTACTGCTTGATCTTGGCCAGGTTCCAGCTGCGCTCCTTCTTCAGCCGCGTCATGAGCGAATCGGCGCGCTGCCGTTCGAAATCGAGGTTGGCGCTGATCGTATCGTTGGAGATGCGGAGGTTGTCGTAGTCGTCCATCAGCCGGCCCAGGTCGTTCTGGATCGAATCGCGGTCGGACTGCAGCAGCTGGTTGTCGAGCATCTGCTGACGGTGCATGCTGAAATAGAGGACCGACAAGGCGACCAGAATGACCGAAAGGATGACGATCACGATCCGGTAGCCGCGGATGGACTTGCCCGCATCGGGCTGCGGCAGATCGTCGTCTTCGAATTCCGAGGGATCGTAGCCCAGGTTGTTCTCTTCCATCGTGTTCGTGATTTGAGGCGGGGACGGATCCGCTCCGCAGCGATTCGGAATCGTCTGCGGCAATCCGCCCGAGCCGGGGTTCATTCGGGGCAAAGATACGAATAAGCGAGCGCAGTGCCAAATCTATTTGTGCATTGTCGGGCGGAAGTATCTAAGACGAAGTCAAAGATACGAAAAGTCGCGGGCAGAAACAAGCGTTCGCCCGATTATGCCGGACGGAATATCTTCGTCGCAGCCAAAGATACGAATGAGCGGGTGCAAAAGCGAGCCCGCCCGCATTTTGCCGGGCGAAAGAGTCCAAACAGCAGCCGGAAGATACGGAAAGTCGGGTGCAGAAAGAGGGCAGGTCCGATTATGCGGAGCCCCGAGCGCGCGGACGCTGTCCGGATCCGGGAAACGGCCGTGCGGCGACGCGGCCGTTCCGGCGCGATTCTCCCGCGGGACCTTTCCGCGGCGGGCGGATCGGACGGGTGCTCGGACGGGCGGATCGGACGCCGGCGGTCTCAGAAGCGGATCGAGGCGCCCCGGTCGTCGACCTCGACCTCCGTCACGCGCCCCATGTAGAGCGACAGGTTGGGCTCCTCGTGTCCGGCCGGAAATCCGTAGACGACCGGGATGCCCAGCGGTGCGGCGTAAGCGTCGATCACCTCGTAGATCTCCTCCGCGCCGAACTTGTCGACCCCCGCCGTCTCGGTGAAATGGCCCACGATCAGGGCGGAGAGCTGCGCCAGCTTGCCGGTCCGGAGCAGCTGCTGCATCATGCGGTCGATGCGGTAGGCAAACTCCCCCACCTCCTCGATAAACAGCACCGTGGGTTCGTCGAGGTACAGCCCCTCGGGGGTGCCGATCGTCGCGCAGATCAGCGACAGATTGCCGCCGGCCAGGCGTCCGGTCGCCCGGCCGGGACGGTTGAGCGGATGGGGCAGCACGTCGATGCGCTCCAGTTCGCCGAAGAGCGCGGCACGCAGCGCCTCGGCCGAAGGATCCTCCTCGTCGAAGCGGAACGAGACGGGCATCGCGCCGTGAATGCTCTCCACGTTGCGCGTGCGCAGCGCCAGGTGCAGCAGGGTGGCGTCGCTGAAGCCGACGAACCATTTGGGGCGTTCGCGCAGACGGGCGAGATCGAGCAGCGGCAGCAGCCGTACGGCGCCGTAACCGCCCCGGCAGGCGATGACGGCCTTCACCGACCGGTCGTCGAGCATGCGCTGCAGGTCGGCGGCGCGCTCGGCGTCGGTGCCCGCGAAATAGGGCTGGCTCCGGTCGGCGCAGTGCGCGCCGAAGAGGACGTGCAACCCCCACGACTCGAACCGTTCGCGGATCTTCGCCGTGTCGGTTTTCAGCGGAAGTTTGCCCGAGGGGGCGACGATGCCGATCGTATCCCCCGCGTGCAGGTAGGTCGGGCGGACGAAGGGCGACGGCTCTTTGGCCCGAACGCCGGACGCCGCGCCGGCGAGGCCCACCAAGAGAAGCAGGATGAACGGTTTCATGTGCGGGGATGTTTCGATCGGGGGACGAGCGCCTCGGGCAGGGCCAGCGAGAGGCGCGAGAAGCTGACGACGGCTCCGGCCGCGGCGCAGGCGGCGGCTACGGCGAGGGCCGTGTGGGTGCTGTGCGCCGGCGCGATGCGGAACAGCAGCGCCATGAGGGCGGCTCCCGACGTCTGGCCGAGCAGCCGGGCCGTGGCGAGCATACCGCTGGCGCTGCCGCTCCGGGCGGGCGGCGCCGATGCGATCAGCACGCTGTTGTTGGGCGACTGGAAGAGGGCGAATCCCGTGCCGCAGAGCATCAGCCGCCAAACGATGTCCGCGGCCGAAGGGACCCCGGGGAGCAGGGCGAGCGCCGCCAGCCCTGCGGCCATGGCGGCGAGGCCCGCGCCGCCCAGCACGCCGGCGTGGACGCGTCCGACGAGCATGCCGGCCGTCGGGGCCGCGATCATGATGACGGCGGGCCAGGCCGTGAGGATCAGCCCCATCCGCACCTCGTCGCAGCCGCATTCGTGCTGGAGGAAGAACGGGAGCGCCACCATGGCGAGCATCTGGGCCGTGTAGGAGCAGACCGACGTGAGGATCGAGACCGAAAAGATCGGGATGCGCAGCAGGTCGAACGGCAGCAGCGGACGGGGCTTGCGGAGCTGGCTGCGCACGAAAAAGAGGCCGATGCACGCCGAGGCGGCGAGCATGGCTGCGATCGCCGCCGGGTCGAGGTCGTGCGAGAAGCCTTCGATCGAGGCGATCAACAGGCCGAACGTCAGGGCGTTGAGCAGCGCGTCGCGCCAGTCGAAGCGGCGGCCGTCGGCCCGCACCGGATTCGCGGGCAGGAACCGGCCGCTCAGCGTCAGGGCGACCAGCCCGATCGGGATGTTGACGGCGAAGAGCCAGGGCCACGGGGCCGTCGAGAGGATGGCTGCGGCCAGCGTGGGGCCCGCCACCGAGGCGACGGCGACCACCGTGGCGTTGATCCCCATGCCGCGGCCCAGCTGCGCACGGGGATAGATGATGCGGATGAGCGTGGTGTTGACCGACGTCACGGCCGCGGCGCCGAGCCCTTGGGCGATGCGCGCCGCGAGGAGTGCGGGCAGCGTGCCGGCCAGAGCGCAGGCCGCCGAGGCCGCCGTGAAGAGCGCCAGTCCGGCGACGTAGATCTTCCGGTATCCGATCATCTCGCCCAGCGCCGCCAGCGGAAGCAGCGAGACGACGATGGCCGCCTGGTAGGCGTTGACGATCCACACGGAGTCGGCGGAGCTGATTCCCAGTTCGGCCGAGAGCGTGGGCAGCGCGACGTTGGCGATGGCGCCGTCGATGACGGCCAGCCCCACGCCGAATGCGACGGCGAGGATGGCCCCCAGACGCCGGGGCATGGGCAGCCCGTCGCGAAGGGCGGCGGAATCGGATTGCGGAGAGGCGAAAAACACGCTGCAAAGGTAACGAAAAAACGGAGACCCGGCAATCTCCGGGTCCCCGTCGGACGGGACTTTTCAGTGCGGGTTTCGTTGCGTCGCCGGCGGATATCGCGCGCATCCGCCCATCCGGTTCGCGCAGCACGCGGGTATACGGGCCGCGTCATGACGCCCGACCGCATGAAGCAAAATTACGATATTTTTTTCGAAAAACAATGATTTATTATTGAAAATCGATATTTTTTTCACATTCGGCCGCCGCCCGTCGTCCGGACTGCGCCGTCCTGCCGCCGCTGCTATCCGCCGCACGCGTCGGCGCCGGACGCTGCGGAATCCGGGAACAGAGCCGGTGCGCAGGCCCTCCCGGATGCGGAGGCTACCGTCGACCGCGGCGCAGCGGAGAGGCCGGGAGCGCAGGTCACTGCTCCTCGGCCGGAACGAATTTGTAGAGCAGGTCGCCGCGGCGGATCAGCCCCGGAGTGCGGATGGCGCACAGGGCTCCCTGCGCAACCTCCTGCGCGGGGGTGCCGTCGGGTCCGTGCAGCTCCTCGAGCCGCTGCTCGGCGACGCCCGTGGTGGCGCCCGTGAAGAAGATCTCGTCGCCCGCAGCCACCGGCGACGCCTCGACGAGCACCTCGGCGACGGAGAGTTTCTTGTAGAAGTTGACCACCTTGCCCACGTAGACCTTGCGCCGCGTGGCGGCCGAACCGTAGCGGTCGCTCAGCTCCGCGACGGGGCTGCCGGCGTAGTAGCCGCCCCAGAAGCCGCGGTTGAAAACCGTCTCCAGCCGCTCCTTCAGTCCGGCGGCCAGCTCGGGCGTGTAGGTGCCGGCCTCGATCGCGCGCAGGGCGCGGTCGTAGCATTCGACCGTCCGTTTGACGTACTCCGCACCGCGAGCGCGGCCCTCGATCTTCAGCACCCGCACGCCCGCCGCGATCATGCGGTCCAGGAAGTCGATCGTGCAGAGATCCTTGGGCGAGAGCAGGTAGCGGCCGTCCGTATCCAGCTGCGCCCCGGTCTCCTTGTCGGTGAGGGTGTATTTGCGGCGGCACAGCTGGCGGCAGGCGCCCCGGTTGGCCGAACAGGAGGTTTCGTGCAGACTGAGGTAGCACTTGCCCGAGATGGCCATGCACAGCGCGCCGTGCGCGAACATCTCGATCGCGACCAGTTCGCCCCGCGGACCGCGGATGTCGTTCTCGACGATCTCGCGATGGATCCGCGCCACCTGCTCGAGCGTCAGCTCGCGGGCCAGCACCACCGTGTCGGCCCACTGCGAGAAGAACTTCACGGCCTCGGAGTTGGAGATGTTGCTTTGCGTGGAGATATGCACCTCCTGGCCGATGCGGCGGGCGTAGAGGATGGCCGCGAAGTCGGTGGCGATGACGGCGTCGACCCCCTCGGCCTTGGCCCGGTCGATGACGGCGTGCACGTCGGCCAGCTCGTCTTCGTAGACGATCGTGTTGACCGTCAGATAGGTTTTGACGCCTGCGGCATGGGCCGTGCGGACGATCCGCGAAAGGTCGTCGAGCGTGAAGTTCGCGGCCGAACGGGCGCGCATGTTGAGCCGCCCCACGCCGAAATAGACGGCGTCGGCTCCGGCGTCGATAGCCGCCGCCAGTGCTTCGTAGGACCCCACGGGGGCCATGATCTCTATGTCGGAACGTTGCATCGATTCGTTGTTGTTGAGTTGGGTCCGGGTCCGAAGCGCACCGCGGCCTGCGCCGGACCGCAGCGGACCGGACGCTTCCCGCATCCGGAGAGTCGCGGCGGGAGCGGAAGACCGGCGGACTATTTTTTCCGGTTCATCAGGCCGACGGCGAACTCCCGGATCCGCGCGGTCCGCGCGGCATCCACCGAGAGCGTGTCGAGCAGCGCCAGGGCCCGTTCGAAGCGGACCGTGATCTGCTGTTCGGTGAGCCGCGGAATCTCCAGCCGGTCGTAGACGGCCTTCACCCGCGCGATCTTTTCGCCGTCGCAGAGCGTGTCGTCCTTATAGGTATGGCGCAGGATCTCGCGGGCGGGTTCGTCGGCCCGGCTCATGGCCGTGATCATCAGATAGGTCTGCTTGCCCTCGAGGATGTCGCCGCCGATGGCCTTGCCCAGCCGTTCGTCGCCGTAGCTGTCCAGCAAGTCGTCCTGCAGCTGGAACGCCAGCCCCAGCTCGATGGCGAAGCGGTACAGCTTGCGGCAGTCCTCCTCGGAGGCGCCGCCCAGCAGGGCGCCGATCGTCACGGCGCCGCCCAGCAGCACCGAGGTCTTCAGCTCGATCATGTGCATGTATTCGACCACCGAGACCTTCGGTTTCTGCTCGAAGTCCATGTCGTACTGCTGTCCTTCGCACACCTCGACGGCCATGGTGTTGAACATGGCCAGGATCCGGGGCAGCTTGTCCGCCGGCACGCCGCTCAGCAGCCGGTAGGCGCAGATCATCATCGCGTCGCCCGAGAGGATGGCCACGTTCTCGCCCCAGCGGGCGTGGACCGACGGCTTGCCGCGCCGCACGGCGGCGTTGTCCATGATGTCGTCGTGCAGCAGCGTGAAGTTGTGGAATATCTCGACCGCCGCGGCCGCCGGGAGCGCATGGTCCGTCCGGTCGGAGAAGACGCCGCAGGCGAGCAGCAGCAGCATCGGCCGCAGCCGTTTGCCGCCGCCCGACAGCGAATAGCGGATCGGTGCGTACAACCGTTCGGGTTCCGCAGGGAACTCGGTCTGTGCGAGATAATTCTCGAAAATGTCGAGAAGCTGTTCGTTGGTCGGCATGATCTGGAATGGTTTTAGCGCGTAATTCTGTCTCAAAAGTAGCAAAAAACTTTGGAGTAGCCGAATTTTATGTTAACTTTGACAGGAATAAAAGGGCATTCCGGTGGAAGCGAAGGGTCTTCGCGCACCGCGATACGCCCCTTTCCGCGGTTCCGGGCGCACGGCGTCTCCGGGCGGCGGATCGTCACGGAGCCAAACGACAACTTATTAATACGACAATGGACATGAAAAAACTGGCGATCGGAATCGATATCGGAGGCATCAATACGGCATTCGGCCTGGTGGACGAAAACGGCGACCTCTATGCCGAATCGGTCATTTCCACCAAAAAGTATCCCTATGTGGACGACTATCCGGCCTATGTGAAGGAGCTGTGCAACTCGATGCGGGCTTTGGCCGACAGCGTTTCGTTCGAGTACGAGCTGGCGGGCATCGGCATCGGCGCCCCCAATGCCAACTACCACCAGGGGACGATCGAAATGCCGGCCAACCTGTGGAAGTTCCGCGAGGGCGAGACCGATCCGGACGAGAACCGGCGCATCTTCCGCCTGGCGGAGGACATCGCCCGCTGCTTCGGCGTGAAGACGCTCGTCACCAACGATGCCAATGCGGCCACCATCGGCGAGATGATCTACGGCAACGCCAAGGGAATGAAGGACTTCGTCATGATTACGCTCGGCACGGGACTGGGTTCGGGCTTCGTGGCCAACGGCGAGATGATCTACGGGCACGACGGCTTCGCCGGCGAGTTCGGCCACATCATCGTCGAGCGCAACGGCCGCGAGTGCGGCTGCGGACGGCGCGGCTGTCTGGAGACCTACGTCTCGGCGACGGGCATCAAGCGGACGGCTTTCGAGCTGATGGCCAAGATGACCGCTCCGAGCAAGCTGCGCGGGATCGCCTTCGACGATTTCGACGCGTCGATGATCTCCGCGGCGGCGGCCCAGGGCGACCCGATCGCGCTCGAAGCCTATCGGTTCACGGGCGAGATGCTGGGACGCGCGCTGGCCGACGTGGTGACGGTCACCTCGCCCGAGGCGATCTTCCTCTTCGGCGGGCTGTCGAAGGCCGGCAAGCTGATCTTCGAGCCTACGCAGTGGTACATGGAGGAGAACATGCTCTTCGTCTTCAAGAACAAGGTGAAGCTGCTGCCGAGCGGCATCCAGGGCAAGAACGCGGCGATCCTCGGCGCCTCGGCGCTCATCTGGCAGGACGGCGCGAAGAACTGATCCGACGCCGTGCGGACCTTCGCCTGCGGGCGGGCTGCGGCTGAAACGGGAGCGGCACAGGATGATTCCTGTGCCGCTCCCGTTTCGCGTTCTCCCCGATCGCACTGCAAGGGCGGGACGGCGCCGTATCGTCTCCGGCGATTCCGCGAGGACGGCGGAGGACGCGACAGCTTTGCGGAGAGGGATTTACGCCCGTTCGGATTCGGGCTCCTGCCAGTCGCCGGTTTCGCGGATCAGGGCCACGAGCCGGTCGAGCGCCTCCTCCTGGGGAATGCTGCGCGCGACGACCGTCCGCCCCTTGTAGAGGGTGATGCGGCCCGGGCCGGCCCCCACGTATCCGTAGTCGGCGTCGGCCATCTCGCCGGGGCCGTTGACCACGCAGCCCATGACGCCGATCTTCAGGTTCCGCAGATGCCCCGTGCGCGACTTGATCTGCGCCAGCGTGCGTTCGATGTCGTAGAGCGTCCGGCCGCACGAGGGGCAGGCGATGTATTCGGTGTGCGAGAAGCGGACGCGCGCCGCCTGGAGGATCATCAGCTCGATGTCGCGGACCGTCGCCTCGTCGAATCCGGGCGCGTCGATCCAGATGCCGTCGGCCAGTCCGTCGAGAAAGAGCAGCCCCAGGTCGGCCGCAGCCTTCACGGCCAGCGTCTCCGCATCGGTCTCCTCGTACCGGCGCTTCACCACGACGGGCTCGTCGGTCCCGAGATCGAGGATCGCGGCCCGCAGCTCGGCCGTCGGATTGCCCGAACGGGCCTCGATCACCCGGAAGCCGTCGAGCGGCTCGGTATGCACGACAGGCGTCTGCACGTGCGACCGGCGGCGGTATTCGGTCGGCGAGTAGCGTTCGGGATGCGCCACGGCGAACGTGCCGGGACGCGCGGCGAAGTGGTCAGCGAGCAGCCGCGCCACGGGAATCTCGCGCTCGGGCGCCTCGGTGAGCGACACGCGGATCGTATCGCCGATGCCGTCGGCCAGCAGCGCCCCGATCCCGACGGCGCTCTTGATGCGCCCCTCGAGCCCGTTGCCGGCCTCGGTGACCCCCAGATGGATCGGGTAGCGCATCCCTTCGGCCTCCATCGCCTCGACCAGCAGCCGGTAGGCGGCCACCATCACACGCGTGTTGCTCGATTTCATCGACACCACCACCCGGTCGAAACCGTGCGCCTGGCAGATGCGCAGAAACTCCATCGCCGAGACGACCATCCCCTGCGGCGTGTCGCCCCACCGGTCGAAGACGCTCCGGGCGAGCGACCCGTGGTTGACGCCGATGCGGAGCGCCGTGCCGTGCGCGCGGCACAGGTCGAGCAGCGCCTCGAACTCGCCGTGCGCCGAGCGGTAGTTGCCCGGGTTGATGCGCACCTTGTCGACGTGGCGCGCCGCGACGGCGGCGGCTTCGGGCAGGTAGTGGATGTCGGCCACAAGCGCCGTATCGAACCCATCTTCGCGCACGCGCCGGGCGATGCGAGCCAGGTTCTCGGCCTCGCGCACGCCCTGCGCGGTGAGCCGGACGATGGGACCTCCGGCACGGGCGATGCGCTCGATCTGCGCGGCGCTCGCCTCGGTGTCGTTGGTGTCGGTGTTGGTCATCGACTGCACGGCGACGGGATTTCCGCCGCCTATCGCGACCGATCCGATCCGCACCTCGTGCGTCGGACGGCGTCTGTATCGGGTCAGATCCATGATTGCGTGTCGGTTGCCGGTGCGCCCCGGCCCGCTGCGGGCCGGCATGCGCCGGGGTTTTGCTCCGGCAAAGATAGCGTTTTTCCCGCAAACGTGCGCCGCGAATCCGTTTTTGCGGGGAGGCGCCGCGGGCCGGCTGCTCGGCACCCGCTCCGGCCGGGGCGGCAAAATGGAGACGGACTTGTTTTTGCACGCGCTTATTCGTACCTTTGTGAGGTGGAAAACTATCTGGACAGCGACGTGAAGTTCGTCCCCGGCGTGGGCGAAGTACGAGCCCGGCTCCTCGACAAGGAGCTGGGCATCCGCACGGTCGGCGATCTGCTGAGCCATTATCCGTTCCGCTACATCGACCGCACGAAGGTCTACCGCATCGGCGAGATCGCCGAGGGCGACGCCGCGCTCGTGCAGTTCCGTGCCCGCGTGACGGGGGTCAGCTACGCCGGAGAGGGGCGCAAGCGGCGCTTCACGGCCCATGTTTCCGATGCGACGGGCTCGGCCGAGCTGGTCTGGTTCCACGGGATCAAGTGGATCGAGAAGCGCATCGAGCGGGGGCGCGAGTACCTCGTCTTCGGCCGGCCGTCGTTCTACCGCAACGAGCTCTCGCTGGTCCATCCCGAGATCGAGACCATGGAGCAGGCCCTGTCGCGCAAGCCGGAGAGCGGCATGCAGGGCATCTACTCCACGACCGAGCGGCTCGCTTCGACGCTCGGCGCGAAGGGATTCTACCTGCTCGTGTGCAACGCCTGGCGGCTGGCCGGGCCGCAGATCCGCGAGCCGCTGCCCGCGGCCCTGCGCGAACGCTACGGGCTGATGCCGCTGCGCGAGGCGCTGCGCAACATCCATTTCCCCCAGTCGTCCGAAGAGCTGCGCCGGGCGCAGTACCGGCTCAAGTTCGACGAACTGCTGGGCGTGCAGCTCAACATCCAGGGGCGGCGCACGGAGCGCCTGTCCCGCAGCGACGGATTCGTCTTTTCGGCCGTGGGCGACGCGTTCAACGCCTTCTACCGCGACAAGCTGCCGTTTCCGCTCACCGGAGCGCAGAAGCGGGTGATCCGCGAGATCCGCCGCGACACGACGACGGGCTATCAGATGAACCGCCTGCTGCAGGGCGACGTGGGCAGCGGCAAGACCCTCGTGGCACTCATGTCGATGCTGCTGGCCGTGGACAACGGCTACCAGGCCTGCATGATGGCGCCCACCGAGATCCTGGCCCGGCAGCATTTCGCTACCGTCGTGCGGATGCTCGACGGGCTGGACGTGGGCGTGGCGGTGCTGACCGGCGCCTCGAAGGCGAAGGAGCGCCGGGCGGCGCTCGAGGGGATCGCTTCGGGCGAGGTGCGGATCCTGATCGGCACGCACGCCCTGCTGGAGGACCGCGTGCGGTTCCGCAACCTAGGCTTCGTGGTGATCGACGAGCAGCACCGCTTCGGCGTGGAGCAGCGGGCTCGGATGTGGACCAAGAACGCCCGGCCGCCCCACATCCTCGTCATGACGGCCACGCCCATCCCCCGGACGCTGGCCATGACGCTCTACGGCGACCTGGACGTATCGGTGATCGACGAGCTGCCTCCCGGCCGGCGCCCCGTGAAGACCGTGCACTACACCGATTCGGCGCGGCTGCGGCTCTTCGGATTCATGCGCGAGCAGATCGCCCGGGGACGGCAGGTCTACGTGGTCTATCCGCTCATCAAGGAGTCCGAGGCCATGGACTACAAGGACCTGACCGACGGCTACGAGGCCATCTCGCGCGACTTCCCGCTGCCGCATTACGTCACGGCGATCTGCCACGGCCGGATGAAGCCCGCGGACAAGGAGGAGTCGATGCGCCAGTTCAAGTCGGGCGAGGCGCACATCCTGGTGGCCACGTCGGTCATCGAGGTGGGGGTGGACGTGCCCAACGCCACGGTGATGGTGATCGAGTCGGCCGAACGCTTCGGCCTTTCGCAGCTCCACCAGCTGCGGGGGCGCGTGGGGCGCGGCGGCGAACAGTCGTACTGCATCCTGATGTCGGGCGAGAAACTTTCGCGCGAATCGCGGGCGCGCCTGGAGGCCATGTGCGAGACGTGCGACGGATTCCGGCTGGCGGAACTCGATCTGAAGCTGCGCGGCGCCGGCGACATCAACGGAACGCTGCAGAGCGGCATGGCATTCGATTTGAAGATCGCCAATCCTACGGCCGACATCCAGGTGCTGACCGTGACGCGCGAGGCCGCCGCCGCGATTCTCGAGGCGGATCCGCAGCTGGCGCATCCGGACAACGGCGGGCTGCGGGAGCTGCGGCGCCGCTATGCGGGGCGCGAGAAGATGGATTTTTCGATGATTTCATAATATACGCCTCTTCGGAGACGTTTCTAAATCAAAGTGAGCCATGATGAAACGACTGTTTTCGACGATATGCGCCCTCGCGTGCTGCGCGCCGCTCTTCGCGCAGCTCTACCAGCCGGGCGAAGTGCTCGACTACCGGGTGAGCTACAAGGCCAAGATGTTCCCCAACACCGAGGTGGGCAGCGTGCGCATGACCACCGAGGAGGTCGAGGAACAGGGGCGGAAATATTATAAGGTGGTGGGGCTGGGCCGTACGCTCCCGACCTACCGCTGGTTCTTCAATCTCGAGGACACCTACACGGTGCACGTCGATCCGCAGACGCTGCGGCCGGTCCGCTTCGAGAGCGACATCCGCGAGGGCGACTACACCTTCGCCAGCACCTACGACTACGACTGGGAGCGGAGCGAGGTGCGCACGCGCTGGCACAAGCGCAAGAATCCCGAGAAGAGCCGCACGCTGACCCTCACGCCCGAAAGCATGGACGCCATCTCGCTCTTCTACAACCTGCGGGCGGCCTCGGCCGAGGATTTCGAGGCCGGCGAACCCCGGGTGCTGCAGATGGTGCTCGAGGATACGATCCGCCACCTGCGCTACCGCTACCTGGGCCGCGAGCAGAAGAAGATCCGCAACATGGGCAAGTTCAGGACCCTCAAGTTCGACTGCCAGCTGGGTACCTCCGAGGGCTTTTCGTTCACCGACGGCACGGTCTTCACGATCTGGATTTCGGACGACGAGAACAAGATCCCGCTCTACATGGAGTCGCCCGTGCGCATCGGCAGCATCTGCGCCTATATCTCGGACTACAAGGGGCTGAAATATCCGATGAAAAGCCGGATCAGGTAGCGCCGCCGGACCGCATGCCGCCGGAGGGCGGCAGCCGATGCGCACCGGTCCGTCGATCGGCAGCCGGCTGCCGGGCCGCCTGCGCTCCGGAAACGGGCCGCAGGGCGGTTCCGCACGGTCCGGTGCCGCCGGAGGACCCGGGGCGTCTCCCGCCGGAATCGGCCCTCCGGTGCGTTTTTCTTCCCGGAACCGCAGCCGCCGATCGCGGAAATTTCGTACCTTTGGGTCGCAACCAATTAATGAGAAAGCCATGTTTTCCGCAAAAACCTATGCCGAGCGCCGCCGGACGCTGCGCGCCAAGATCGGCTCGGGGCTGATTCTGCTGCCGGGCAACCCGCTGTCGCCCAACAACTATCCGAACAACGCATACTATTTCCGCCAGGACTCGACGTTCCGCTACTACTTCGGACTGAACGTCCCTTCCGTCGCGGGGCTGATCGACGCCGACTCGGGCGAAGAGGCGCTCTTCGGCGACGACTTCACGGTCGAGGACATCATCTGGACCGGTCCGCAGCCCACGCTGCACGACCTGGGAGCGCAGGCGGGCGTCGCCGAAACCTTCCCGGCGGCCGCGCTCGAGAGCCGGCTGCGCAAGGCCGTCGCCCTCGGGCGGCGCATCCATTACCTGCCCCCGTACCGCGGCGAAACCAAGCTGCAGCTTTCGGCGCTGCTGGGCATCGCCCCCGCCCTGCTGCACGACTACAAGTCGGTGGAGCTCATGTTCGCCGTGGCCGAGATGCGCGAGCGCAAGAGCGCCGAGGAGCTCGAAGAGATGGAGCGCGCCTTCCGCATTGGCTACGCCATGCACACCGCCGCCATGCGGATGTGCCGTCCGGGCGTGGTGGAGCGCGAGATCGCGGGCGCCATCGAGGGAATCGCCAAGTCCTGCGGACAGGGCGTCTCGTTCCCCTCGATCGTCTCGCAGCACGGCGAAACGCTGCACAACCTCAATGCCGACGGCGTGCTGGAGGAGGGGAGGCTGCTGCTGTGCGACGCCGGCGGCGAAAGCGTCGAGGGCTACTGCTCGGACCACACGCGCACCTATCCCATCGGCGGCCGATTCTCCGCGAAGCAGCGCGAGATCTACGACATCGTGCTCGCGGCGCACGACCGCGTGGCCCGCATCGCGGGTCCGCACATGATGTACGCCGAGGTGCATAATGCGGCTTACCTGACACTGGCCGAAGGACTGGTGGGCGCGGGGCTGCTGAAGGGATCGGCCGAGGATGCGGTCGCGTCGGGCGCCATGACGCTCTTCATGCCCCACGGACTCGGACACGGCCTGGGCATGGACGTGCACGACTGCGAAGCGATGGGCGAAAGGTCGTTCGACTTCTCGTCGATCGCCGAACGGGCCGCCGCTTCGGGAACCTGCATCTACCGCGCCGCCTGGCGCCTCGAGCCCGGCACGGTGATGACCGACGAACCGGGCATCTACTTCATCCCGGCCCTGATCGACCAGTGCCGCGCCCAGGGGAAATACGCGGGCATCGTCGACTACGACAAGCTCGACGGCTACCGGGATTTCGGCGGCATCCGCATCGAGGACGACCTGATCATCACCGAAACCGGCAACCGCATGATCGGCGACCGGCGAATCCCCGTGACGGCGGACGAGCTGGAGGCCACGGTCGGCAAATCCTGAGCAGGCCGGCATGAGAGTCATCGTCCTGTTCCCCGACGTCGAGGCGGCCACGCCGTTTCTGCTCGCCGAGTCCCGGCAGGCCGTCTTCGTCGCGGGATCCGACCCCGCGGAGATGGCCGCGGGCACGGTACGGGCCATCCGGGCCAAAAAGCCGCACCTGATCGTCCTGGCCGGCACGGCCGCGGCGTGCGACGACCGGATCCCGCCCGGCAGCGTGGTGGAGATCGTCGCGTCGCGCATGGAGGGCTGTACGCGGGAGTATGCCGCGACGGGGCCCGAGACCGGACTGCCCGAAGCGGTCTCCGCGACCTGCGGCGGACCGGAATCCGCCGGCTGCGCCGCAGCGAACGCCTCTGCGGCCGCCGCACAGCCGGCCGCAGAGGACAGTGCCGCGAGCGGTTCCCCGACGGACGGAACGTCCGACGAACCGCTCGTCGCCGAACGGGAGGGCGCGCCGTTCTTCGCCGTGTGCGAGGCGATGGAGACGCCCTGCCTGCAGATCCGGGCCGTCACGCACCGCTGCGGCGACCGTCCCGATCCCGAACGGGTCCGCACGATGCTGCAAACCCTCGCCGAAACCCTCGCCGACACGCTCGACCGGATCGCCGAAGCGGAAGCATAGGCGCCGGAGGCTCCCCCGGATCCGGCCGGCCGGGCCGCGGGAGAAAGCGCTCCGCCTCCCGCCCGCATATCGCCCGCACGGCCTTGCAGCCGGCATGCGGCGCACGCACGCAGCGTGCGGAAATTTTACGAAAAATCGTCCTCGACGGGCGATTTTTTTTATTTGCACGGTTGTTTGTCCCGAAAAATTTGTATATTTATAGTCGGCAATCGCGATTTTATCATTCGCCGGACAGCCGTTCCTTAATCCGCATACGCCGACGGGGCGCATTATTGAAGAATTCGCGCGTGTCGGAGCGCCGGAGCGGACCCGGGAAGGAGGAAATCCGTCGCCGACGATCGCAATAACCTTAAAACACATACCGGATATGAAAAACTATTCAGCCAAAGAGATCAAGAACATCGTACTGATCGGCGCCCCGGGCTCGGGCAAGACCACCCTCGCCGAGGCGATGGCCTACGAGGGCAAGGTCATCGACCGCCGGGGCAGCATCGAGACGAACAACACCCTGTCGGACAACACCGACATCGAACACGAATACAAACGCTCGATCTACTCGACGATCCTCTTCACCGAGTTCATGGACCGCAAGCTGAACATCATCGACTGCCCCGGATCGGACGATTTCTGCGGCAACCTCTTCTCGGCCTTCAAGGTGGGCGACGTGGGCGTCTTCCTCTTCAACGCCCAGAACGGCTGGGAGGTGGGCAGCGAGATCCAGGCCCGCTACGCCCGGCTGCTGAACAAGCCGGTCATCGGCGTCATCAACCAGCTCGACGCGGAAAAGGCCAATTTCGAGGCGACGTTCGAGTCGATCAAGGCCGCTTCGCGCGTGAAGCCGGTCATCGTGCAGTATCCCGTCAACCAGGGGCCGGAGTTCAACGCCTTCGTCGACGTGCTGCTGATGAAGATGTACCGCTTCAAGGACCACGACGGCCACCGCGAGGAGCTGGAGATCCCGGCCGAAGAGATGGAGCGCGCCCTCGAGCTGAACAAGGAGCTGGTGGAGATGGCCGCCGAGCACGACGAGGCGCTCATGGAGCTCTATTTCGACAAGGGGACGCTCACGCAGGACGACATCCGCGCCGGACTGAAGATCGGCGTGTCGAAACGCGAAGTGATGCCCGTCTTCTGCACCAGCGGCAAGCGCGACATCGGCACCAAGCGTCTGATGGAGTTCATCATCAACGTGGCCCCGGGCCCGCTGAAGGCCCCCGCATTCCTCTCGACCGAGGGCGAGGAGATCGCGGCCGACGCCGATCAGCCGACCGTGGCGTTCGTGTTCAAGAGCCAGATCGAACAGCACATCGGCGAGATCACCTACTTCCGCGTGATCCGCGGCAGGATCGCCGAGGGCACCGAGCTGGTCAACGCCCGTACGGGCAACAAGGAGAAGCTCTCGCAGCTCTTCGCCGTGGCGGGCCGGAACCGCATCAAGGTGACGGAGCTCTCGGCCGGCGACATCGGCTGCACGGTGAAGCTCAAGGGCACGCGCACCAACGACACGCTGGCCGCCGCCGCGGCTCCCGTGGCGATCGAGCCGATCGTCTTCCCCGAGCCGCGCTACCGCGCCGCGATCAAGTGCCAGGTGCAGGGCGACGAAGAGAAGCTCGGCAAGGTGCTCAACGACGCCAAGTACGAAGACCCGACGATTCTGGTCGAATACTCCAAGGAGCTGAAGCAGACCATCATCCAGGGGCAGGGCGAGCACCATCTGAACATCCTCCGCTCGCGCATCGCAGCCGAAAACAAGATCGCTTACGACTACATCGCGCCCAAGATCCCCTACCGCGAGACCATCACCAAGGTCGCGCAGGCCGACTACCGCCACAAGAAGCAGTCGGGCGGCGCGGGTCAGTTCGGCGAGGTGCACATGATTATCGAACCCTACTACGACGGGATGCCCGAACCGAAGAACTACAAGGTGCCGGGCAAGGGCGACATGGTGGTG
>CAOJSG010000018.1 GCA_948442615.1 uncultured Alistipes sp.
CAAGACCGAGAGCGGCAACGTGTGGCTCGACCCGCGCTACACCTCGCCCTACAAGTTCTACCAGTTCTGGCTCAACGTGAGCGACGAGGATGCCGAGCGCTACATCCGCATCTTCACGCTGCTCGACCGCACGACGATCGAGTCGCTCGTCGCCGAACACCGCCAGGCGCCCCACCTGCGCACGCTCCAGAAGCGGCTGGCGCAGGAGATCACCACGATGATCCACTCGAAGGAGGAGTACGAAAAGGCGGTCGAAGCCTCGGCCATCCTCTTCGGCGGCGCCACGTCGGAGGCGCTGCACCGCCTCGACGAACAGACGCTGCTGCAGGTCTTCGAGGGCGTGCCGCAGTTCCGCATCGCCCGCGCCGAGCTGGAGGGAATGCCGTTCGTCGAACTGTGCGCCGCAAAAACGGCCGTCTTCCCCTCGAAGGGCGAATGCCGCAAGCTCATGCAGGGCGGCGGCGTAGCGCTCAACAAGGAGAAGATCTCCGACCCGATGCGTCCGCTCAGCGAGGAGGACCTCATCGCCGGCAAGTACCTGCTCGTGCAGCGCGGCAAGAAGAACTATTACCTGATCATCGCCGAATAGGAAACGAATGGAATACCGCATCGTCCTCGAACGGATGGAGTTCCGGGCATACCACGGCTGCTACGAGCTGGAACGCAAGGTGGGCAACCGCTTCACGGTCGACCTGGAGATCACAGCCGAGCTGGGCGCCGCAGCCGCGGAAGACGACGTGCGCCTCACGGTCAACTACCTGACGGTCTACGAGATCGTCCGGGAGCGGATGCGCGTGCCGCGGCATACGATCGAGCGCGCGGCGGCCGACATCCTCGATGCGCTCTATGCGGCGTTCCCGCAGATCCGCCGCATCCGCTGCACCGTGTCGAAGCTGGCGCCGCCGCTGGGCGGGAAAGTGGAGAAGGCGAGCGTCGTCCTCGAGCGATAACGGCACTGCCGGCGCCGGCATCCGACCGGCCCCGGCGCCGTTTTTGCCATACGGACCGCGACATCGGCGCCGGATACGCGCCCGTCCGGACGTTCCGCCGCACCGTTCGCGTCCGGCGGCCGCACGCGAGCGCCGTTTCCGGGCGAGCCGCAGTCGCCGGCAGCGGCCTGCGCGCCGAAACTCCGGCACAGGAAGAGGGACAACCATACGACCGCATCATGAAAACAGACAAGAGAGCCACGCTCGGCGGCAAGCTGAGCGCCGTCCTGGTGGCAGCCGGGAGTTCGGTGGGGCTGGGCAACATCTGGCGCTTCCCCTATGTCGCCGGCGAGAACGGCGGCGGATCGTTTCTGCTGGTCTATGCGCTCTGCGTCCTGCTGCTGGGGCTGCCCATTCTGCTGGCGGAGTTCGCGGTGGGCCGCGCCGCGCACCGCAATACGGTCGGCGCCTACCGCACGCTGGCGCCCGCATGGCGGTTCCTGGGCTACAACGGCGTGGTCACGGCGCTGCTCATCATGGGGTTCTACTTCGTCGTATCGGGCTGGACGCTGGAGTATACCGTCCACTCGCTCACGGGCGAGCTGGGCCGTTACGCCACCGCCGAAGCCTATGCCTCGGCATTCGACGCCTTCATCCGCGACCCGTGGCGTCCGGCGGTCTACACCGTGCTTTTCGTGCTGCTGACCCACGGCATCATCGCCTGGGGCGTGCAGAAGGGGATCGAACGGTCGGCCAAGGTGCTGATGCCGCTGCTGTTTCTGGTCCTGGTCGTGCTGGCCGTCCGCTCGCTGCTGATGCCCGGCAGCGCCGAGGGGCTGCGGTTCCTCTTCGCCCCCGACTTCTCGAAGATCACGGCTCGCACGCTGCTCGTCGCCATGGGCCAGGCCTTCTTCTCGCTCTCGATCGGCATGGGCTGCATGGTCACCTACGCCTCCTATTTCAACTCCGACACCAACCTGCGCCACACGGCCCTGCACGTGACGGTTCTCGACACACTGGTCGCGCTGCTCGCAGGCATCGTCATCTTCCCGGCGGTCTTCAGCTCGGGCATCGCCCCCACTTCGGGGCCCTCGCTCGTCTTCGTCACGCTGCCCGGCATCTTCAACAGCCTGCCGCTGAGCATGGTCTGGTCGACAGGCTTCTTCCTGCTGCTGGTCATCGCCACGCTCACCTCGACCATCTCGCTGCACGAGGTCGCCACCGCCTACTTCCACGAAGAGTGGCACCTCAGCCGCAAGGCGGCCGCCTGGACCACGACGCTGCTGGTCGGGACGATCGGTATCCTGGCCTCGCTCTCCGTCGGGGTGCTGAACGGCTGGCGCATCGCCGGACTGAACCTCTTCGATGCGCTCGACGCACTCACGGCCAACATCCTGATGCCCCTGGGCGGCCTGTGCACCAGCCTCTTCGTCGGATGGCGGCTCGACCGCCGCACCTTCGACGAGCAGCTCACCAACCGCGGAAAGCTGCGGTTCCGCATCCGCAGCGTGCTGATCTTCCTGCTGCGCTACCTCTGCCCGCTCGTGCTGCTGGCGATCTTCCTGGACAACCTGGGCGTTTTCAAAGGGTTGTGATCCGACGTCGGACCCGGCATCCGAGGGTTTCGCATCAAAACCGCCCCTTCCTCTCCGCAGCGGTCCACGATCTCTTTGCCTCTCGGGCGACGATATTCCGCATCGTCGCCCGCTCCGGTGCATCCGCTGCGACTCCGCCCGGCAGCATCCGAAACCGGGACCCGCAGGGCGGAATATGCCTCCGAAACGGCCGTCTTACGAATTTATTGATGACAAGTTTTGGATAATAAGATTTTTGTCGCTACATTTGTTTCGGAATGAAATCGTTAAATTACGACTCACAACCGGAATACAACTGTAAAAACCGATCGATATGCAAAGAGAAAAAATGTTGAAACAGGTTCAGGACTCCTCCAGAACCTGGGACGTAGTGATCGTAGGCGGCGGAGCCACGGGGCTCGGCTGCGCCGTCGATGCCGCGTTGAGAGGCTACTCCGTGGCGCTGTTCGAGCGCGAGGATTTCGCCAAATGCACCTCCAGCCGCTCCACGAAGCTCGTCCACGGCGGCGTGCGCTACCTCCAGAAGGGCGACGTCATGCTCGTGCTCGAGGCGCTGCGCGAACGGGGCCGCATGAAGGCCAACGCCCCCCATCTGGTCAAGGACCAGGCATTCGTCATATCGAACTACTCCTACTGGGACAACTTCCTCTACTTCTGCGGACTGGCGTTCTACGACATCCTCTCGTTCGGATTCGGCTACGGCCGTTCGCGCTTCATCTCCGCCAAGAAGGTCCGCAAATACCTGCCCACCTCCGTCGAAAAGGGGCTGAAGGGCGGCGTCGTCTACCACGACGGACAATTCGACGACGCGCGCATGGCCGTGAACCTCGCCCAGACCTGCGTCGAGAACGGCGGTGCGGTGCTCAACCGCACCGAGGTGGTCGGGATGCTCCACGACCCGCAGGGCAAGGTGGCGGGCGTGAAGGTCCGCGACACCGAAACCGGCGCGACTTTCGACGTGAAAGCCCGCAGCGTCATCAACGCCGCCGGCTGCTTCGTCGACGACATCATGCAGATGGACCAGCCCGAACACGCCAAGATGGTGAAGCCGTCGCAGGGCGTGCACCTGGTGCTCGACATGAAGTTCCTCCGGAGCGACTACGCCATCATGGTGCCCAAGACCTCCGACGGGCGCGTGCTCTTCGCCGTGCCCTGGCACGACAAGGTCGTCGTCGGGACCACCGACATCCCCCGCGAGAAGGCCGAGAGCGAGCCGATCCCCCTCGAACAGGAGATCGACTTCATCCTCTCGACGGCGGGCCTCTACATGAACCCCGCCCCCACCAAGGCCGACATCCTCTCCGTCTTCGCCGGACAGCGGCCCCTCGCCGCACCCAAAAAGGAGGGCAAGAGCACCAAGGAGATCTCCCGAAGCCACAAGGTCATCGTCTCGGACAACCACCTCGTCACCATCACCGGCGGCAAGTGGACCTCCTACCGGCTCATGGCCGAGGATACGGTCGACAAGCTCGCGGCGCTGGGCATCCTTCCCAAACGCAAGTGCCGGACCAAGTCGTTCCGCATCCACGGCTACCGGCCCAAACCCGATCTCACGGACCACATGTACGTCTACGGCTCCGACGAACCCGCCATTCTCCGCCTGATCGAAGAGAATCCGGCCCTGGGCGAGAAGCTCTCCGACAAGTTCGGCTATACCGTCGCCGAGGTGATCTGGGCCGTCCGCCACGAAATGGCGCGCACCGTGGACGACGTGCTGGCGCGGCGCGTACGCCTGCTCTACGTCGATGCCCGGGAGGCCCGGAAGGCCGCACCGCGCGTGGCCGAAATCATGGCTGCGGAGCTCGGCCGCGACCGGAAGTGGATCGACGAGCAGATCGCCGCCTTCGAAAAGATCGCCGTGAACTACTATTACGAAGGTCCCGCCCTGCCGGCCGAATGAGGTATCGCCCCCATGCGGTCCTTCACGAAAAGTTAAGCGCCGTGAAACATCCGTGAAATGTCCGTTCGCTTATTTTGAAGCGTCGAAAAAGACGAAACGCATTTTATGGATATTCCGGTTCCGCACACGACCGTCCGCTCCGTTCCGCCGACCATGCCGGCGGAACGGCCGCGGAGATCGGCAGCCGTGCGGAGGCTTCGCGCGAGACCGGACGGCAACCGGCGACGAGGCGAGTTTCGCCCGTCTTCGTTGCCGATTTCGAAAAAATACGTATATTTATAGGACGCGATCTCCGCGAGATCATCGCAACCCGTAAAACAACAGACAGATGGCCAATTTCTTCAATCCGCCCGCCGACAAGCCCCGGCTGTCCGCCGACCGAATCGACCGCGAATACAAACGCATGCGCCTCAAGGTATTCCTCGGGGCCTTCTTCGGCTACGCAGCCTACTACCTGGTGCGGAAAAACCTTTCGCTGGCGGCTCCGGGCATGATCGAGGAGGGGCTGCTGGATAAGGCGAGCGTCGGCATCGCCGGCTCGGCGATCTCGATCGCCTATGCGTTCAGCAAATTCATCATGGGCAGCATCTCCGACCGCTCGGACGCCCGCAAATTCCTGGTCGTGGGGCTGATTCTCTCGGCCGTGCTGATGATCGCCACGGGACTCATCCCCTACGGCACCGCCTCGACGGGTCTGAACGTCGCGATAATCTTCACGCTGATGCTCGTCATCGGATGGCTGTCGGGCATGGGCTGGCCGCCGTGCGGCCGAATCATGGCCCACTGGTTCTCGCAAAACGAGCGGAGCTTCAAGATATCGGTCTGGAACACGTCGCACACCATCGGCAGCGGCTCGCTCGGGCTGCTGGTCACGGCCGGCATCGCCCTGTTCGCCTGGGCGGGCATCGGCCAGACGTGGCGCGCGGCCTTCATCTTCCCGAGCTGCGTGGCGCTGCTGCTGGCCGCCTTCTGCTGGTGGGCGCTGCGCGACCGGCCCCAGGCGTGCGGCCTGCCGCCCATCGACGAGTACCGCCACGACTACTCGGCCAAAAAAGCCGCCAAGG
Organism: uncultured Alistipes sp.; assembly: GCA_948442615.1. GTDB lineage: Bacteria > Bacteroidota > Bacteroidia > Bacteroidales > Rikenellaceae > Alistipes. The sequence goes on from CAOJSG010000018.1 coordinate 5,489, forward strand.
GCGAGGAGGACAAGATCCCGTTCAAACGGCTCTTCGTGGACTACGTCTTCAAGAACAAGATCCTCTGGCTCATCGCCCTGGCCAACGCCTTCGTCTACCTGGTGCGCTACGGCATCGGCGACTGGGCGCCGGTCTACCTCCAGGAGATGGGCATCATGGACAAAAGCCAGAGCAACCTGGCCTTCGCGCTGCACAACTACGCCGGCGTGCCGGGCACGATCATCTGCGGCTGGATTTCGACGCGATTCTTCAAGGGGCGCTGCGCCCCGGCCAACGTCATCTACATGATCCTGGTGATCCTGGGCATCCTGCTCTACTGGAAGGCGGCGGCGATCGCCGGCCGGCTGGCCCCGCTCCTCGGCGCCGACGCGGACGCCGTCTGCCGCACGATCGTCTACACCGCCCTGTGCGGGATCGGCTTCTGCATCTACGGTCCCGTCGCGCTGATCGGCATCCAGGCCCTGAACCTCGTGCCGAAGAACGCCGCGGGCACGGCCGCCGGATTCGTCGGGCTGTTCGGCTACCTGCTGGGCGACGCCGTGCTGGCCAAGATCGTGATGGGCTCCGTAGCCGAAAAAGCCTCGCTGGGCTGGTCGGCGACCTTCTGGATGTTCATCGTCGCCAGCGTGCTGGCCACGGCCTTCTGCGCCACGACCTGGAAAAAGGAGAAACTCGCGGCTTCGGCCGCAGACAAATAGGGAACCGATGAAAAGAGGACTCCTGCTGCTGGCCCTGCTCGGCAGCGTATGCGCCGCCGCCCGCCCCGTGAGAGGGACGGTGGCGTGCGGCACGGAACCGCTCGACGGCGTACTCGTCACGGACGGCTACGGATTCGCCCGGACCGACGCACGGGGCCGGTTCGAACTGGATGCGAACGACGAGGCGCTCTTCATCGCGGTCGTCACCCCCTCGGGCTACGTGGCGCCGTCCGACGCCGGCATTCCGCAATTCTTCCTGCCCTGCACGCCCGAACGGAAGCGCTACGACTTCCTCCTCGAGCGCTGGTCCGAATCGACCGGCCGCTACGAGCTGCTGGCCATCGCCGATCCGCAGCCCAAGACCGAGGCGCATTTCGAACGGCTCCGCACGGAGATCATCCCTCCGCTGCGGGCCGCCACGGCCGACGGAGCGCAGCGCGGCATGCCGCAGGCAGCGCTGATCCTGGGCGACATCGTCTGGGACGCGCCCGAGCTGATGGACCCCGTCAAGCGGCAGTTCGCCTCGCTGGAGATCCCGGTCTATCCCGTCATCGGCAACCACGACCACGACCAGACGAAATCCACCGACCGCGAAGCCACGGCCAACTACCGCCGCCACTTCGGGCCGACCTACTATGCGTTCGACCTCGGCCGCACGCACTACATCGTGCTCGACGACATCGTCTACCGCAGCCGGCGCGACTACGACGAACAGATCGATTCGGTGCAGATCGCCTGGGCGGTCGACTACGCGAAGCGGCTGCCCGCCGGGTCGCGCGTCTGCATCGCCATGCATGCGCCGCTGGTCAAATCGTGGCTCGGATTCCGCGAGATGGCATCGGCCGCACCCCTGCTCGAAGCCCTGGAGGGGCACGAAGTGCACTTCATCACCGGCCACACGCACTTGAACTCGAACTACGACATTCGCGACAACGTCGTGGAACACAACGTGGCCCAGGTGTGCGGCAACCTGTGGTGGGACCCTCTGAACTGGGACGGCACGCCCAAAGGCTACCAGCATTTCAGCGAAAACGGCGACCGCTTCGAGTGGAGCTACCGGACGCTGGACGCACCCGAAGGCCGGCAGCTGCGGCTCTGGCGCCCTGGCCAGGTCGCCGCCTGCCCGGACAAGGTCGTGGCGAAGGCCTGGAACTGGGACCCGCACTGGACCGTAGTGTGGTATGAGGACGGCCGCTACCGCGGCGCCATGCAGCGGATCGAACTCGACGATCCGGACTATGCGGCGCACCTCGATTCGCTGAAGGCCGCAGGGCGCAAACTCTCCAAGGTCCAGCGCAGCCGCAACACGAACTTCTACTTCGCGGCCCGGCCCTCGGCCGGCGCGCGCGAGGTCCGCGTGGAGGCGACGGACCGCTTCGGCAACCGCTATTCGGATTGCGTGCGGCTGCGATGATCCCCCGGTCCGTGCCGGCGCGCACGAGGGCCGCCCCGAAAACGAACGACAAACACCAAAACCTACCAACTATGAAAAAACTCTTTACGCTATTCACGGGACTGCTCCTCGCCGCATGCGTGCCGCTGCTCTGCGGATGCGACGACAGCGACCGGAAGGTGCACCGCGACGGCGACCTGTCGACCGAGGTCGTCATCCCCACCTCGATGGACGTGTTCAAAGGCATGGAAATCACCGTCGAAGGCGAAGGTTTCGAACAGGGCGACCAGGTCGCTCTGCGGGCCGAAACCGACCTGCCGGCCCAAACGACGATACGCTCGGCCACCGAACTGAGCTTCCGGATTCCGGACGAAGTGGTCGACCAGACCGTCTACAAGATCGTCCTCCGGCGCAAGGACGACTACCAGGTGCTGGGCGCCAGCCGTCTCACGGTGAAGCTGGCGATCCGCGTGGCGCTGGAAGAGACGATCCGCGGCTTCTGGGGCGGCAGCGCCTCGATCGCCGGCGAGGGCTTCGCCGCGACCGACAAGCTGCTGCTCAAGCGCGAGGGCGAAGCCGGCCCCGAGGTCTCGATCGTCGCCGTCGACGCGACATCGCTCCGGTTCGGCATTCCCGCCGGATTCCCCGAAGGCACCTACGAATTCACGCTCCGGCGCGGCGATGAACAGCAGGTGCTCGGCACCGCCGCCCTCGTGCTCGACTACGGCGGCACGGTGCCCGACCGCGAAGGCGCCTCCGTCAAGGGCATCGTCCACTGCCGCGGCATCGGCGTGGCCGACGTGGCGGTATCCGACGGCGACCGGATCGTCAAGACCGACGCCGACGGCTTCTACCACCTCGCCTCCGACAAGCGCAACGGCCTGGTCTTCGTCATCCAGCCCTCGGGCTACGAGGTGCCCGTCACGGAGGCCAGTCCCGAGTTCTGGCACCCGCTGACAGCAGATGCGAGCACGGTCGAAACCCGCAACTTCAAGCTCGAGCAGAGCGACGACGAGAGCTACAGCCTGCTCGTGGCCACGGACATCCACCTGGCCAATCGCAATACCCCGAAAGACTACAAGCAGTTCGCCGACGGCTTCGCCAAGGAGGTCACGACGGCCTACAACGGCTCCGCCCGCAAGGTGCACTGCCTCAACCTCGGAGACTTCGCCTGGGACGGCTACTGGTACTCCAACAAATGGGCGCTGCCCGAAAGCAAGGAGGCCGTCGCGGACTTCGGATTCCACTTCTGGTCGGTGATGGGCAACCACGACAACGACCCCTACGTGGACACCGACTTCGGCGCCGAGATTCCCTACCGCACGGTCATGGGACCGGTCTACTACGCCATGAACATCGGGCAGGTGCACTACCTGATGCTCGACAACACGGTCTATGTCAACACCGGCGGCACGACCGGAACGGTCGGCGAACGCAACTACCGCCGCCAGTTCACCGACGAGCAGATCGCCTGGGTCAAGGAGGATCTCAAGCTGGTCGACCCCTCGACGCCGATCGTTGTCGGCTTCCACTGCCCGCTCTACAGCAACACCTGGAACTCGCTCACCGGGAAGCTCACCGTGCTGTCCGCGCTCGACGGCGGCACCGCCTCGATCTCCAAGCTGCTCGACTGCTTCGCCGGCCGCGCGGCCGTGCACGTGGTCTCGGGGCACAGCCACGTGAACCGCAACAACCAGTCGCCGACCCACCCCAACGTCTACGAGCATAACGTGGCGGCCGTGTGCGGCACCTGGTGGTGGACGCAGCAGTACGCCAAGAACAACATCTGCACCGACGGCACGCCCGCCGGATACAAGGTCTTCGACATCGACGGCAAGTCGATCGAGTGGCGCTACAAGGCCGTGGGCCTCGACGCGGACCGCCAGTTCACGACCTACGACATGAACGAGGTCAAGAAGTACTGGGCCACCGACGCCACGGCGCAGGCCGCATTCGCCGCGGGCAACGACCTGCGGGGCCGCGAAAACGACTACAACGGCGTGGGCGAGAACGAGGTCTACATCAACGTCTGGAGCTGGGAGCCCGACCGATGGACGCTCACCGTGAGCGAAAACGGCCGCAACCTGCCCGTCGAACAGGTGTGGAAGCGCGACCCGCTGCACACGATCTCGTACGACATTCCGCGCGGCGCGGCGAACAAGGGCGACCTGACCTTCCCCTCGGGCATGGTCACCCACATGTTCGGCGTCACGGCTTCGTCGGCCACGTCGACGCTCGAAATCCGTGCGACCGACCGTTTCGGCAACACCTACACCCAGACGATGACCCGTCCCAAAGCCTTCACGGCCGATCCGAGCAAATAACCCCTAAAAAATCGATAGGACATTATGAAACAGCAGATTCACAAATGGCTTCGGCCTATGCTCTGCTTCGCATTGCTGGCCGCCGCCGCGTGCAGCGACGACGATACCGATGCCGCGGCCTCGCGCCCCGTACCGCCGGTGCTGCAGACCGACATCCCCGCCGAAGGGTACCATTTCGTCTATTTCAAGCAGGAACCGCGCACCTTCACCATGACGGTCGATGCGCCGTGGGAGATCACCAAAACCGCAGGCTGGTTCGTCGTGACCCCCAAGACGGGCAAGGCCGGCGAGAACATCCGCATCACGATCGAAGGCGATCTGAATACGGCCGAGGCACGCACGGGCGAGTTCACCATCCGTGCCAACAGCGGCAACTTCCGCTATCCGTGCATCGCGGAGCAGACCGTGCACCTCACGCAGGACGCATTCCGCAGCGCGGGCATCTCGATCTCGGGACTGGAGTCCTACCGCGACCGCATCGTCGACTTCCCGGCCGACAAGCCGCAGCCGGTGACCTTCTCGGTCACGGCCTCCTACGACTGGAGCATCGAGGTGAGCGACGCCTCGTGGGTCGCCGTCACGCCGCTGAAGGGCGGTGCGGGCTACCCCGTGCAGGTGACCGTCGCACCGACGGCCAACACCACGCGCGAGGCCCGCAGCTCGGAGCTCACGATCGTCTGCTTCGACCCCGAAAACCCGGAGAACCGCAGCGAGGAACTCGTCACGCTGCGCCAGAGCCGCATGGCCGACACGCATGCCGCGGGCTACGTCTTCTTCGAGGACGACTTCGACTGGATCACCCCGCTGTGGGACGCCTCGAAATACAACCAGCTCTACGGCTGGCCGACGGTCGACGACTCCGACTTCCACTTCTTCACGGCCGGTGCCAACACGGCCGTAGGCGCCAAGGCCGCCGAGCTGGGCTACACCTTCAACGGATCGGTCTACGGCCGCTACCTGGGCTTCGTGAAGCTGGGCAAGACCAACGAGAACGGCATCCTGACCACCCGCGCGCTGAGCGGCATCGACCGGGAGCGCAACGCTACGCTGCTCGTCGAGTTCGACGGCGCCTACTACATGACAGCGGCCGGCACGGTCGACAACGGCACGGCGATGAAGGTGACGGTGGTGGGCGACGGCACGATCGACGATCCCGAAGCCACCGACGAGGGGCGCTCGCTCGCGATCCCGATGCTCCACGCCTTCGCATGGGACCGCTATGCCTTCGTCGTGAAGGACGCCACCTCTGCCACGCAGATCCAGTTCTGCGACGGCGTGGCCGCTTCGAACATCAAGACCCGTCTGTTCCTCGACAACGTGAAGATCACGCGCGCCGATGACGAGACGGCCGAGGCTCCCGGTCCCGAAGCGGTCGTACTGCCCCTCGCGGCGGCCGTCGACCCGACGGCCCCGGCCGAAATCGACTTCGACGAACAGACGCTCGCCTACACCGTCCGCGTCAACCGGGCCTGGGAGATCGCGTCCGACGCCGAATGGCTCACGATCGACGCGCTGACCAGCGGCATCAAGAGTCCCGGAGCCCAGGGCGCCAAGATCGGTGCGGACAAGCTGTCGGCCACGGCTCCCGCCACGGAGCTGCTCTACAACGTCCGGCTCAAGGCCGCCCGCAACGACGGCGAAGCCCGCACGGGCCGCATCTCGCTGAAGGCCGACGGCAAGACGATCGGCAGCATCGAGGTGAGACAGGCCGAGAACACCGCCGAGAACACGCTCACGGTGGAAGGCCTCGCGGACAATGCCGCCGAACTGGGCTACGACCGCACGGCAGCCGACGCCTCGGTGACCTTCACCGTGAACAGCACGACCGAATGGAGCGCCACCACCGACGATGCGTGGTACACGCTGACCCCCGCCTCGGGCCAGGCCGGCAAGACGGAGGTGACGCTCCGGGCCGCCGAGACCAACCGCGGCACGCGCCGCTTCGGCCGGTTCGCGATCGCCGCGAAGAACAATGCCGAGCTGAGCGCCTCGATCGCCGTCAGCCAGGCCCCGGCCGCCCAGGGTTCGGCTCCGTGGGACCTGTCGGCTCCGATCCAGTGGAAGTTCTCGGCCGCCGACATGCCCAAGTACATCCCCGAATTCGCCAACGACAAGCAGGACTACTACCCCGCGGACATGACCGGCAACACGCGCAACGCGCTGCCTTCGGAGACCGCCGACGGTCCGGGCTACATCGCCTACGCGCACAACTCGCTGGCAATCGACGTCAACAACAAGTGCGCGCGCATCATCGGCGCCACGGGCGAGCCCTACGTCACGGGAGCCTGGCCGGGCGACTGGTGGATGTTCACCGTGCCGGTGAAATCGCTGGCCGCAGGCACCTCCGTCCGCTTCCAGGGTACCTCCAAGACCTCCGGCACGGGCATGAAATACTGGCTCATGGAGTACGAGGATGGCGGAGTCTGGAAACCCGTCGCCGAGACCAAGACCGCGACGGTCGACGGCGCCCAGATCGTCTATACCCAGGAACACATGAACACGACGGCCCTGAAGGTCGACTTCACCGTCACCTTCAGCCAGGCCATCGCCGACGGCGCCATCCGCTTCCGCTACACCTGCGCCGCGAACGCGCAGGCGAGCGGCAAGGGTGCGCTCAAGGCGCCCAACGGCGGCACGCACCGCTGGCAGGAACCGCTGACGATCGAAATCGTGCAATAAGAGAGCCGGGGACCGACGGCCGGGACCGTTCCGCAGAGCGGTTCCGGCCCGCAGCCCGAACTGACCATAAAAACAGACAAGCATTATGAATCCGAAATCCTATATACGGAGCCTATTCGCAACCGTAACCATGCTGACGATCGCCGCAGGAGCCTGGGCGCAGAGTCGCAACGTGACGGGTACCGTGTTCGACAACGACGGGAAGACCCCGTTGGTGGGCGCCACCGTCCTCGTCCAGAATACCGCCAACGGCGTCATTTCCAACGTCGACGGCTCCTACTCCATCAAGGTGGACAGCGACAACGCCGTGCTGGTATTCCAGTCGCTGGGCTACGACACGCAGCAGGTCGAAGTCGGCACCCGCACGCGGATCGACGTGACGCTCAAGGAGTCGTCGCAGAAGATCGACGAGGTGGTCGTGACGGCCCTCGGCCTCACGCGCGCCCAGAAATCGGTCGGCTACGCCGTGACGAAGGTCTCGTCGGAAGAGCTGACCAAATCGGTCCAGGCCAACTGGGTCAACAGCCTCAACGGCAAGGTGGCCGGCCTCTCGATGTCGTCGGCCGGCACGGGCCCGGGCGGCGGCACCACCCGCGTCACGCTGCGCGGCGACTCGTCGCTCAACTACGGCAAGAACGAGGCGCTGGTGGTGATCGACGGCATCCCGATGATGAGCAACAACCAGGTCGCATCGGGCTCGGGCGCCAACTACGCCAACAGCAACGCCCCGGTCGACTTCGGCAACCCGATGTCCGACCTCAACCCCGAGGACATCGACAACGTCTCGGTGCTGAAGGGTCCCGCCGCCGCCGCGCTCTACGGCTCGATGGCCCAGAACGGCGTGATCCTCATCACCACCAAGAAGGGCCGCGAGCAGAAGGGCATCGGCGTGACCTACAACGGCAGCGTCGTCTTCGAGCAGGCGGGCTTCTGGCCCGACTTCCAGGAGGAGTACGGACCGTCGGCCGTCACCACATCGCTCACCAACCGCGTGGCTTCGGCCTGGGGTCTCCCCGGCTCGATGACCCTCGACGGACAGCCCGTGCGCAAGCAGATGTCGCGCTACACCTACGGCGAACGCTTCGACGCCAGCCAGAAACGCTACCTCTACCTTTCGAAGAACTGGGAGACGGGCGAGTTCACCCCGCTGCCGTGGGTCTATGCCGACGACTGGTTCACCGGTCTGTTCGAGACGGGCGTGACGTGGAACAACACCGTCACCGTCGACGGCTCGACGGGCAAGGGCACCAGCGCACGCTTCATGTTCACCGACACGCGCAACGACTGGATCATGCCCAACACCGGCTACAACCAGCAGACCTTCGCCCTGTCGCTCAACCAGAAGATCAGCAAGTTCATCCAGCTCTCGGGCAAGGTCACCTACATCCGCAAGGACAGCGACAACATGCCCATGTCGGGCTACAGCCAGGGATCGCCCATGTACGGCCTGATCTGGGGCTACAACGTCAACCCCATGCGGGCCTACCGCGACGAGTACATGCAGGGCCGCTACACGCTGGCCAACTACCTGGCCGGCGCGTCGGAAGACCCCTATAACGTCACCTCGGGCCTGGTCTACAACGACCTCGAGGGCCACAACCCCTACCGCACGCTCTACGAAGAGCTGAACAAGCTCGACCGCGACCGCGTCTACGGCAACATCAACGTCAACGTCGACATCCTCCCCGGCCTGTCGCTCAACCTGCGCGGCGGTCTGGACGCCAACATCGAGTGGCGCTCGCAGCAGAAGCCCTTCATGTCGCTCGACAACCGCTACGGCATGTACCGCGAGAAGACGATCCGCCGCTACGACTACACCTCGGACTTCCTGCTCCGCTATACGCGCACCTTCGGCGAACGCTTCTCGCTGACGGCGGCGTTCGGCGGCAGCTCGACCCGCAACAAGTACTATTCGACCACCATCACGGCCAGCCAGCTGCTGACCGAAGGCCCGCGCATGTACTCGTTCGCCAATGCGGCCGTGGCGCTCGACACCTCGCCCTACCGCAGCAACAAGGCGCTGCACAGCCTCTACGGCTTCCTGAACTTGGGATGGGACGACACCTACTTCCTCGACTTCACGGCCCGCAACGACTGGTCGTCGACGCTCCACCCCTCGGTGTGGTCGTACTTCTATCCGTCGGTCAGCGCCAGCGTCCTGCTCGACAAGGCGTTCAAGATCGACCACCGCAACGTCAACATGCTCAAGCTGCGCGCCTCGTGGGCCAGCGTGGGCAACGACACCGACCCCTTCTCGCTCTATCCGGACTACTCGACCACCGACTATCCGGGCGGCTACACCCTGCCGACGACCTATCCCAACGCCTTCATCAAGCCCGAGCGCACCGACAGCTGGGAGGTGGGTCTGGAGACCAAGTTCTTCCAGAACCGTCTGAGCGTCGACCTGGCCCTCTACAAGACCACGACCCGCGACCAGATCATCAGCGCCTCGCAGAGCGCCGAGATCGGCGCCACGTCGATGAAGATCAACGCCGGCAAGATCGAAAACAAGGGTATCGAAGTCTCGTTCCGCGCCGTGCCGGTCAAGACCCGCGACTTCCAGTGGGAGGTGACGGGCAACTGGTCGCTCAACAAGAACAAGCTCTGCTCGCTGCAGGAGGGCTGGGACCCGCAGACGCCGCTCCAGACCTCGACCTCGACCACCATCGGCAGCCGCGTCTACATCTACTCCTACGTGGGGCAGTCGATGCACCAGCTCTACGGCAAGGACTGGGTGCGCGCGCCGAAGGGGGCGACCTACGTCGATGAGAACGGTCAGACGGTCAGCTGCGAAGGGATGCCCATCATCAACGAGAAGACGGGTTACCCCTCGTTCACGAAGCCCGACCAGCATCTGGGTCAGGTGTTGCCCGACTGGAAGGCGGGATTCGGCACCACGCTGCGCTACAAGGGGCTGTCGATGTCGGCCACCTTCACGGCCCAGGTGGGCGGCAACGCCTACTCGGTGACCAACTTCGCGCTGTCGTACCAGGGCAAGCTGAAGAACTCGCTGCCGGGCCGCGAAGACGGTCTGGTCGTGCCGGGCGTGAACGCCACGACGGCCGAAGACGGCACGGTGACCTACAAGAAGAACAACACCATCACCGAGAACGTCTACACCTACTACCAGACCTACAAGTGGAACCGCGACAACGGCCGGGCCAACACGTTCAGCACCGACTTCCTCAAGCTCAAGGAGCTGCGCGTGGACTACCAGCTGCCCAAGACCTGGGTCAACAAGACCCGCATCCTCCAGGGCGCCTCGATCGGCTTCTTCGCCACCAACGTCTTCTGCATCACCGACTGGCCGCAGTTCGACCCCGAGGCGGCGGGTCTGGTCAACGGCACCAACATCTACCCCGGCATCGAAACCGTCACCTTCCCGATGACGCGCACCTACGGCGTCAACATCAAACTCCAATTCTAAAAACGCGCACGCCATGAAATACGCAAAACAACTCCTGCTCCTCGTCTCGCTCGCCACGGCGGCGGCCTGCACGGGCGACTTCGAGGACTACAATACAAACCCCAACAAGCAGAGCCAGGGGTCGATCGAGCCGCTCTCGATGCTCGAGCCGCTGATCTACTCGTCGTCGAACAGCTATTCGTCCTACATGCTGAGCATCGCCAACGAGATCTCGCAGGTGACCGTCGCCAAGTCCACGCCGCGGCGCGAACACGCCTACAACCTCGACAACGGCAACTTCCAGGCGATCTGGAACCTCGGCTACCGCTGGGCCAACAACGCCGACCACATGTACCAGCTCGCCACGGCGCAGAACCAGCCCAACATGCAGGCCATCGGCCTGACGCTGAAGGTCTACCACATGTCGATCCTCACGGACATGTTCGGTTCGGTGCCCTATCGCGAGGCGCTGAAGGCCAACAGCGGCGTCACCAAGCCCCGCGTCGACTCGCAGCAGGAGGTCTACGAAGCCATGATGGCCGACCTCGAACGCGCCAACGCGCTCTACAACCGTTCGATCGCGCTGAACGACCCGACCAAGGACGCCATCTACGGCGGCGATATCGCCAAGTGGCAGAAATTCACCAACACGCTGCACCTGCGCCTGCTCATGCGCGTGAGCGGCCGCAACGACGCCTTCACCCCGTCGGTGTCCGCGCGCATCGCCACGATCCTGGGCGACCCGGCGACCTGGCCCGTCTTCGAATCGAACGCCGACAACGCCACCGTCAAGTTCTCGGGCGCCGCGACCTACTACCGCACCTATTTCAATGCGACGGACTTCCCCGACGACCTGAGCCTGTCGGGCGACCACCACGTCGCCGCACAGCTGCTCGGAATGATCTACGACGCGCAGAGCGGATTCGAAGACCCCCGCATGCGGATCTGGATCAAGCCGCGCTACGTCCCGTCGCCGGCCGAGATCCGCGAGATGGTCGGCGCCGTCTCGGGCTGCACGATCACCTACAACGGCAACACCCGCATCAGCGAGTGCGAACCCTACCTGCACTACGAGACGCTGGTGGGCGACACGCGCCCCAACCGCATGCTCGACTACGACGAGCTGCTCTTCATCAAGGCCGAAGCCGCTCTGAAGGGCTGGATCGGCGGGTCGGCCGAAGAGTACTACAAAGAGGCCGTGCGGGCTTCGTGCGAGAAGTGGGCCGAATACGGCGACTTCGCCTCCTATCCGTCGCTCAACGGCGGCAAGGTGTCCTTCAGCTCCGTGGCGATCAACCAGAAGCAGATCGACGCATTCCTCGCGAGCGACCGCGGCAGGTGGGACGGCACCGAACAGCGTCTGGCCGAACAGAAGTGGCTCGGCCTCTTCTGGGTGCTCGGCTTCCAGCAGTACCACGAGATGCGCCGCACGGGCTACCCCGAGTGCAAGACCGGCATGGGCACGATCGAGCTGAACCGCACTGACGGCAAGTTCATCGCCCGCTACCCCTACCCGCTCATCGCCATCGCGAACAACCGCGCCAACTACACGGCGGCCTTCGCCGAACAGGGCGGCACGATCGACGACAACACGATGACCTTTCCCGTGTGGTGGAGCGGCCAGGCCGTCGCCCGCGACGCGGGCCGTCCCTGGCCCCACAGCTTCCGCCACAACGTAACCGCCGAGGAAAACCTGTAAACGCTACGCAACCATGAATACCAAATCCATATTCCGCAACATGTGGAGCACGGCGGGCGCTGCGGCGCTGCTGTTCTCCGCCGTCGCCACGGCTTCGTGCAGCGACGACGACACCGAGGGCGGCGTCCCCTACTTCCGACTGGAGAACACGGTCGTTTCGAGCAAATTGGTCTCGAATCCGTCCGAACTGGGCTTCGACGTGGGCCCCGTCGTGGGCGACCCGACCGTCGAACTGATCCGCTACGACATCCGTTCGAACTGCGACTGGACCGTGGAGTGCAACTCGACGGACGCCGACGAATGGCTGCTGATCTATCCCAAATCGGGGCAGGGCGACGGCAAGGTGCGCTTCTGCGTCACCGACAACGACGCCACCGCGACCCGTTCGACGACCGTCGTCTTCCGTTATGCCGACGGGCGCCAGACCCAGGCGACGCTGGCCGTCAATCAGTTCGGCAGCGAGCCTTACATCCGGTTCTACGTCGACGGCGCGGCCGCCGACCGCATCGAGGGCGGACGCTACGCACAGCAGTTCCGGATCGAGGTGGCCTCGAACGTCGACCCGTTCTACGCGATGCCGCAGCTCGACTGGGCCACCTTCACCGAGACCGGCAACGGCACCTTCACGCTCGACATGACCGACTATCCGACGGAGCCGACGGCTTTGGAGCGTTCGACCGCCATCGCCTTCAAGGGCAGCGGCGCCTACGCTTCGGTCGCCGCACAGCTCGACATTCTCCAGACCATCGAGCCGAAGATCGCGGCCGTCTGTCCCGACGAGGAGGAGGGCTCGCTGCCTCCGTTCCCCGCGACCAAACCCGCGCCCCAGGTCTACACCGTAAGCTGCAACTGGGACTGGACGGTCGAACAGGAGGCCGAAGACGACTGGTTCACGGTGACGCCCTCGTCCGGCGAGGCCGGCAAGGAGTACACGGTGACGATCGCCCCGCAGACCAATACGGGCGAGACGCGCTCGGCAACCTTCTCGATCGTCTCGCAGGAGGTGCTCGGCGTCAAGGCCCGCAAGACGATCGAACTCATGCAGGAGGGCAACGCCACGGGCGCCCCGATGAGCGGACTGGAAGAGCCCGTGAAGTGGTTCTTCAACGGTGCCGAGGGCGCCGACTACACCGTGCCGACCAAGCAGTTCGTCGAGGACAACGACCTGAAGCCCCAGTCGGGCGTCGGCAGCCTGAGCTACCACCACACCTACGAAGAGCAGACCGGCACGGCCGATCCGGACTGCGCCCGCTTCATCGGCGGCACGGGCCAGCCCTACGTCACGGGGGCATGGCCGGGCGACTACTGGCTCTTCTCGACGCCGGTCAAGAACCTGAAGACCGGCACGAAGGTCCGCTTCACGGGCTGCACGCGCATCTCGGGCACCGGCCAGAAATACTGGCGGCTGGAGTACAAGGAGGGCGGCACGACCTGGAAGGAGGCCTGCGAACTCCAGACCGGCACCTTCAACGGCCAGACGTTCACCTACACCCACGCGCTGCCCACCTCGACGCCCAACCTCGCGATCGACGTCACGGTGACCTTCAAGCGTCCGATCGCCGACGGAGCCGTCGAATTCCGCTTCATCTGCGCGGTCAACTGCACGGGAGGCAACGCCGCACTGGAGAACCCCAACGGCGGTACGATACGCTGGGCCAGCTCGAAAGAGACCGGCTACAACGACAGCCCGATCATCCAGGTGGTCGACTGATCCGCACGAACCTTCCATATGCCGCGAGGCCCCGTCGATCGACGGGGCCTCGTGTCGTTTCGGCAGCCGGCGCACGGCCCCCGGCGGCAGACGACAGGCCAAACGATAGACCCCAGACAGCAAGCGGCAAACAGCAGACAATAGACCGCGGGCGACGGGCGGCAGGCGGCACTCCACCGCTCCGGCAGCGTCTCGGCGAACGCGGTTCGCCCCTGCCGGAAACGACTCCGACAGGGGCGAAAGCATAAGGGACGAAAACGCGAGGGCCGCATGCGGCCGCCGCCGAGGCGTACGGGCCCCGCACGCCGTCGCGGTCCGGACGGCCTTACGGTCTGGCCTGGAAGATGGCGTTCAGCTTGCCGTCGCTGAGCAGCAGCAGCATCGGACCGTCCATCTCGTAATGCGTGGCCGATTCGACCGCCTCCACGAACCGGGCCTCCCGATCCACATCGGGGCACCACATCCGGGTCGTGCCCAGCGGACCGATCTTCAGCGCACGGCGTTCGCCGAGCGCATAGCTTCCCGTCAGCCGGTTGCAGGCCCCGCGCCCCGAGACAGTCCGCTCCTCCGGTCCGAAAACCAGCGTGAAACACTCTTCCCCGGCCGCCACTTTCTCCCCGTAAAGCTGCACGAGCTGCCACTCGGTGCCCGCCAGCGGACGCCGCGTCTTCTTCTGATAGCTCCGGCAGTTGCAGCATCCCGCAGCGAAAACCGCCGCCGCGACGCAGACCGCCCATCCGATCGTCTTTCTCATCTTCTCGATATTTATTATGCTTTCGCGGCAAAGATAGCTAATAAAATCCTAACTTTGTAGAAACTTACGTCAGCGCACCATGAAGAAGATCATCGCCGCGCCCCAGGCTCCGGCCGCCGTGGGCCCCTACTCCCAGGCCGTAGCGGCCGGGAACACGCTTTACCTCTCGGGGCAGCTCCCCATCGACGCCGCGAACGGCCGCATGCCCGAAGGCATCGAGGCCCAGACCCGCCAGTCGCTCACGAACCTGGGACACATCCTCCGCGAGGCGGGCTACGCCTATTCCGACGTGGTGAAAACCACCGTCCTGCTGCAATCCATCGGCGACTTCGCCGCCATGAACGCCGTCTATGCGGAGTTCTTCACCCGCGACATGCCCGCCCGCGTCTGCTACGAAGTGGCGCGGCTGCCGATGGGCGCCCTGGTGGAGATCGACGCCGTGGCCGTCAAATAGCCGTCCGCCGTAGCTGCGCTCCGTCCGGCGACCGGTGCGGTCGGCCGCCGGCGGGGTCGTCGTGCGTCCGCGGAAAAGCCGTGCACCGATAACCGCATGGCACTGAGCGGCGTGTGGCGATTGTAAACAATTTGTGGATAAAATTCTCCCCGCTTTGTTGGGTTTTCATCGAAAAAAGATAGAAATTTGTAAACCTGCATTTTCGTCTCTTCGCGAACAATAATTTGAAAAACAGATAGATCGTCATGTCCAAATCATCAAAGGCCGAAACGCCGCAGAAAGTCGCTTATGCCGACGCCGTAGCCGAATCGAAAACCTATTTCGACGGCGACGAACTGGCGGCGACGGTATGGGTGAGCAAATACGCGCTCAAGGATTCGTTCGGCAACATCTACGAAACCTCCCCCCGGCAGATGCACGAACGCATCGCCGCCGAGATCGAACGGATCGAAAACAAGTATCCGGCGCCGCTCTCCCGGCAGGAGGTGTTCGAACTGCTCGACCACTTCCGCTACATCATTCCGCAGGGAGGCCCCATGACGGGTATCGGCAACAATTTCCAGGTCGCCTCGCTCTCGAACTGCTTCGTGATCGGCCACAAGAACCCGGCCGACTCCTACGGCGGCATCTTCCGCATGGACGAGGAGCAGGTGCAGCTGATGAAACGGCGCGGCGGCGTGGGTCACGATCTGTCGCACATCCGCCCCACGGGCAGCCCGGTGCTCAACTCGGCCCTCACCTCGACGGGCATCGTGCCCTTCATGGAGCGCTATTCGAACTCGACGCGCGAGGTGGCGCAGGACGGACGGCGCGGCGCGCTGATGCTCTCGCTCTCGATCAAACACCCCGATGCCGAACGGTTCATCGACGCCAAGGTCGACACGGGCAAGGTGACGGGCGCCAACGTGTCGATCAAGATCGACGACGAATTCATGCGGGCCGCCGTCGAGGGCAAGCCCTACGTCCAGCAGTTCCCGATCGGGTCGGCCGACCCGACCTACACGCAGGAGATCGACGCCCGCAAGCTGTGGCAGAAGATCATCCACAACGCCTGGAAATCGGCCGAGCCGGGCGTGCTGTTCTGGGACACGATCATCCGCGAGAGCATCCCCGACTGCTACGCCGACCAGGGCTTCACGACCGTGTCGACCAACCCCTGCGGCGAGATTCCGCTCTGCCCCTACGACTCGTGCCGCCTGCTGGCCATGAACCTGCTGAGCTACGTCGAGGCTCCGTTCACCGAGCAGGCCCGCTTCGATTTCGACAAGTTCAAGGCGCACGTGGCCAAGGCCATGCGCATGATGGACGACATCATCGACCTCGAACTGGAGAAAGTCGAGCAGATCATCGCCAAGATCGAGGCCGACCCCGAGGACGAAGACGTGCGCCGCGTCGAGCTGGAGCTTTGGAAGAAGATCCGCACGATGGCCCAGAAGGGCCGCCGCACGGGACTGGGCATCACGGCCGAGGGCGACATGCTGGCCGCCCTGGGGCTGCGCTACGGCTCGGACGAGGCGATCGCCTTCGCCGTCGAGGTGCAGAAGACGCTGGCGCTGGAGGCCTACCGGGCTTCGGTCGCCATGGCCGCCGAGCGCGGCGCATTCCAGGTCTACGACGCCGAAAAGGAGAAGAACAATCCGATGATCGGCCGCATCCGCGAAGCCGATCCGGCGCTCTACGAAGAGATGGTCCGCACCGGCCGCCGCAACATCGCCATGCTGACCATCGCCCCCACGGGCACCACGTCGCTCATGTCGCAGACCACCTCGGGCATCGAACCGGTGTTCCGCACGGTCTACAAGCGCCGCCGCAAGATCAACCCGTCGGACGTGGACACCCACGTGGACTACACGGACGAAACGGGCGAAAAGTTCCAGGAGTACAACGTCTACCACCACAACTTCGTGAAGTGGCTGGAGACCAACGGATACGACACCTCGCGCCTCGACTCCATCACGGACAAGGAGCTCGACGCCTGGGTGGCCGCATCGCCCTACCACGGCGCCACGGCCAACGACATCGACTGGGTGGCCAAGGTCAAGATGCAGGGCGCGATCCAGAAATGGGTCGACCACTCGATTTCGGTGACGGTGAACCTGCCGAACAACGTCTCGGAGGCGCTGGTGGCCGACGTCTACCGCACGGCATGGGAGTGCGGCTGCAAGGGCGTGACGGTCTACCGCGACGGCTGCCGCGACGGCGTGCTGCTGGACAAGGGCTCGAAAAAGAAAAAACAGTGCGAGGAGCATCCCGGCACGGCGCAGAAGCGCCCGAAGTCGATCCCGGCGGACATCGTGCGCTTCAAGAACGGCTCGGAGGACTGGATCGCCTTCGTGGGGCTCCAGGAGGGCCGGCCCTACGAGATCTTCACCGGTAAGATCGAGGAGGACGCCATGTACATCCCGCGCAAGATCACGCACGGCTATATTATCAAGGTGCGCGAAGCGGACGGCTCCAAGCGCTACGACTTCCAGTACAGCGACCGCTACGGCTACACGAACACGATCGGCGGCATCTCGCGCCTGTTCGACGAGGAGTTCTGGAACTACGCCAAGCTGATCTCGGGCGTCCTGCGCCACGGCATGCCCATCGAAAAGACCGTGTCGCTGATCGAATCGCTGCACCTGAACAGCGAGAGCATCAACACCTGGAAAACGGGCGTCTGCCGCGCGCTGAAGCAATACATCCAGGACGGCACCAAGTCCAAGGGCAAATGTCCGAGCTGCGGCCAGGAGAACATGGCCTACCAGAACGGCTGTCTGACCTGCATGTCGTGCGGCTATTCGAAATGCGGTTAGCGGCAGCGGACGGAAACCCCGCCACGGAACGGCCCCGGCGATCGTTGCCGGGGCCGTTCCGTCGGATGCCCGCAGCCACACCGCCTTCCGGACGGAGAGAAGCCCTTCCGCCCCCGGTTCGGCCGCGCCGCGCACGCACGATGCGGCGCATCCGGCCGGCCGAACCGGACGCCCGGCGCCCGCTGAAGGCGCAAATAGACGAAATAATCAGTATTTTTCGATTTTTTTCACCCGAAAAGCATACGATCTGCTGAAAAATCTTTTATTTTTGCACAGAATTGTAATGCAAACTATCAAAGATATGAGAAGATTCTTCCTTACTTTCACGCTGGCTCTGTTCGCCGTAGCGGCCTCGGCCGGCGAGAAGGCGACGAAACCCAGCTGTGCAGGGTTCGTCTCCAACCGTTTCTGGGACAATTGGGAAATTTCCGCAGGCTTCGGTATCAACACGGCGATCTCCAACGGCGATGACTTCGGCAAGAAAGCAGGCTTCGAAGGCCATATCGCCGCGACGAAATGGTTCCATCCCATCGCAGGTCTCCGGCTCCAGTTCGAAGGCGGACGCTTCGGCAACGTCGACCCGGAGATGGGTACGATGAAGTGGCCCTATCTGTACACGCATACCGACCTGACGATCAACGCATCGAACTGGATCGGCGGCTATCGCGACGACCGGGTCTACACGGCGGTGCCGTTCGTGGGCTTCGGCTACATGGTCGCCAACTTCACCGACTCGTTCCAGCAGAAGTTCGACGCCCACACCAGTCACAACTACGCATTCACCTACGGACTGCAGAACCGCTTCCGCATCTCGCCGTCGGTCAACTTCGACCTCGAGATCAAGGGGCTCCTGCTTCCCTCGCGCATCTGCCCGGCCGAAATGGGCGGCAGCTATATGTTCGGATTCTCCGCGACGGCAGGCTTCACCTATCGCTTCAACCAGCGCGGCTGGCAGCGCGGCGTGGCTGGCTACACGGCCGAGGACATCCGCGCATTCCAGGATGCGGTAGCGGCCGGCAATGCGGCGCTGGAAGATGCCAAAGCAGCCAACGACCAGCTGACGCGCAACCTCGCCTCGGCCCAGGCCGAAGCGGACGCAGCCAAGGCCGAGGCCCGCGCTGCGAAGGCCGCCAGCGGCAAGGTCATCTACGAGACGGGCACTTCGGTCATCTTCTTCCGCTACGGCGTGTCGAAACTCACCGACCGCGAGAAGGTGCGCCTGGATCTGATCGCCGACATGATCAACAAGGCTCCGAAGGACAAGGTCTTCACGATCGAGGGGCATGCCGATCCCGAGACCGGTTCGGCTGCCGGCAACGAGCGCGTTGCGGCCAACCGTGCGAAGAACGTCTACCAGTACCTCGTATCGAAAGGCGTGAAGCCCGCCCGTCTGACCTACCAGGGCATGGGAACGAAGGCCAATCCGTTCAAGACCAGCGAGACCAACCGCGTGGTGGTGATCCGCTAAGATACGGAGCACGACGAAAAAAGAAGGGTGTCTACTTCGGTGAGACACCCTTCTTTTTTTACCACTTTATATCCCGAATCGCATCGGCTTTCCGTACGGCTGCGCCCGCAGGCGCAGCGCCGCCTCCGCCCGGAGGATCCGGATTGTCCGGACGCCCGCCGAAAAGGCCGCCGCAAGATCGGCTACCGGATAATCACCGCATTCACGAGCCGCACGCCCGAACGGGCGTTGATCTCGTCGCGGAGCGCATCGCGCCGGTAGAGCAGTTCCGAACGCAGCACGCTCGAGCGGATCCGCACATGGAGGATGTGTCTCTCGAGCCGCAGCTCCGTCGTCGCATCCGCCGCCGCATCGCCCACGACCGACCGCCAGGTATCGGGCAGCTTGCCCTCGGCCACCTTCGCCGCGACATAGGGTCTGCGGAAAAACTCGTCGAGCAGATCGCCCATCAGCATGGTCTTCGTACGCCTCATAACGTCACCTCCCCGTTTTCGACCGTGAAGAGCCGGTAATCGCCGCCCGCCCGGTCGAGGATGGATTGCAGCCGGTCGCGGTTGCAGTCGGTCAGAAAGATCTGGCCAAACTCCGCACCGGCCACCAGCCGGATCAGCTGTTCGACGCGATCCGCATCGAGCTTGTCGAACAGGTCGTCGAGCAGCAGAATCGGCTTCTCGCCCCGCTCTGCGGCGACCACGACATATTGCGCCAGCTTGAGCGCGATCAGAAAGGATTTCTGCTGCCCCTGCGATCCGTACTTGCGCAGGGGATAGCCGCCGATCTTCAGCAGCAGGTCATCGCGGTGCACGCCCGCCGTAGTGAACTGGTTGATGAGATCTTTCTGCCGCGCCGCGAGGAGCAGCTCCTCGAAGGGCCGCTCGTCCAGTTCCGAACGGTAGTGCAGCTCCACCTGCTCGCGATCGCCGGACAGCCGGCCGTAGAACTCCGCCACGACGGGCTGCAGCCGCCCGACCGCCGCGCGCCGCCGCGCATGGATGAGCGTGCCGTGCTCGACGAGCTGCCGGTCGTAGATTCGCAGCATCGTCTCGTCCGACGAGACCTTCAGCAGCCGGTTGCGCTCAGCCAGCACCGCATTGTAGCGCATGACGGCCGTCAGATAAGCGCGGTCGAACTGCGAAATGAATCCGTTCAGGTAGCGGCGCCGCTCCTCCGCGGCGTCCGAGATCAGCGCCCCGTCGGCCGGCGAGACGATCACCACCGGGAATCCGCCCACGTGGTCGGCCAGCCGTTCGTACTCCTTTCCGTTGCGCTTGAGCGTCTTCCCGCCCTTGCGCGAATAGGTGCAGACGACCTGTTCCGCCCGGTCGTCGTCGGTCCGGTAGCGGCCGTCGAGCACGAAGAAATCCTCGCCGTGCAGCATGCACTGCGCATCGGTCATCGGCAGCGACGACTTGCCGATCGAAAGGTAGTAGACCGCATCGATCGCATTGGTCTTGCCGGCGCCGTTGTTCCCCACGAAACAATTGATGCCCGGTCCGGGCTCGAGATCGGCCTGGACGACATTCTTGAAGTTGATGAGCGACAATTTCTTCAGTTGCATCCTCCAAAGGTACGAATTTCGTCCGGGATTTCACAAAACGCGGTCGACAATTGTTTATTTAGAAATTTATTTCGTATTTTTGCAAACTACACCACGCATAAGATTAACAAAAATAAAAACCTCAATCTCTATGGCAAATCAGAAAGGTGCCGAGCAGCAGGAGAGCCTGGGCACGGCGATGAACAAGACGGAGCTTTTTCTGGAGCGTAACGGCCGCAAGGTGACCTATGTTTTCGTGGGTCTGCTGGTGCTCGCCGCTTTGGTCTACGGCTATC
The DNA here is from genome assembly GCA_948442615.1 of uncultured Alistipes sp. Taxonomy (GTDB): domain Bacteria; phylum Bacteroidota; class Bacteroidia; order Bacteroidales; family Rikenellaceae; genus Alistipes. The sequence goes on from CAOJSG010000018.1 coordinate 26,706, forward strand.
GCGCCCTGATCTCGCAGCCGCGCGCGAAGCAGGCCGCCGAGATGATCGCGGAGGCGCAGAACCGTTTCGAGGCCGAAAATCCCGACTTCGAACTGGCGCTGAACGGCGACGCCAACGGCGCCGGCTTCCTGGAGGTGGCCGAGCAGTACGGATCCACCCCGTCGGGCAACCTGGCCAAGCACTACGCGGGCATCTGCTACCTGCGTCTGGGCGACCTCGCGAACGCACAGAAATACCTGGCGGCCTACTCGCCGGTGAAGGGGCTTCCGGGCGCCATCGTCAATGCGCAGAACTACGGTCTGCAGGGCGACGTGGCCGTCGAACAGCAGGAGTACGCAAAGGCCGTGAAGTTCTATGAGAAGGCCGTGAAAGCTGCCGACAACGACTATACCGCACCGCTCTACCTGCGCAAGGCGGGTCTGGCGGAGAAGGCGCAGGGCAACGAGGCGAAGGCGGCCGAATATTTCGAGAAGATCACCGTGTCCTACCCGGCCTCGATGGAGGCGCGCGATGCGGAGAAGTACCTCGGCACGACGAAACGATAACATCCGGCACGTCCGTCCGGGATCGGTCCCGGACGGACGGAACCCGGTCTCAATTCCGACACCATGGCGACGAAAAACCACAATTTATCCCAGATAGACACTCCGCTGCCTTCGGCCGCCGACATGAAGTTCGGCATCGTCGTGGCGGAATGGAACCGTGAAGTGACCGAAGCGCTGCTCGAAGGGGCCGTACGCACGCTGCGCAGCGCCGGATGTCCCGATCTGAACATCCTGATCAAATACGTGCCGGGAACTTTCGAGCTGGCACTGGGCGCGCAGTTCTTCGCCGAATACACCGACGTCGACGCCGTGATCGCCATCGGCTGCGTGATCCAGGGCGACACGCGCCACTTCGACTTCATCTGCGAGGGGGCCACGCAGGGCATCACCCAGCTGCAGATCCAGTGGAATATGCCGATCGCATTCGGCGTGCTGACGGTCAACGACATGCAGCAGGCGCTGGACCGTGCGGGCGGGAAGCTCGGCAACAAGGGCGACGAAGCGGCCGCCACGGCGATCCACATGGTCAAGCTCCAGAACGACATGGAGGCAGCTTCGCCCAACCACGAGCCCGACCGCCGCAGCATCAACTGACGCCCGTCCGCCGTTTCCATCGGCCAGGCGGATTGCGCGAGCGACACCCGCGACGACATCCTTTTCTCCGTCCGGAGACGGCAAACACAGGCCCATCACGGCCGCCGGCCGCCATGCGAAGAGCGGCCCGATAAGCACGAACGATCTCGCCCCTGCCAGAACGACCTGGCGGGGGCGATTTACGTTCGGAACGGTCCGAGCGCACGCCGGTGCGGAGCGTCGGGCGGCTCCGCACACCAGCACCGCATACGAATCCCGAATCCTCCGACCCGGCGATGCCGGCCGAACGCCGCACCGCCCGGCATGCCGACGGCAGCATCGGCATCCGAAAAAGAACAAAAAAAGAGCGGAGTCTCCGAAGAAACCCCGCTCCGCATGGGAATCCGTACCCGTTACTTCAGATTCGGATTGACGTTTTTCCACTCGTCCACGGCGGGAATGATGCCCATGGCGATCACCTCGTCGCGCAGTTTGCAGAGGTGCTCGTAGCTGGCCACCAGCTCCTTGTGCTCCTCGGGCGTACCCTTCACCTCCTTGTAGCATACGCCGGCGGCGGTGATTTCGGTCTCCATGGCCATGAAGATGTGATCGAACTCCCCGGTGTGCACGTAAACGCCCGCGGGATACTCGAACGGCTTACCGCCCATGGCCGCCGCGATCATCTCGATCGAAACGTAGGCCGGGCTCTGGAACGACGAACGGCCGCGCAGGTCGATGATGTGCTTGCCGCCCTGGATCACCCGCTGGCGCAGCTCGTTCCAGTCGCCTTCGGGCATCTCTTTGCCGATCAGCTCCGACAGGGGCCGACCCTTGACCAGCGTCGTCGATGCGAAAACGGCCATCTGCTCGCCGTGGCCGCCGTACGTACGGCTGTTGCGGACCTCGTCGGGCGAAATCTTGAAGTACTTGGCCAGCTCCGAGCGCAGACGCGTGCTGTCCAGCGCCGCCAGCGTCGAAACCTGCGACGGCTTCAGACCCGAGTAGATGAGCGTGATGAGGCCCGTGATGTCCGCCGGGTTGAAGATCACCACTACGTGCTTCACATCGGGGCAGTAGGTCTTGAGGTTCTTGCCGAACTCGGCAGCGATCTCGGCGTTGCCCTTGAGCAGGTCTTCGCGCGTCATGCCGGCCTTACGTGCGGCACCGCCCGACGAAACCACGTACGAAGCACCCTTCAGCGCCTCCTCGATGTCCGACGTGTAGGTGAGGTTCACGCCCTCGAACGCACAGTGGTACAGCTCCTCCGCAACGCCCTCCAGCGCCGGGGCGAAGGGGTCGTACAGACAAATGTTCGGCGTCAGACGCATCATCAGCGCCGTCTGCGCCATGTTCGAACCGATCATGCCGGCCGCGCCGACGATCGTCAGTTTTTCATTGGTCAGAAATTCCATAATATTAAGGGTTTAGTGCAACATGTTTTCCATTCGTTCTCTCCTTGCCGGGCCCGCCCGGCCGCCCTCCGCGACCGACGGCCTCGCGCCCATCCGGCTATTCCACCGCCCGGCGGTTCATCAGCGCATGGGCGATCGTCAGTTCGTCGACATACTCCAGTTCGTCCCCGAATCCGATGCCGCGCGCAATGGAGGTCACCTTCACCTCCGGATACTGCCGCAGCCGGTTCAGCAGGTAAAAGAGCGTCGTCTCCCCCTCGACCGAGGTCGAGATCGCCAGAATCACCTCCTTCACGCCGCCGCGCGCCACCCGGTCCATCAGCAGGTCGATCTTCAGATCGGAGGGCGCAATGCCCTGCATCGGCGAAATCACCCCGCCCAGCACATGATAGAGCCCCTTGTACTGATGCGTATTCTCGATCGACAGCACGTCGGCGACCTGTTCCACCACGCAGATCGTGGCATGGTCGCGCTCGCGGTCGGCGCAGATCGGGCAGACCCGTTCGTCCGAAAGGTTGTTGCACTGCGCGCAATGCTTCACCTCCCGACGGAACCGGTCGATGCTCCGCGTCATGTCGCCCACCGATTCCGGTTCCATGCGCAGCATGTGCAGCGCCAGCCGCAGCGCCGTCCGCCGGCCGATACCCGGCAGCTTGGACAGCTCGCCCACTACATCCTGAAGCAACTTCGACAAAACTCCGAACTATCTATCTTTCTCAATCACAATCATAAGGCCGTATTCCGCAGAGGCATCGCCCCGTCGGACCGGCCCGGACCGCCGCAGGGTCAGATCGCCTCGATCTTATGCTGTTCGACCCAGCCCTTCTTTCCGTCGGCGATCACGATCTCGCACCACGGCTCCAACCGCCCCGTGACGCGCACCTCCGTCCCTTCGTGGAGCACGAACAGGTCGGTCGCCGACCGGTCGGGCGAGCTCTTCACGGCGGTAGAGGGCACCATCACGACGGCTTCGTCGCGGTCGAGCATCTCGCGCCGCTCGGCCAGGGCGAACCAGGTCGTCGCGACGCATACGGCAAAAGCAACCAGCATGCCGTAGAATCCGGCCTTTCGCAGCGCGATCCGCTGCGAAAGCAGGTAGCACAGCAGGCAGCCGAGCATGACGGCCAGTGCGGCGAGCGACACGACGCTCCAGGCCGTGCAGCCCATCGTATGACGCAGGCTGCGCAGCCACGCCTTCGCGAAGAATTCGGGAATCGCCTCGATATTGTCCTTCGTACGCGCCCGGGCCACGCCCAGGTTGTAGCGGATATCCTCGTCGCCCGGCGCCAGCCGCAGCGCGCGCCGATAACCGACGATCGCCTCGCCCAGGCGGTCGCTCTTGAAGCAGGCGTTCGCCAGGTTGTAATAGAGTTTGGCCGAGGCCATGCCCCGCTCCAGAATCCGCTCGTAGTTTTCGATCGCGGTCCGGTAATCGGCATTGATATAGGCCGTATTGGCCCGATCCCACAATTCGTGGTCCGCAGGATCCGCAGCCTGCTGCACGGTCGCCGGCTCCGCGTCGCCCTGCGGCACGGCCAGACTGTCCGCAGCCTCCTGCGCCGCAGCGACGCCGCACCAGCCCAACACCAGCGGCAGCAAAACCGAAAACAAATAGTTTTTCATTCCTCAACTTGCTCTTCTTCCGCCCCGTGCGGCGACCGCGGCACACAGCCGCCGCCACCGCGGCGCGGACCATCCTCCATCGTCCGCCGACGCTCCGCACTCCGGAGCCCCGCCCCGGAAAGACGCACCGTCAGCGTTTTATCACCGATTCGATACGCGAGATCAGTTCGACCCCTTCGGCATACACGTCGTTCATCCGCACCTCGGCGGCCGGCGAATACTGCGCCTCGTCGCAACGGGTGATGATCTCCGTGAAACTCTGCGCCTCTTCCGGCGCCACGCCGCGCTTCTGCAGCTCCTCGCGCACGTTCTCCTTCGTAAGGTTCGCCACGGGGATGTTGAACTTGTCGCTCACATAGCCCCACAGCGCCCGCAGCATCTCCTCGTAAAAGGCGCGGCGATTCTGCGCCTCCATGTGGCGTTTGGCCGTCCGGAACCGCTGCACGGCGACCTTGTTGGCCCGCTTGCCGCGCACGAGCGCCGCATTCTGCGCGTCGCGGATCCGCTTGCGCAGGGCGACGAACGCTGCGACGAACACCCCTGCCACAACGGCCAGCAGCATGAAATAGGTCCGACCGAGGAAGAACGGGCGTCCGTCCCGGCGCAGCTGCGCGCCGCCCAGCTTGATGAAGCGGATGTCCTGTCCCAGCAGACGGACCTCCTCCTTCGACATGCCGCGCCCCTGCATCACCACCGCCTCGCCGCCGGACTCCGTATCGGGCATGATCTCCAGCACGAGCGGTTTGGAGGAGAGCGTGACGTACTGCATCCGCTCGGGCGAGAAATAGGTGAACTCCACGGGATCGATCTCGTAGGTGCCGTCGGCCCGCGCGATGAACGGATATTCGAACTGCCGGTAGCCCGTCGCGCCGGCCGCCGACGTATGGATCGACTCGGTCGTCTTCACGTTGTACTGCTCGAACGACCCGGGAAGCGTCAGCTTGGGCGCCTGCACGAAGGTAAGGTTGCCCGTACCCGAGATCTTCACCGTGTAGGTCGCGGCCGAGTTGGCCGCCAGGCGGTCGGGCAGCGGCGTCGTCTCCAGCGTGAAGCGCCCCACGGCGCCGCTGAAGCTCGCAGGAGCGCCCGCGGGCAGCTCCTTGACCGTGACCTCGATCTTCTGGCTCTGGAGTTTGCGGGGCACGTTGTAGAATTCGGGACCGCCGCCGAACCCGAACGGGTCCATGTTGCGCGGACTCTGCACCACGACGCGCGCCACGGCGGTGACCTCCGCCGGATCGATGACCAGCTTGCCCGCCTGCTGCGGATAGAGCAGGTACTCCTTGGCCACCATCGTCTCGTAGATCTTGCCGTCGAGCGTTTCTCGGCTGCGCACCGGATTGTCCGACGTCAGCTCCTGCGCCCAGAACCCGTTGAACGAAGGGAACCGGACGGATTCGAACCCCACGATGTCCACCCGCTGGTAGAGCTTGAAGACCACGCGCAGCGGTTCGCCCTTGTAGACCGACGACCGCGAGACGCTCGCACGCAGCAGAATGTCGTCCGACGCGACGCGCGCCTGCGCATCGCCCTGCGGCTGCCTCGGCTCCGTACGCGTCCGGTCGTCGGTACCGCTGCCGGCACCGCTGCCGGCAGCCTCGTCGATCACCTCGATCAGCACTGGCTCCGTCCGATAGGTCGTCCCGTCCACCGCGATTTCGGCCGCACCCACGGTCACGTTGCCCGCCGCACGGGGCAGCAGCACGTAGGTGATCGTGTAGTTCACGCTCTTGGTCATCGATCCGTTGACGATCTGGATCGAGGAACCGCGCGAGACGGCAGGCCCCGCCAGCACGTCGAAACCGTCGAACGCGGGCGCCGCGAACGAATCCTCGTCGGGCTTGGCGTTCAGCGCGAACTCCATGCGGAAAGGCTCGCCGGCGGCCACCGCCAGCGGGGAATTGGCCTCGAACACGACCTTCTCGGCACCGCGTGCCGCGACGAAGGCCGCAAGGCCGAACAGCGTCAGAATTATTTTCGCAACTAAATCTCTCATCGGGTTACACGTCTCCCTAATCGACATCTACAACGCAAATTCCACTCCGTTAGTATGCGGACGGAGACGGTCAGTGCTTGAAGTCGGCGAAAAAGTCGTTGCCCTTGTCGTCGACGATGATGAACGCCGGGAAATTCTCGACGTAGATCTTGCGCACGGCCTCCATGCCCAGCTCGGGGAAGTCGACCACCTCGACCGATTTGATCGAGTTCTTGGCCAGGATCGCCGCCGGACCGCCGATCGAGCCCAGGTAGAAGCCGCCGTTGGCCTTGCAGGCGTCGGTCACGGCCTGCGAGCGGTTGCCCTTGGCCACCATGACCATCGAACCGCCGTGTTTCTGGAACAGGTCGACGTAGGGGTCCATGCGTCCGGCCGTCGTCGGACCGAACGAGCCCGAAGCCATGCCGCTCGGCGTCTTGGCCGGCCCGGCGTAGTAGACCGGGTGCTTCCTGAAGTATTCGGGCATGGGCTTGCCTTCGTCGAGCATCTGCTTGATGCGGGCGTGCGCGATGTCGCGTGCGACGATCAGCGTGCCCCGCAGGTTCAGCCGGGTCTTGATCGGGTATTTCGTCAGGATGGCGCGCACCTTGTCCATGCCCTCGTCGAGGTCGATGTCGACCGCCGGCGACATGGCCGGAGCCTCGGCCGGCAGGAACCGCGCGGGATTCTTCTCCAGCTGCTCCAGGAAGATGCCCTCCTCGGTGATCTTGGCCTTGATGTTGCGGTCGGCCGAGCAGCTCACGCCGATCGCCACGGGGCACGACGCCGCATGGCGCGGCGCGCGGATCACGCGCACGTCGTGCACGAGGTACTTGCCGCCGAACTGGGCGCCGACGCCGCTCTCGCGGCAGATCTTCAGCACCTTCTCCTCCCATTCGAGGTCGCGGAAGCAGCGGCCGCCCTCGTTGCCCGAGGTGGGCAGCTCGTCGAGGTAGCCGGCCGAAGCCTTCTTGACCGTCGAGAGGCACATTTCGGCCGACGTGCCGCCGATGCAGAGCGCCAGGTGGTAGGGCGGG
>CAOJSG010000019.1 GCA_948442615.1 uncultured Alistipes sp.
TGTGCGCGAGCGTCTGCGCCGCGAACATCTCGACTTCATGTCCCAGCTCAAAGGTATGGCCCGCAACCTGAACCAACTTACCCGCCTTGCTCATGCAAAAGGATTGACGGGGATAGTGTCCCGTCATGCGGCTATTGTAGCAAGTATTGAGGCTCTGTTAAGGAATCTTCGCGATGATCGGTAAAATTATCGCCGGATCGTCATTCGCAGGGACGGTCGGATATGTCGTAAAGAAGCAATCACGAATATTGGCGGCCGAGGGCGTAACCCCGCCGAATGTTCGGGAAATGGTGCAGGACTTCAAAGACCAAACCTTACTGAACCCTCGGTTGAGAAATGCAGTTGGGCATATATCCCTTTCGTTTTCATCGAAAGATGCGCCGTGTATGACAGATGCGTTGATGACACTGATTGCCCAAGAGTATATGCAACGCATGGAAATTACCGATACGCAGTATTTGCTGGTGCGTCATCTCGACCAACCGCATCCGCACTGCCATTTGGTCTATAATCGGGTAGGAAACAACGGACAAACCATATCGGACAAAAACATCAAAATACGAAATGCAAAAGTCTGTCGTGCATTGACCGAGAAATACGGGTTGCACCTTGCGCCGGGAAAAGAATCGGTACGCCGGGAGCGCTTGCGAGAACCGGACAAAACCAAATACGAAATATACGACGCAATCAAAACGAGTTTGCCGAATTGCGGTAATTGGAAGGACTTGGAACTTCGGCTGAAAGAGCGAGGTATTGCTATACGCTACAAGTATTGCGGCTCGACCAATCAAAAGCAAGGGGTGTTGTTCAGCAAAAACGGTTTCGAGTTTTCAGGCTCGAAGATAGATCGGCAATTCAGCTACTCGAAACTGAACCGACGCTTTACGCAGGCACAGCAACAAACCCAATATCGGGCTACGCTTGCAAGGGGATTCCATACGGCCATAGGCAATTATCGGTCAGCATTTATTGGTCTATTCGGCAATACAGGCGGAAGCGGGAATAAGGGTCTGATAAATGCCGATTCGATAAACTTCGACGGCAATATCGGTGCATTGACGTTGCCGCCCAACGATTCGTCCGTCGGATTGTCTGCGGCCCAGCTGCAACGCAAGCCCGGCGAAAGCCCCGAAGAACATATCGCACGCATTACGGCATTGCTCAATACCGTTGCCGAAGCGATGGCGATTGCAGCAATGGAACAGAAACGCCGCCTGCGCGAACGCAAAACCAAAATGAAATTATAACCCTAAAACAAGCAACAATGAAAGAAAACGATATGATGTCTTACGAAATGTACGAAGACTTCAAGGAGATGATGGTAAAGACAATCAAAACTGAACTATCGACGAAGAATAATCAACCGACCGATACGGATTTGCCGCAACGAATAGAACAAATCGTTCGTGCCGAACAAGAAAGATATCGGACGATACTAACCCAGCTTGCCGGACGATTGGAAAGCATCGAACGAAGCAACATAAAGACCCAAGCTGGGATAGATAGCCTGCAAGCAGCTGTCGAAGCCATCGAAATCCCCGCCGAACTGCCACCGAAAATCGTACAGCACAGAATATCGCTCGCCATCGAATCGAAAGGAGTATTCTGGGCGATGATAGGCATGATAGCAACAATCGTGCTACTATGTACGGTGCTATATTGGACGGCTAAACCCAACTACGACCGTATCGACAACGACCTGAAATACCGCTATATCAAAATGAAAGGAGAAGCGCTACCCGACCGCATTGCCGAACTGGAAGAAATCTTCGAACTGAACCGCGACAACGCCAAAATCCGAGAGATGAAAAGAGATGTCGAAGAATATGAACGAACCATTCGCCAAAAGGTCATACTCGAAGAACAGGCGAGGCTCAAAGAGCGGGAAGCCGAGAAACTCGACAACAAAGCGTCCAAATTGAGAGGAGAATATTGAATGCTCCTCTTTTTTTGAATGATATGATGTTATTTGCTCTTGTAATACATATTAGTTGTGGATAATTTGTTAATTTTGTACTATTAAGGCGAATAATATGGCAAAAAAGAAATCTTCATTCTCACATATAGAGGCACAGCAAAAACTCGAACAACTCCGAACGACTCGTGAAACATTCGGATATGACCTGTTGCGCATATTCTGCGGTTACGGCGAAGCATCCATCGCTCGCATTGTCGATGGACGCGGCAACGATGCCCGCGACGGCAGAACCGTTTTGCAGAAGAAACTCCTTGCCTACCGTCCGCAAGACAGCGGCGGATTGTTCGAAGGCAGGGATATGTATGCCGAGCTCGATGATATGCGCCGAGATCCGAAGATTGCCAAAAAAGAACCTCGCCTTTATGTCGTTTCCGACGGCGTGTCGGTCGTGGCTTACGACCCGAAGGAAGATGATACTTACGAAAACGAAATCGCCTTGCTGTGGAAAGATTTCGAGTTTTTCAAACCTCTGGCCGGCATCGAGAAGTTCCGAAATATCGAGGAGCAGGAGGCCGATGTCAGGTCGGCCGAGGTAATGGCCAAGATTTACGATGATATTCGCCGTTATAACGATGTACGCGACAAGGAACAGATGCACAACCTCAATATCTTCATGTCGCGTTTGCTATTCTGCTATTTCGCCGAGGATACCGGGCTATTCCCCGAACCGAACATGTTTACTAATGCGATCAAATCGGGAACAAAAGCCGACGGCAGCGACCTTGCCGAGTTCATCGAAGGCATTTTCGATATCATGGCAATCGGCGATGCGGACATCCGCGCACAGAAGCCCGACATCGTGAGCCGTTTCCCGTATGTCAACGGCGGTCTGTTCAAGGCGCATATCCCGATTCCGGTTTTGAGCCGCCGCACACGTGCACTGATGCTGAAATGCGGCGATTACGACTGGAAAGATATCAACCCCGATATCTTCGGCTCGATGATTCAGGCTGTTGTTTCGCCTGAGGAGCGTTCGGGCTTGGGTATCCATTATACCTCCGTACCGAATATCATGAAGGTGATTCGTCCGCTCTTTCTCGATGCGCTTACTGAGGAGTATATTCGCGCAAAGGACAATTCGAAGGGGTTGCGCGCGCTGCTTACCCGGCTGTCGCGTATCAAGTTTTTCGACCCGGCATGCGGGTCGGGCAATTTTCTGATTATAACCTATAAGCGGGTGCGGGAGCTGGAAATCGAGATTTGGCAGCGTCTGCAAACGCTGGCTGGCGGACAATCGGAGATGCCGTTTTCGAATATCTTGCTCACGCAGTTCTACGGCATCGAACTGGACGAATACGCTTGCGATACGGCTACTTTGTCGCTGTGGCTGGCCGAGCACCAGATGAACAATATCTTCTACGAGAAACTCGGCTCGCGGCCCGATGCTTTACCCCTGCGGCCGAGCGGCCATATCGTCTGCGGCAACGCCTGCTGCCTCGACTGGAACGAGGTATGCCCCCACACGCCCGAAGACGAGGTCTATATTATGGGGAATCCGCCGTATTTGGGTAGCAGCCTTCAAAATAAAGAGCAGAAGAAAGATAAAGATATTGTTTTTATAGGTCAAAAAAACTATAAAGATCTTGACTATATTGCTTGTTGGTTTTATAAAGGGGCGCAATATATTCAAAATTCAAAAGCCCAATGTGCTTTTGTAAGTACTAATTCCTTGTGTCAAGGAGAACAAGTATCCATGCTCTGGCGGCCTGTTTTCAATATGGATATTGAAATTTCATTTGCATACAACTCGTTTTTATGGGGTAATAACGCAAAAAACAAAGCTGCTGTTTTTTGTATTATTGTAGGTCTGCGCTCTAAATCGACGGAACCTAAATATATCATATCCAATAATACATCGCGTATAGTAAAGAATATTAATGGTTATTTAGTTGAAGGAATATGCCCTTATATAGAAAAATTAGGCAAACCCATATCTGAAATTCCTATTATACGAAGGGGGAATAGTCCCACTGATAATGGCGAATTAATATTTTCAACCGAAGAGAAAGACTGCTTAGTTAAGAAATATCCATATATTGAGAAATATATCAAAAAATACATTGGTTCTATTGAGTTCATCAACGATATGGAGCGATGGATATTATTTGCCAATAACGATTCTTATGGGATTTTGGATAAAATCCCGGAACTTCATAATCGATTTGAAGCCATTAAAATTTTTCGAAAAAATAGTAAGCAGCCTCAAACGGCAGCACTTGCTTCATTTCCTCTTGAATATTTTTATAGTTCATATCAGAATACATCGTGTATTATTATACCTCGTGTTTCTTCGGCGAGAAGATTATATATTCCAATAGGAATATTAAATCACGATACGGTTGTTGCTGATTCGGCATTCAATATTAACAACGGAGAATTATGGGCTTTCGCAGTTTTTTCATCGAATATTCATTTGGTTTGGATTAAAAATATTGGCGGGAAATTGAAATCAGATTACAGATATTCATCTCAACTATGTTATAATACATTTCCTGTTCCTAAATTGTCAAATGAGCAGAAAGAAATTTTGGAGGAACATGCCGAAAATGTGTTGAACACCCGCGAATTGCATACGGAGATGACTTTGGGCGAAATGTATAACCCCGAAACCATGCCGCTCGACCTGCGTCTTGCCCACCAAGCGTTGGATGCCGCCGTCGAGCGCTGCTACCGTGCCGAACCATTTATCTCCGACGAAGAGCGTTTGGAATACCTCTTCAAACTCTACGAGAAAATGACGAAAAAGCGATAGCGTTATGGGTATAACAAGAATAGAAAAAATAATAGCAGGTGTACTTACTGGAATATGCATGGGTGTTATAATGCTTTATTTTAGTAAATTTCACTATGGACTCTCTTCTGACCAGCAAGATTGGGGTAATTTTGGTGCATATATTAGTGGAACTATTGTTCCAATATTGACAATTGTCAATATATGGGTATTTTATAGGCTTACGAGTGCCATTGACAGGCATGATGAAGAACGAAAACAAAAAGATTTGAACCATCAACAAAAAATTATTGTTGCACAATTTCGACAAAAGGAACTGGATAATATTGCTAATATATTAAATTCTGTTTTTGCCGAGACTTCACGAGAAAAAATTTCGCAATCTATTGTAAATGCAACATGGCGAATTGAGGGATTGATACGGCAAGTTAGTATTTTCCCGATAATAGTGGATAATTCTGTAAAAAAAGAAATTCTTGAATTACTAAATTTACTAAATGAATTAGGACAGCCATACGGATTGAATTCTCCGATTCCACTCACTGATGTTTTCTTGCCTAAAAATTATAAGGACATTGTTATAAAATATTTATCGGCTAAAAATAAAGTCATAAATATTCTGCAGGAATCAATTATAAATGATTTGTAATAGATAATGTTATGCAAAACCTCGTCGATATATCCTACCAGCAAACCGGCGCATCGACCACGGTCGATACAATGGGTATGCGCGAAATGCAGCGCATGGCCTACGAACAGCGCAACAGGCGCTACCTGCTTGTAAAAGCTCCGCCGGCATCGGGCAAGAGCCGCGCCATGATGTTCGTGGCACTGGACAAACTGGCTAATCAAGGCATTCGCAAGGTAATAGTGGCTGTGCCCGAAAAATCAATCGGTCGGTCGTTCGGCGATACGGTATTGAAGAAATACGGCTTCTTTGCCGACTGGAAAGTAGCACCATACTACAATCTTTGCGATGCGAAGAACGAAAAGGAGAAGGTAAAACGGTTCCGGGAGTTCATATCCAACGACACCAACCGGATTCTGGTTTGTACCCATGCGACACTGCGTATCGCCATGAAGCAAATCGGCGACGAGCAGTTGAACGACTGTTTTTTCGGCATCGACGAGTACCACCACAGCTCGGCGGATGCTTATAACGGGCTGGGGGAATTGGTGCGACGGTTGATTACCTTCACTACGGCGCATATCATGGCGATGACGGGTTCTTATTTCCGGGGCGATGCCGTGCCGGTCATGCGTCCCGAAGACGAACAGCTTTTTCAGCCGGCAATCAACTACAACTACTACCAGCAGCTGAACGGCTACAAATACCTGAAAAGCCTCGGCATCGGTTATGCGTTCTTTCAGGGGCAGTATATTACGGCCATACGCGAGGCTCTCGACACCACCAAGAAAACTTTGATTCACATTCCGCCCGTACAGGGGCGCGATGCCTATGCCGGCAAACACGACCAAGTGGCCGACATCATCGCCCAAATCGGCGAAGTGGTGGATGAAGAGCCGGAGCATTTCATTAAAATCGTCCGCACACCCGACGGCCGGTTGCTGCGTGTCGGTGATTTGGTGGAGGATAACATCCCGATGCGACGGTCGTTGCAGGCCTATCTCAACAACATGAAAAGCCGTGATGCGCTCGATATATTGATTGCTCTCGGCACGGCCAAGGAGGGCTTCGACTGGGAGTGGTGCGAATGCTGCCTGACGATAGGCATTCGGGCTTCGCTGACCGAGGTCGTTCAGATTATCGGACGGTGTACGCGCGACTGCGAGGGTAAGACGCATGCACAATTCACCAACCTGATTCCGTGCCCGGAAGCGGCGCAGGAGGAGGTTGGCTCGGCGGTAAACGATATGCTCAAAGCGATTACCGCATCGCTGCTTATGGAGCAGGTAATGGCTCCGAAGTGGGATTTCCGCACCAAACGCGATGACGAGGAGCAACCCGAAACAGACCGCACGATTCTGGTCGAAGGCATGCATGAACCGTCGGCGCGGGCACGGGCGATAATCGAGAACGACATGACCGAGCTGAAAGCGTCGATTCTGTCGAGCGATATTATTCGGCAGGCCATGTCGAACGAAGCGATTGCCGAATTGATTACGCAGGTTCTGATTCCGAAGGTCATACAGGAGCGTTATCCGGCATTGACCGATGATGAAGTCGAGCAGGTGCGCCAGCAGGTCGTGTTATCGACTGCTGTTCAGGGTTCGGAAATCGAAACTGCACCAGACGGTAAAAAGTTCATTCGCATTGCCAACCAGTTTGTCGAAATAGACAAACTATCGATTAATCTTATCGACAGCATCAACCCGTTCCAGCGAGCCTATGAAATATTGTCGCGCTCGATAACTCCTGAGATTCTGCGCACGGTGCAGTTCGTCATTGAGGAGCAGCGTTCGGACATGACAGTCGAGGAGGCTGTCATACTATACCGCAACTATTTGCCGAAATATCAGGCGGAGCATGGCGGCAAGCTGCCGACACTGAACGATGCCGATCCGTTGGGACGGCGTATAGCATCGGCTATTGCATTTATTACCAAGAAAAAACAGGAATATCTGTCGCAGAAGCATTAGGTATGAGCAAGTGGGACGATGAGTTGTTGAGGATATTCGACGAAGCGCCTTTCGTCGGTGTGAAACCTGCATCCAAGAAGCCGACAACAAACGACCGGCTGGTGCGGTCGTTCGATGAAATTACGGAGTTCGTCGAACGTAATAACCGTGTGCCGGAAGATGTCGGAGGCGATGAAGGGAGGCTCTTTGCGCGTTTGCGGGGGATTCAAAGCGAAACGTGGAAACGTGAGAAATGCTTGCCGTTCGACCGACTCGGATTGTTGGCGGAACAAGTGTCTCAAAGTCCGGAAGATGCTATAAAGGATATTTTCGATGATCCGATTTTCAACCTTGCACCGGAAACGCAGGCGATTTTCGACGTTCCCGATTATATGCGGAAACCTGCCGATATCGAACGGCCTGATTACATTGCACGGCGGGTCGAATGCAAAGACTTCAAAGAGTACGAAGCAGGATTCAGGGGTGTGCATGCCGATTTGCGAGACGGGAAACGCAAGCTCATCAAATTCAAGGATGACCACCTGCATGAAGGAGCCTATTTCGTAGTTGGCGGAGTATTGGTGTTGTTGGACAGATTGGAGGCTATTTCTAAAAATAAGGATTACAAAAAAGACGGACGTACTCGCTGCATCTACGAAAATGGGACGGAATCGGACATTTTGTTGCAGACGTTGGCCAAGTCGTTGTACACGGACGGATATTCTGTCGTCGATGTTTCTTTGTCCGACGATGATTACTTAAAACAGAACTTTACGATTACGGATATGGATATTCCGAGCGGTTATATCTATGTATTGCGTTCGAAATCGAAGGACCCGGAAATTTCATCCATTCGTAATCTTTACAAAATCGGGTTCACGACACAAACCGTCGAGGAGCGTATTGCTAATGCCCGGAATGATGCTACTTATCTGTTTGCCGATGTAGAAATAGTAGCATCATGGAAAGTATATAACGTAAAAGCCGTTGCGTTTGAAAATATTATTCACAAACTTTTCGGAGACGTACAATTGCATCTGTCTGCCGGCAATGCCCGCCCGAAAGAGTGGTTTATCGTGCCGTATAAGATTATCGCACAAGCGGTGGATTACATTATCAGAGGCCAGAAAATAGCCTATGATGCGCAATTACAGATGTTGGTTGAATTGCAAAATTAATATTTGCCGTACAAATACCGTACAAACCAAAAAGAAAACACCGTTGTAGATTGATACAACGGTGTTTTAGTGAGGTCTGAAGCGGATTCGAACCGCTGTACAAGGTTTTGCAGACCTTTGCCTAGCCACTCGGCCATCAGACCCTATGCCCTCTCGATGCGCCCGTTCGCGAAAACGGATCCCGGCCGTCTCCCGGCCGATGCCGGAATCAAGCAGCCGATGCGAGCGCTTTGCGGGAATGCAAATATACGAATATTTCCGTAAATTGCAAAACTTCGGGGCGACTTTGCGGTTTTTCGCGAAAATAATTACCTTTACGACACGCGAATGCCGCTTTTCGAAGATGTGTTTGGTGGAAGACATAGCCCTGACGATGACGCCCGGAATCGGCGTGAAAGGCGCCGTGTATCTGCTGGAGCTGTTCGGCGATGCCCGGCGGATCTTCGCCGCATCGGCGGACGAGCTGACCGGCCGCGCGCGGCTCGCTCCGGAACTGGCGCGGAACATCTGCCGGCGCAGCGGTTTCGCAGCCGCGGAGAGGGAGCTGGCGTATTGTGCCCGCCACGGCATTCGGGCGATCGCCTCGACCGATCCGGCCTATCCGCCGCTGCTGCGCGAGACGCCCGATTATCCCCATGTCCTGTATGTGACGGGCGATGCGGATGCCTTGCGTGCGCGTTGCGTTTCGGTGGTGGGGACGCGGTCGGCCACGGCCAATTACGGAATACCGACCTGCAACCGGCTCGTCGTCGGACTGGCCGAACGGGTGCCGGAACTCTGCGTGGTGAGCGGCCTGGCCTTCGGAATCGACGTCGCGGCGCACCGTGCAGCCCTGGCGGCCGGTGCGAGGAGCGTCGCTGTGCTGGCCAATCCGCTGCCGGGCGTGACGCCGGTCGAACACCTCGGCGTGGCGCGCGACATGGCGGAGCACGGCGGGGCCTTGGTGACGGAGCTGCACTCGCAGGTGAAGCAGAACGGGCGGTTCTATCTGGCCCGCAACCGCATCATCGCGGCGTTGAGCGAGGGCACGGTGGTCGTGGAGTCGAAATTCGCGGGCGGAGCGCTGGTGACGGCCAGCCTGGCCGACGGATACGACCGCACGGTCATGGCCGTTCCGGGGCGGGTGGGCGATGCGGCGTCGGCCGGAACCAACCACCTCATCCGCACGCAGAAGGCGCGGATGGTGCGTTCGGCCGGGGATATCATCGAGGAGCTGGGATGGGACCGGGTGCCCGGAGCCACGATCGGCCGGCCGATGCGGGAAGCGCCGGCATTCACGGCCGACGAGGAGCGGCTGCTCGCCTGCATGCCGCAGACCGATCCGATCGCGCTGGAGACGCTCCGCGAGCGGTGCGGTGCGGATGCGGGCGCCCTCGCGACGCTGCTGATCGGTCTCGAGCTGGCGGGCGCCGTCCGGCAGCTGCCGGGAAACCGCTATGTAAAACTGCGATAGGACGGCGGAAGAGCGGACCGCCTGAAAAAGGAGAAACGACGATGTTGACGGATACGCATGCTCATATCTACGAACCGGAGTTCGACGGCGACCGCGAGGCCGTGATACTCCGCGCCCGCGAAGCCGGCGTCGGGCGGATGCTGCTGCCGGCCATCGACTCGGGCAGCCACGAAAGGCTGCTGGCGCTCTGTGCGGCGCATCCCGAATGCTGCACGCCGATGATGGGGCTGCACCCCACCTCGGTGAACGACAATCCCCGCTGGCGCGAGGAGCTGGATGCGGTGCGGCGGTTGTTGGACTGTCCGCCTGCGGGCGGATTCTGCGCCGTGGGCGAGATCGGGCTCGACTTTTACTGGAGCGGCGGCTTCCGCGCCGAGCAGACCGAGGCTTTCCGCTGCCAGATCGAGTGGGCGCTGGAGGCGGATCTGCCGATCGCCGTCCATACGCGGGCGGCCTGGCCGGAGATGGTCCGGATCGTCGAGAGCTACCGGGGCCGCGGCCTGCGGGGGGTGTTTCATGCCTTTTCGGATACCCTGGAGAGCTACCGCAGGCTGAAGGCGTGCGGCGATTTCCTCTTCGGCATCGGAGGGGTCGTGACGTTCAAAAAAAGCCCGTTGGCCGATACGGTGCGCGAAATGGAGCTGCGCGACCTCGTCCTGGAGACCGACTGCCCCTACCTGACGCCCGTGCCGCATCGCGGCGAGCGGAACGAGCCGGCCTATGTCCGGTTCGTCGGGGCGAAGGTCGCCGAACTGAAAGGTGTGCCGTTCGAGGAGGTGGCGGCCGCGACTACGGAGAACGCGCGGCGGATGTTCGGCCCCGGTGCGGAGCGGTAGCCGCGCACGCGGGCGGCAGGGCCTTCCGAAGCCGTCAACGGCCTCTGTGTACGATGTGCTGCCTGTATTCCGAAGGGGTCATCCCTTTGATCTGCTTGAACGTGCGCGATACGTTCTTGATGTCGGAGAAGCCCAGCTCCACGGCGGCTTCCGAGACGCTGTGCCCTTCGCAGAGCAGCTGGGCCATCTTTTCGATGCGCTCCTTGATGACATAGTCGTAGATCGACCGTCCCATGCTCTTCTTGAACCGCTCTTCGAGCAGCCGGCGCGACAGCGGCACCAGCTTCACCAGGTCGTCGACCTGGATCTTGCGGCTGATATTCTTATGGATGTATTTCAGTATTTCGGCGATATGGGGGTCGTTGTTGGCGAAAATATCCGTGGACTGGCGGGTCACGATGTGGGTGGGATGGACCATGACGTCTTCCCATGCGGCGCCCGGATCGCGCATGAGCTGGTCGATCAGCAGCGCCACGTCGTAGCCGCTCTGTTCGACATTCTGGCTGAGCGACGAAAGGTTCGGCGAGGCGAGGCGGCAGATCGTTTCGTCGTTGTCCACGCCCAGGACGGCTATATCGTCCGGGATGCGGCAATTTCCCCCCCCCTCGGCCTGGTGGCAGGCTTCCGTGATGTGATAGGCCAGATTGTCGTCGCAGGCCATGACGGCGACCGGTTTGGGCAGCGACTGGAGCCAGGTGGTGAGCTGGATGGGGTCGTAGAACCAGTGGTTGTTCTGCGACGTGCTGTTGAGGACCGAGAAGGTGTATTCCGGATTGGTCTTTCTTACGGTGTCGCGGAACCCCTGATAGCGTTCGTCGGACCAGACGTACCCGCGCATGCCGTAGAAGGCGAAGTGGCGGAATCCCTTCTTGATGAAATATTCGGCGCCCATTCTTCCCGCCTCGTAATGGGGCCCCGTGATGTTGGGGATGGTCGAGAAGCGGCTCTTGAAATCCTGGGCGATGGCGATGATGCCTTCGCGGGCGAAAAGATCCACGTCGGTCGTGTCGTGGAACTGTCCGATGATGGCGTCGGCCCGCATCCGGTGCGCCCAGTCGATGACCGTGCCCATATCCGACTGGTCACGTATCGAGAGAGGCAGCCGGCAGAGGCTCCATGCCTGTCCGGTGTCGTGCGCGTAACGTGCGATACCGAGCAGCAGGTCACGGGCATAGGCCTCGGAGAAGTCGGTGAGAAAGATGATGCGTGCCATCGCGGAGTAGCTTTTTCCGCCTTAAAGATACCATTTTTTCGTAAAAAAAGGGCCGGATCGCCGATTTTCGGGCCGGCAGCTCAAGGTCTGCGTGATGTGAGGATGCAAATGCGCGAATCGCGACTTCCGGTCCGGGAGAGGCTTGCTATATTTGTGTACCTGAAACTTAGACCTTACATGAGAAGAACCTTTCCAACGGCGTGCGCAGTCGCCTTGGCCGTCGCATGCGCGCAACCGACCGATCCGATCGGCTGTGTGGATCCGTTCGTCGGAACCGGATTCCACGGCCACACCTATCCGGGGGCCACGACACCCTTCGGAATGGTTCAGCTCAGCCCCGACACGCGGGCGGGCGACTGGGATGCCTGTGCGGGCTACCATTACGACGACGCGACGATCGACGGCTTTTCGCACACCCACCTGAGCGGTACGGGCTGCGCCGATCTGGCCGATATCCTGTTCCACCCCACCACGCGTGCCGATGCGGTGCGCGAAGGCGAATACGTGCATGTGCCCTATGCGTTCTCGCACGACGACGAACAGGCTTCGTGCGGTTATTACGCCGTGTCGCTGCCCGGCGAAGGCATCCGCGTCGAACTGACGGCGGCGCCCCGCACGGGCGTGCACCGCTATGCGTTCCGCGGCGAAGGGCCGCGGCGGGTGGTCGTCGACCTCATGCACACGATCGCCGACGAGACGGTCGACCTGCGCGAGCTGCGGCAGACGGGACCCGCCGAACTTGCGGGCATGCGCCGCACCCAGGGCTGGGTGAACGACCACTACGTCTACTTCGCGGCGCGTTTTTCCGCTCCGTTCGTCGATGCGGTGCTGCTCGGCGACCGGCAGGCGGTGCTCACGTTCGCTCCGGACCTCGACACGCTGACGGTGGCTGTGGGGCTTTCGTCGGTGAGTGCGGAGAACGCCCGCGAAAACAGCCTCGCCGAGGTCCCCGCGCTCGATTTCGACGCCGTGCGGGCCAGGGCGGAGGCGATGTGGCGCGACGTGCTGGGCCGCATCGAGATCGAGGGCGGCACCCGGGCGCAGCGCGTCAATTTCCATACGGCGCACTACCACGCCTGCCTCACGCCCAATCTGATGAGCGACGTCAACGGCCAGTACCGCCGGCACGACGGCACCGTGGCGTCGGTGCCCGAGGGCGGGGCCTACTATTCGACCTTCTCGCTGTGGGACACGTTCCGCGCCTGGCATCCGCTGCAGACGCTGCTCGACCCCGGGTTCGTCGGCGACATGATCGGCAGCATGCTCGACATGTACGACGCCACGGGCGAGCTGCCCATCTGGCCGCTGGCTTCGGGCGAGACGCGCACGATGATCGGCTACCATGCGGCGTCGGTCATCGCCGATGCCTATCTGCGGGGAATCCGCGGTTACGACGCCGGGCGGGCGCTCGAGGCGATGGTCCGTTCGTCGAACATCAACCGCAAGGGGTCGGACTACTACACGGCCCGGGGATACATTCCGTCGAACATCCGCCGCGAGTCGGTCTCGTGCGCCTTGGAATACGCCTACGACGACTGGGCCATCGCCCGGATGGCCGAGGCCATGGGGCGCGACGACATCGCGCGCGCCTACGACCTCCGCGCCCGCAACTACGTCCACGTATTCGACGGCAAGACCCGCTTTTTCCGCGGACGCCGGGCCGACGGCGCCTGGGCGGAGCCTTTCGAGGAGTTCGCCACGGGGCGCGACTATACCGAGGCCACGCCCTGGCACTACCGCTTCTTCGCGCCGCACGACATCCACGGCCTCGAGCAGCTGTTCGGCGGGCGCGAGCCGTTCGTGCGCGAACTCGACCGGCTCTTCACGCTCGAGTCGGACCGGATGCAGCTCGACGTGGAGGACGTGACGGGGCTGCTGGGGCAGTACGCCCACGGCAACGAGCCGAGCCACCATATGGCCTACCTCTACAGCTATGCGGGCATGCCCTGGAAGACCCAGGAGCTCACGCGCCGGCTGCTCGACGAGATGTACGCCCCGACGCCCGAGGGGATCATCGGCAACGAGGATTGCGGCCAGATGTCCGCCTGGTATCTCTTTTCGGCGCTGGGATTCTATCCGGTGTGCCCCGGTTCGGGCGAGTACGTGCTCACCGCGCCGCTCTTCCCGAAGGCGACCGTGCGGCTGGGTAACGGCCGTACGCTGACCGTGACGGCCGATGCGCCGCACCGCAACCGCTACGTCCGCGCCGTGACGCTCGACGGCGAGCCGATCGACACCAATTATATTACCCACGAACAGCTCATGCGGGGCGGCACGCTCCACTTCGCGCTGCAGGCGGAGCCTTGCTTCGAGCGGGGCACCTCGGCCGCGGCGGAACCCTATTCGCTGTCGAGCGGCGAGATGGTGTCGATCCCCTACACGACGCAGCAGGTGAGCCTGTTCGAGGATGCGGTGGAGGTCGATCTGGCGACGACGACGCCCGGGGCCGAGATCCGCTACACGCTCGACGGGTCGGAACCCGATTCACTCTCGGCGCTTTATGCCGCGCCCGTGCGGGTGGACCGTTCGCTGACGCTGCGGGCCAAGGGGTTCAAGGCCGGCGCCGAGCCGAGCCGCACGCTGACGCTGCATGTCGAGAAGGCGCAGTTCCGGGGCCCCGCGGCGAGCCGGGCCGGGGCGCAGGGCGTGCATTACACCTATTACGAAGGAAACTGCTCCCGGGTGGCCGACATCGAACGCGGCCGCCGCGCGGCGTCGGGGCGCATGGCCGAGCCGTCGATCGCCGACGCACCGCAGGAGGACCATTTCGCCTATGTGTTCGAGGGGCTGATCCGGATTCCGGAGCGCGGCGTGTGGGAGTTCATGACCAAGAGCGATGACGGCAGCGTGCTCTTCGTGGACGGTGCGAAGGTCGTCGACAACGACGGGGGACATGCGTCGGTGAGCGCTACGGGCCGCATCGCCCTCGAGGCGGGGCTGCATGCCTACCGGCTGCTCTATTTCGAGGACTACGAAGGGCAGGACCTCTCGTGGGGCTGGCGCGCGCCGGGTGCGGCGGAGTTCTCGCCCGTGCCTGCGGAGCATCTGTTCGTCGAGGCGGTTTACGATTTGTCGGATCAAAACAGATAAAGAGACCATACCATGAAAAAAAACCTGAAATCCGGATTGTTGGCCGTTGCGCTTTTCGTGTGCGGCGCGGCTGCTGCCCAACAGCCCGTGTTGATCCACTCGCACAACGACTATGCCCGCCGCGCACCGTTCTGGCAGGCCTATTCCCAGCAGGCCTATTCGATCGAGGCCGATCTGTTCCTGCACGACGGACAGCTGCTGGTGGGCCACGAGGTCGAGGACCTCACGCTCGACATGTCGTTCGAGCGGCTCTACGTCGAACCGCTCCGCACGCTTTTCGCCCGCAACGGAGGCCGCGCCTACAAGGATTCCGACCGCCGGCTGCAGCTGATGGTCGAGCTCAAGTCGGAGACGGAGCCCACGCTGCGCGCCGTGGCCGAGCTGCTGGGCCGCACGCCCGAGGTGTTCGACCCGGCGACGAATCCCGAGGCCGTGCGCGTCGTGGTGACGGGGCGCGTGCCGGCTCCGGCCGATTTCGCGGAATATCCCCGGTGGATCTCCTTCGACGGCGTGTGGGACGGGGCGTACACCCCCGAGCAGCTCGAACGCGTGGCTCTGGTGAGCGCCGATTTCCGCGATTTCTCGCAGTGGAACGGCAAGGGTTCGATCATCCCGGCCGAGCTGCGCGAGGTGGAGCGCGTCATCGACCGGGCGCACGGTTGGGGCAAACCCGTCCGTTTCTGGAATGCTCCGGAGGGCACGACGGTCTATTACACTTTCTACGACCTGGGGATCGATTATATCAATACGGACCGTCCGGAGCAGGCGGCGGCCTTTTTCGACGACTTCGGCAACAAGAACTTCCGCATCGGCGAGGCGCGCGAGGCGGCGTCGGGCGTGACCGGAACGAAGCGGCTGGACAAGACCACGCGCGACTTCGGCGGCTTCCATAACGACAAGCTGCGCCTCTCGGAGGGGATCGATCTCTACGTGCCGACGCACCGCAACGACGGCGGAAAGGGGCGGATCCGCAACGTCATCTTCCTGATCGGCGACGGCATGGGGCTGCCGCAGATCATGGCGGCGGCCTATGCCAACAAGGGGCTGTCGATGCTCGGGATGAAATACATGGGCCTGCAGCAGAACCATGCGCTGGATGCCTTCACCACCGATTCGGCCGCAGGAGGCAGCGCCCTGGCCACGGGCGAACGGCACGATAACCGTCATATCGCGATGACCTCGGACGGGAAGCCGATCCCTTCGCTGAGCGACTTTTTCCATGACAAGGGCCGGGCCGTGGGCGTGCTGACGCTCGGCAATGCGGTCGATGCCACGCCGACGGCCTTCTACGGCCATTCGGTCGAGCGCGACAACGCCGACGAACTCACCCGCTGGCTGCTCGACGGGCGCCTCGACCTGCTCTGCGGCAGCGGCATCCGTCAGTTCGAAGAGCGGGGCGACGGAGTCGATCTGATCGGCGAGCTGTCGAAGAGCTACCGTTTCGTCCGTTCGGTTGACGAGATCGGTGCGGGCGCGGGCAAGACCGTTTGCATCGACGAGCGGATGGACGAGGCGGCCGAAGAGGCCAATCTCGGGCTGCTGGCCGAGGCGACGCGCGCCTCGATCGCCAAGCTGCGCGAATGCAGCGGCGACAAAGGGTTCTTCCTGATGGTCGAGGGGGCCAAGATCGACTACGCGGGCCATTCGCGCTGCCTGCCGGGTTCGATCATCGAGACGCTGAGCTTCGACTTGGCCGTCGCCGAGGCGCTCCGGTTCGCCGATTCGAACGGCGAGACGCTCGTCGTCGTCACGGCCGACCACGAGACGGGCGGTCTGACCGTCGTCGACGGCGACGAACGTACGGGTCGCGTGATGGGGCTCTACGTCTCCGACGACCACTCGCCGGCGATGCTCCCCGTCTTCGCCTACGGTCCGGGCGCCGACCGCTTCTGCGGCGTCTATTTCAATACGGAGATCGCCCGTCGCATCCGCGAACTGGCCAAATAGGATGCGGATATGATACGACGGACCATCGCTGCGATCGCGGCGGCGTGCGCGACCTGCGCCGTTGCCGCGCAGGGGCTGAAATCGGGCCCCTACGAGCTGCCCTACAAGAACACCTATGTGAAAGACGTGTTCGTGGCCGAGAACGAGTTCCGCACGGCCGAACCCGAATCCGTCGAGCCCGGCTCGTTCGAGCAGGCGCGCGAAGTGCTCCCCGCACCGGTGTGGGAGGGGCACGACCGCGAGATCGAGATGTACTGGCACGCCTGGCGGATCGCCGTGGGCAACATCCGCCAGCCGCAGCCCGGATCGGGATTCGTCTCGCCCTACCTCGACATCGCCTACAACGGCAACATCTTCATGTGGGACATGTCCTTCATGATGATGTTCGCCCGCTACGGCCATCACTTCTTCCCGTTCCAGCGGTCGCTAGACAACTTCTATGCGAAGCAGCACCCCGACGGCTTCATCTGCCGCGAGATCCGGGCCGACGGATCGGACTGCTTCGAGCGCTACGACCCCACCTCCACGGGCCCCGACCTGCTGCCGTGGGTCGAGCTGGCCTACTACCGCCAGTTCGGCGATACCGAGCGGCTGCACCGCATCTTCCCGGCGCTGTGCGCCTATGCGAAGTGGTGGCGGATGAACCGCACCTGGCCGGACGGCACCTACTGGTCGAGCGGCTGGGGAACGGGCATGGACAACATGCCGCGCGTCCGGCCCGAATACAGCCCCATCTTCTCGCACGGCCACATGGTGTGGCTCGACACCAACCTGCAGCAGCTGCTGGTCGACGAGGCGCTGCTCCGGATCGGGTTCCACATCGAGCGGTGGCAGGAGATCGAGGAGCTGGAGGACGAGATGAAATACCTGAAGCGTTACGTCAACGAGCATCTCTGGGACGACGCGCAGGGTTTCCTGTTCGACCGCTACGGCGACGGCACGCTGTGCACGACCAAGGGGATCGGGGCCTACTGGGCCCTGCAGACCGACGCGCTCGACGTCGGGCGTCTCGACCGGCTGGTCGCGCACCTCTCCGACACGACGGAGTTCGCCCGTCCGCACCGTACGCCGTCGCTCTCGGCCGACCATCCCAAGTACAATCCGGGAGGCCGCTACTGGCAGGGCGGCGTGTGGCCCGGAACGAACTACATGCTCATCGACGGCCTCTGGCGCAAGGGCTACCGCGACGAGGCGCGGCGCATCGCCGAGAACCATTACGCCGCGGTCTTCGAGGTGTGGAAGAATACCGGAACCTTCTGGGAATACTATGCGCCCGAACGCATCGAACCGGGGTTCATGGCCCGCAAGGATTTCGTGGGCTGGACCGGCCTGCCGCCCATCGCCGTGTTCATCGAATACGTGCTCGGGATCAAGTCCGACTATTCGGAGGGGAGCATCGAGTGGGACGTCACCAAGACCGAGGCGCACGGGATCGACCGCTATCCGTTCGGACCGGACCATACGGTCGATCTGCGGGTGCGGCGCCGGGGTTCGGCTTCGCAGGTCCCGGCGGTGCATGTGACGACCGACGTGCCGTTCGACCTTACGGTGCGCTGGGGCGACGGCATGTCCCGGACGGTCCGTGTCGAAAAGAGCGGCGATGTGGAACTGAAACGATGAGAAGATCATGACGTACAGGAGATTCGTTTGGCTTTGCATCCTCTGCGTGTGGGGTGCGGCGTTTTCCGCGCGGGCGCAGCGCCCGACGCTGCGGTTCGGCGAAGAGGGCGTTTTCAGAATCGCGCAGTTCACCGACATGCATCTCGATCCGAGCGATCCGGCGCGGCTCGCCCAGGCGGAGAAGACCTTCGCCCGGCTAGACCGCGTGCTGGCGCTCGAACGCCCCGATCTGGTGGTCTTTACGGGCGACGTGGTGACCGGCCCTCCCGCCGAGGGGATGTGGCGCCGTCTGCTCGACACGATGGCTGCCCGGCGGGTGCCCTACTGCGTGGTGCTGGGCAACCACGACGCCGAACAGGACCTCGGCCGGCGCGAGATCGCCCGGCTGGTCGTCTCGTCGGCGGGGAGTCTGAACCGGCTCGATGCGCGCGGCGAACTGGCCGACCTCGAGCTGGAGGTCTGCGGGGCCGATCCGCGCGAACCGGCGCTGCTGCTCTACTGCCTCGATTCGCACGACTATTCGGCCGTGGCGGGGATCGACGGCTACGGGTGGTTCACCCCGGAGCAGGTCGCCTGGCTGCGCGGGCGGTGCGAGGCCCGCACGGCGGCGGCGGGTGCGCCCGTGCCGGCGCTGGCGTTTTTCCATATCGCACTGCCCGAATATGCCGCTGCCTGGCGCAATCCGGACAATACGCATATCGGCCGTGCGGCCGAGGAGGAGTGCCCCGGGGCGCTCAACGCCGGGATGTTCGCGGCCATGGCCGAGACGGGCAGCGTGATGGGCACGTTCGTCGGCCACGACCACGATATCGACTATCTGGTCGCGGAGAAGGGCATCGGCCTGGGCTACGGGCGTTTCTCGGGCGACGACACGACCTACAACAACCTGCGTCCGGGCGTGCGCATGCTGGTGCTTGCGGCGGGCGAACGCGGTTTCGAGACATGGATCCGCGAGGACGACGGCCGGGTGGTGGATCATGTCCGTTTTACGGAGGGTAAAATCATTGAAACAGAGTAATAGCGATGATTATTGGAGTGGATTTGGGCGGCACGAACGTACGTGTCGGATTGGTTGAGGAGGACCGTATCGTGCGGCTGCTTTCGGAACCCTGCAAGTCGAGCGGCTCCGAGGAGGAGGTACTCGAGCAGATCGCCTCGCTCGTCGGCGCGCTGATGACGCCGGAGGTGACCCGCATCGGCATCGGGGTGCCGTCGGTCGTCGATGCGACCCGGGGTATCGTATATAATATGGTGAATATCCCTTCGTGGCGCGAGGTGTATCTCAAGGATCGCTTCGAGGAGCGGTTCGGCGTGCCGGTCCGCGTGAACAACGACTGCAACTGCTTCGCGCTGGGCGTCTGCCGTTACGGCGAGGCGCACGGCTATCGCGACGTGGTCTGCATCGCGCTCGGCACGGGCGTGGGCGCCGGCGTGGTGATCGGCGGCAAGCTCTATTGCGGCAAGCATACGGGGGCCGGCGAAATCGGCGGAGTGCCCTATCTGGACCGCGACTACGAGTACTATTGCAGCAGCCGCTTTTTCGTCGGGCGCGGCACGACGGGCAAGGAGGCCTACGACCGGGCCGCGGCGGGCGATCCCGAGGCGCTGGATCTGTGGCGCGAGTTCGGCGGCCATGTGGGGCAGCTGGTCGCGCTGGTGCTTTACGCGTACGATCCGGAGGCGATCGTCTTCGGCGGCAGCATCAGCTGCGCGTTCCCCTTCTTCCGGGAGGCGATGTACGCGCGGATGCGGGAATTTCCCTATGCGAAAACGGCCGGCGAGGTGCATATCTGCCGGTCGGAGATCGAACACGTGGGGCTGTTGGGCGCCTCGGCCTGCGAATGAGACGGGGTATGAAGAGATTGATGCTGGTCTGCATGTGCGTCCTGGGGACGTGCGCTTGCCGCCGGACGCTTCCGGCCGATCCGGCGCCCTCGGTGCTGCCCGTGCCGCGTTCGGAGATTTATGGCGGCGGGACATTCCGCCTGTCGGCTGCGACGCCGGTCGTCGCCGTCTCGGACGACGAGCGGACGGCCTGGGCCGTCGGGGCGCTCGACGAACTGTATGCGGCGGTTTTCGGTCCGGAGGCGCAGCCGCGGCGGACGGACGCCGCAGCGGACGGTGCGGTGCGCTTCGTTTGCAGCGACGCGATGGAGGCCGAGGAGTACCGGCTGACGGTGGATCCGGACCGGATCGAGATCGTTTCGGGCGGTCCCGAAGGGGCGTTCTATGCGGTGCAGACGCTGCGCCAGCTGCTGCCCCGTGCCGCCTTCTCGGGGGCGGATGCGGTCGAGATCCCCTGCGTCGCGATCGAGGACGGTCCGTGCCTGGTCTATCGGGGGCTGATGCTCGACGTCGCACGCCATTTTTTCACGGTGGAGGAGGTGAAACGCACGCTCGATCTGATGGCGATGCACAAGCTGAACGTCTTCCACTGGCATCTGACCGACGATCAGGGCTGGCGCATCGAGATCCGCAAGTATCCCGAGCTGACGCGCGTCGGTGCGGTTCGGAAGCGTACGCTCGTCGGGCGCGATCCGGGCGGCGAATACGATGAGACGTGCCGTTACGACGAGACGCCTTACGGCGGGTTCTATACGCAGGAGGAGATCCGCGAGGTGGTCGACTACGCTGCCCGCCGCTTCATCACGGTGATTCCCGAGATCGAGTTTCCGGGACACGCCGTGGCGGCGCTGGCCTCCTATCCCTGGCTCGGCTGCACGGGCGAGCGGTACGAGGTGCGCCAGACGTGGGACATCGACGACCGCGTCTTCTGCCCCGGGCGCGAGACGACCTTCGAATTCATGGAGGGGGTGCTGGAGGAGGTCCTCGAACTCTTTCCGTCGGAATACATCCATATCGGCGGCGACGAGTGCCCCACGAAGATGTGGGAGCGTTGTCCCGCCTGCCGGGCGCGCATGGTGGCCGAGGGGCTGACCCGTCCGCGCCAGTTGCAGGGGTATGCCACGGCGCGGATCGAACGCTTCCTGCTCGAACGGGGCCGGCGGCTGATCGGCTGGGACGAGATGCTCGACGGGGGCGTCACGCCCACGGCGGTCGTCATGTCGTGGCGCGGAACCGAAGGCGGGGTGCGTGCCGCACGCCAGGGCAACGAGGTGGTCATGGCGCCGACGACGCACTGCTATTTCGACTATTACCAGACGGCCGATACCGTAGGCGAACCGCTGGCCTGGGGCGGATGCCTGCCCGTGGAGCAGGTCTATTCGCTCGACCCGCTGGAGGGTCTCTCGGCCGACGAGCGGCGTTTCGTCCGCGGGGTGCAGGCGAATCTGTGGACCGAGTACATCGCCGATTTCGAACAGGCGCAGTACATGCTGCTGCCCCGTCTGAGCGCTCTGGCCGAGGTGGCGTGGAGCCTCGACCGAAAAGACGTCGCGGGCTACCGTTCGCGCGCCGAACGTCTGCGGGGGCTGTACGACGCCTGCGGGTATCGCTATGCCCGTCATCTGTTCGCCGATTGAGGACCGTGCATCCGGAACGAAAAAGGGAACCCGCTGCGGGTTCCCTTTTTTTTCACCCTCCCCCTCCTGTCCGCCGGATGTGCGAAAGGACCGTATGCCGTGCAGGAAATCGGGATGTTTCCGCCGGAAGGCGGGGGACATCCGCCGGGGCCGATACGCACCTGTCGCGCGGCGGACGGCGGCTCCGCCTTTTTCGAAACCGCGCCGATGAAGCACTTCTGCGCGATATGAGGAATTAAATACGTAAAATGCGCCAATTCAGACCGTTAGGTTGTATAATTTTGAATATCAAAAAGTCTTTAAAACGGAAACATTGCTTCGAAGCGCGATTTTCGGAGCACTTTAATAAAAAAATTAAAAATATCCTCAGGCCGCTCAATTCGGATATACTTTAATTATTAACCTAAATTTTATGAAAATGAATTTGACTTTTACGGGGAAGAGACGGGGCACGATCCTTTGTCTTCTGATGAGTCTGCTATGCGGTATGCTCATCCTTCCGGCCCGGGCGCAGGACCGCTTGACGGTTTCGGGCCGTTTGACGGATACCGGTCAGAACCCGCTGATCGGCGCTTCGGTCATCGAGCGCGGAACGGTCAACGGCGTGACGACCGACGCGGACGGCAGTTACCGGATCTCGGTGGCGGGCGATGCCGTGCTGGAATTCTCGTTCATCGGTTACAAGACGCAGGGCGTCGCCGTGATGAACCGCACGCAGATCGATGTCGTGATGGAAGAGGACGCCACGATGATTGGCGAAGTCGTTGCCATCGGTTACGGCTCGCAGCGCAAGGAGGACCTCTCGATGGCCGTCACGACGGTCAAGATGGACGAAGCGGCACGCAGCCGCGCCTCCGATCTGGGAACCTTCCTGCAGGGCCGCATGCCGGGCGTGACGATCCAGCAGTCGGGCGGCGACCCGATGCGTGCGGCGTCGTTCTCGATCCGCGGACGCGGTTCGAAGGGTAACGACGACGATCCGACCTCGGGCGACGGCGTGCTCGTCGTGGTGGACGGCGTGCCCAACGCACCTTATATGGTAGAGGACATCGAGTCGGTGACCGTGCTCAAGGATGCGGCGTCGGCCGCCATCTACGGTGCTTCGGTGGGTTCGAGCGGTGTCGTGCTGATCACCACCCGCAAGGCCGAGGCGGGCAAAACGCGCGTGGACGTCAACGTGTCGCTCGGTTTCCAGCGGGCGATGAACCTGCCTACGCTGCTCAATGCGCAGCAGTTCTGCGACGTGTGGGCCAAGGCCGTGGGCAACTCGGACAACGGTCAGCTGCCCATGCTGGCCAATCCGGAGGCCTATGCCGGCGCGAACGTTACGCGCACCGACTGGCTGGACGAGATTTTCCGCACGGGTCTGACGCAACATTACGGCATTTCGCTGAGCGGCGGTACCGAAAAGTTGCAGTCGATTCTGTCGGTGACCTACGACAAGAAAGAGGGTGCGATCATCAACACTTATTCCGAGTCGCTGGGCGCCAAGCTGAGTGCGGATTACAAACCCGCTTCGTGGCTTAAGGTGTCGGAGCGCGTTTCGTTCGACTATTCGAACGGCCAGGGCAACATCAGCCGGTCGCACACCGGCCCGATCCTGGGTGCCATGTGGTTCCCCGCATCGGCCTCGATCTACGACCGCGATGCCGACGGCAAGATCATCTATAATGAGGACGGCAAACCCAAGTGGGGCGGTATCGCTTCGACGGCCGACATGGCCGCCGGCGTGGCGGGTCCCAATATCGTCAACCCCAAGGCACAGCTCGAGACGATGCACAACCGCTCGCCCCGCACGCGCTTCTTCTCGACGACCTCGCTCGAGGTGAAGCCCGTCACCGGCCTCACGCTCAAGTCGGACCTGACGGCCGATCTCGACATCCTCGAGACGGACGGCTATTCGCCCGTCATCGACGTGCCGGGCGGCTCGACCTCGACCTACCGCGAGCAGACGCAGACGCGTACGTTCCACTACCTGTGGGAGACGACCGCCACCTACGCGCAGATGTTCGGCAAGCACCACATCTCGGCGATGGCCGGCTTCACGACCGACTATCAGAAGCTCCGCCTCTACGACTTCCGTACGCAGGGCTACCCCAACAAGACTTGGGATTCGCACCACGTGCTGTGGCAGAACGGTTCGTGGTACCGCAACCCGACGGAGAACTACGAGGAGTATACGATGGTTTCGTTCCTGGCGCGTCTGGGCTATTCGTTCGACGACCGCTACTTCCTGACGGCCAGCGTGCGCCGCGACGCCTCCTCGAAACTTCCCTCCTCGAAGAACTACGAGTGGTTCCCCTCGGTTTCGGGTTCGTGGAAACTCTCTTCGGAGAAGTTCTTCCGCAACTCGTCGCTCAGCAAGGTGTTCGACCTGGTGAAGCTCCGCGCCGGCTGGGGTAAGGTGGGCAACGTGACGCTCTATCCGCGCATGTCGACGACCGACATCCCGATGGAGATCTATCCCGACGGCTCGCTCATCGGCGGCAACACCGTGCAGGGCAGCTACTCCCCGACCATCCCCAACATGGGTGCGACGTGGGAGACCACGGTGCAGACCAGTGCCGGTATCGACTTCACGCTCTTCAAGAACAAGCTCGACGTGAGCGTCGACTACTATAACAAGGAGACCCGCGACCTGGTGGACTACGTGCCCACGCCTCCGCAGATGGGTGTCGCCGAGTCGCCCATGGGCAACATGGGTCAGGTGACCAACAAGGGCTGGGAGTTCTCCGTGACGTATCACAACACCGCCGCGCAGGGCAAGCTCAACTACAACGTCTGGGGTTCGTTCTCGACGAACAAGAGCAACGTGGACGACTACGGCCCGCAGCCGCTCGTGCGCCACGAGAATCCCAACATCAACAGCACGGCGATCCTCTATTCGGGCGTGGGACACCCCTGGTATTCCTATTATCTCTACCGCACCAACGGCATCTTCCGTTCGCAGGAGGAGATCGACCGCTACGTGAGCAAGAACGCCACCACGGGTGAGGTGACCCAGGTGCAGCCCAACGCGAAGGTGGGCGACCTGAAGTTCGTCGATACGAACGGCGACGGCGTCATCACCGACGAAGACCGCGTGCTGACGGGCTGCTATACGCCCAAGCAGACCTTCTCGTTCGGCGGTTCGCTCGACTGGAAGGGCCTCGACTTCAGCATCATGTTCCAGGGCGTAGCCGGCAACTACATCTATAACGGTACCAAGCAGCTGGGCATGAACGGCCGCCAGGACTTCGGCAACCTCGTCGACGACGTCTTCGACACGTGGGATTTCAATCCTTCGGGCAGCAAGTACCCGCGTCTGGGTCTGGCCGAGGACAACAACGGCAACTACACCAAATTCTCGGATGCCTTCCTGGAGAAGGGCGACTACCTGCGTCTGAAGAACATCACGATCGGCTATACGCTGCCCAAGCACATCGTCCGCCATATCGGCATGAAGGAGGGCTCGCTGCGCGTCTACCTGAGCATCGACAACGTGGCTACGATCACGGGCTACTCGGGCATCGATCCCGAACCGGGCAACTACGGTCTGGATACCGGTGTTTATCCGTCGTCCCGCTTCTTCAACTTCGGTGTAAACCTCAACTTCTAAAATCGAAAGAATCATGAAAAAGATATTTTTAAGCATTTGCCTGGCCGCCGGAGCCTTTGCGCTGTCCGGTTGCGCGGACTTCCTCGAGAAGGATCCTTACGGCAAGGATACCACCTGGAAGTCGAAGGAGGATGTCATGCAGGCCGTTTACGGACTCTACCACTTCGTTTCGCCCTACTGGAGCGAGGAGATCTGCGGCCGCGGACACATGTGGCTGGAGTGCGCCAGCGACAACGTGCTGATCGGGCGCGACCGTTCGTCGGTCGACGAGATCCGCGAGTTCCGCATGTCGCCGTCGAACAGCAACGACGTGTCGCGCGTCTGGGAGGTGATGTACCAGAACGTGGCCAAGGCCAACAACATCATCAAGATCGTCCCCGACATGTCGCTCGACCAGTCGTTCAAGGACCAGGCCGTGGGTACGGCGCTCTTCTTCCGCGGATTCTCGATGCTGTGGATGGTGCCCTACTACGGCGACGACACCAACGGCGGCATCCCCATCATCACGGACAAGACGGCGCCCGCCGACATCGACTCGCCCCGTCCCTCGCACGTGCTGCGCAACTACGAGCAGATCATCGCGGACTTCCGCGAGGCCGGCGAGAAGCTGCCCTACCTTTCGGAGCTCTCCGCGGATGAGATCGGCCTGCCCCACAAGGCGGCCGCCTGGGCCTATGCCGCCCGTGCCGCGCTCTACGCCTCGATGTACGACGCCAAGTACTACGACGTGGTGATCGAGATGTGCGACAAGGTGATGTCGATGACCGGCGCCGACAAGCGCGAACTCTACGTCGATCCCACCGACAAGATCAACTCCTACCGCAAGCTCTGGACTTCGGATCAGAACCACAGCAAGGAGTACATCTTCTCGCTCGAGGGCAACACCACCAACGGTGCGCGCTATCACGGCGTGACGTTCCAGAACGCCGGCTGGGGCTATTACAACACGTGGGGCTACTTCACCCCGAGCCTCGAGCTCTACAAGGCTTACGAGGAGGGCGACCAGCGCCGCGACGTGACGATCCTCTATCCGGGCCAGTCGTTCGAGTTCATGGGCTGGGCGTGGACCTTCGCCGGCTATTCGCCCGACGGCTCCGCCACGCAGATCGCCTGGTCGGGCAGCAACCACGTGTCGGCCGGCATGCTGTGCCGCAAGTTCCTCTCGCCGTGGGAGCGTTCGTCCAGCCGTGCGTCGGATTCCAACTACTTCGCCGAGGTCACGCAGCTGCGCGACAAGCTTTGGAACTGCCTCAACGTGTCGCTGATGCGCTATGCCGACGTGATGCTGATGAAGGCCGAGGCGCTCATCTGGACCCAGGGCGAAGGCAATGCCGAGGCCAAGGCGCTGCTGAACGCCATCCGCGACCGTGCGGGTCTGCCGCAGAACAGCCAGGCCACCAAGGCCCAGCTGCAGAACGAGCGCCGGTGCGAGCTGGCATTCGAGTTCCAGCCCAGCCGTTTCGTCGACGTGGTTCGCTGGGGCTTGGCTCCCGAGCTGCTCACCAAGCCGCTGCACAGCGTCATTTCGAAGGGCGTCGACGGAAAGATCGTGGCCGAGGAGGTCGAGGTTTATCCGGCCCGCACGTTCAACCCTACTTATAACAAGGTGTTCCCCATTCCGGAGCGTGCGTTTACCGGTACGGTGAATCTGACGCAGAACAAGGGTTATTAATCGATCAAATCCATAAGACATCATGAAAATCTGTAAATATATTTTGGGCGCGGCCCTGCTTGCGGGAATCTTTTTTCCGCAGGCCGAGGCGCAGGCGCAGGATGTGAAGCTCAAGTGCATGGAGTGGAACATGAAGGCGTTGGAGTACCGGGCCAACAACAACGTGGCCAAGGACATCAGCCGTTTCGTGGCCGAAATCCGCAATCAGAACGCCGACATCGTCTGCTTCAACGAGTTCGAGACGCAGACCGGCGCCATGTAC
Organism: uncultured Alistipes sp.; assembly: GCA_948442615.1. Classification (GTDB taxonomy): domain Bacteria; phylum Bacteroidota; class Bacteroidia; order Bacteroidales; family Rikenellaceae; genus Alistipes. The sequence continues at coordinate 27,641 of CAOJSG010000019.1, forward strand.
ATGGTCGAGAAGCTGACCGAGTTCGCCAAGGAGCTGGGCATGTTCCCCTACTTCATCTTCTCCTACGTGAAGGATTCGGGCCACTACGGCAACTGCATCCTCTCGAAGTATCCGATCGTCAACTCGTCGTCGGTGCGGCTGGGCATGTACTCGGGCGCCGACCAGCGTTCGGCGGGCTGGGCCGACATCCTCGTGCCGACCGACTCGAAACCCGAAGGGGTGATGGTGCGCATCGTCTGCACCCACCTCGATGCGTTCGGCGGCGACGCCACCTGCCTGGGCCAGGCCAAGGAGGTGATCGAATACGCCGTGGCGCCGGCCGTGGCGGAGAACATCCCCGTGCTGCTGATGGGCGACATGAACTGCGGCCCCTCCTCGTCGGCGATCCGCGAGTACGAGAAGACCGGCAAGCGGCTCTGCAACAACTCGATCACGTGGGACAACATCAGCAAGCTCGACTACTTCATCGGATTCCCGCAGAGCGCATGGAGCTGCTCGGACTACCAGGTGCTCAATTCCCAGACGTTCTACGAGCTGTCGGACCACTATGCGATTTCGGGTACCGCCGTACTGAAAAACTGAGCATCCGACGAACAGAAACCAATTTAATCGATGAAAATCATGAAAAGATACCTTTCGATCATTCCGTCCTTCGCGCTGGCCGCCATGCTCTTCACGGGCTGCGACAACGGACTGGACGAATACCCGTCGGATGCGCCGATTCCGGCTCCGTCGGAGAAGTTCACGACCGACATTCAGTTCGTATCGCGTCTGAACGACGCGGCGCTCGGTGCGGGCGACTACACCGCCTTCGACGGCTATGTCGCCAACACGCTGGGCGGCAAGAGCGGTTCGTGGCTGACGATCCTCGACCGCGCCGACAACGGCAACGTCTCGGCGCTCATGCAGACGGCGCTCAACACGCGCCAGTACACGGCGTTCGCCTTCAACCGCATCGTCAACAAGACCTCGTGGCAGGGCAGCATGCTCTACTTCAACGACTGCCTTCCGCTCGGCGCGCAGGGCGTGCCTACGGGCAAGGGGTGCTACGTGACCGACATCAAGACCCGCATGACGGGTACGCGCACCGATAAGAACGACGCCGGCGAGGTGACGGGCGAGGCTTCGGTTTCGTTCGAGGTCGACTTCCTGACGGCGCGTTTCGACACGGCCGAGCAGATCGAGGCGTTCGGCGGCCGCCGCGGCGTGCTGCGCTCGTTCTACGACGCCAACATGCCGATGCTCATGGTCGGTACGGTGAAGAACGACCTGCTGGGGGCGCTGCAGACGGCCGCCGGTTCGATCGGCAGCAACTACGCCGTGAAGGTGTGGCCGGTGGCCGAAGGGTCGCAGTACACGCTCTTCATGCTCTCCGAGGAGCGCTTCTGGGGCTTCCACAGCGTGCAGAAGAAGGCGCTTTCGGGCGGTCTCGACGCCTATGCCATCAAGGTGATGTGGTAGTGGTCGCCGGATGAACGGATGCGGGGGTTGTTCGATCGGACGACCCCCGCTTCCGTTTCCGCAGGTGCGGCGTTTCCGGCGGCCGGCCGCATGCGGACCTGCGAAGCGGCCGGTTGTTCCGCATGCGACCGCGGTGCGGCTCCGGTGCGGAAGAGGGCGGCGGAGCCCCGCCGCCGGGGATCGGGGCGGCGCGCCGATCGATTTTTCCGATTTGCGGAAATTCGTTATATTTGCGACACGGACCGCCGTGCGGACGGCCCGGGCGCCCGGACGCTGGTCCGACGGAAACCCGAAACAGACGAATCCGCGATATGCTCACTCAACCACGCAACTCCTCCATTCTCGTCGTCTACACCGGCGGTACGATCGGCATGAAGACCGACGAAACGACCGGGGCGCTCGTCCCGTTCGACTTCACGGGCATCTACGACGAGTTTCCCTCGCTCAAGCGGCTGAACATCGACATCGACGTCCGTACGATGGATCCCGTGATCGATTCGTCGAACGTGGCGCCGGCCAACTGGCTCGCCCTGGCGCGGCTTATCCGGGACAACTATGCGCGCTACGACGGGTTTGTCGTGCTGCACGGCACCGATACGATGTCGTATACGGCTTCGGCGATGAGCTTCATGCTCGAGAACCTCGCGAAGCCGGTGGTCTTCACCGGCAGCCAGATCCCGATCGGCGTGCTGCGCACCGACGGCCGCGAGAACCTCATCACGGCCATCGAGATCGCGGGCGCCCGCAGGGACGGACGCCCCGTCGTGCCCGAAGTGTCGCTCTATTTCCAGAACCGGCTGTTCCGCGCCAACCGCACGACCAAGCGCAGCGCCGAGGCGCTCAATGCGTTCCGGTCGTACAACTATCCGCCGCTGGCCGAGGTGGGCGTCAATATAGCCTACAACCTGCCGGCCGTTCTGCCCGTTGCCGGGCGGGAGGAGGAGCTGCGCATCGCGACCCGCCTGAGCGACGGAATCGGCGTGGTGAAGCTCTTTCCCGGCCTGGACGAGCGCATTCTGCGGACCGTGCTGCGGACGGAGGGGCTGCGGGCCGTCGTGCTCGAGACGTTCGGTTCGGGCAATGCGCCGACCTCGGCGTCGTTCCTGGGGCTGCTCGGCGAGACGATCGCCCGCGGCGTGCATGTGCTCAATATCACCCAGTGCGGGGGCGGAACGGTGTCGATGGAGCGTTACGAGACCGGCTTGCGCCTGCAGGAGATCGGCGTTCTGTGCGGCTACGACATGACGACCGAGGCGGCCGTGACCAAACTGATGTACGTGCTGGGTCTGGGGCTGCCGGAGCGGGAAACGGAAATGTTGCTGCGCCGGCCGCTCAAAGGCGAATTTACCGTGTGAGAGATTGCACGGAACGAAATTTTTTTCTATATTTCGCACTGATAACGTGCCTTATCGGATGGGAACGCCGGGCACGGAACGGACGGATTAGCAGATAACTGGCTGAGGCATAATGCTTTTGCTGAGGACTGCGGGCGCCGGCGCCCGATCGGGGTTCCGGATGCGGAAAGCGGTCTCCGGAACGGATTCCATCCGAAGCGGCGACGAAAAACGACAAAAGAGAGGACAAAAAATAAATTTTTCATATTTTCTTTCGGGCTTTCTGTGCCGTCGGGGCTGCGGTTTGCGCGCCGGACGGGCCGAGGAGGAGGCCGGAAAAGACGGGACGAAGGCGCCGCGCCGTGCGGCCGGGACCGTGCGGCGAATGGGACGGAAAAACATAACAATACACAAAACAATAAAGATCAACTAATTTAATCATCTAACACAACTATGAAAAAACTTTTTTTGATTCTGTCAGTGGCCCTCTTCTCGTTGGGTACTGTTAGTGCGTTCGCGCAAGAGGCTGCCGAGGCTGCTGCTCCGGCGACTGAAGAGGCTGCGGTTGCCGATGCCGCTGTCGACGCCGTTGCGGCCGAGACCGAGATCGCAGGCGAAACCATGCACCACATTCTGATGCAGAAGTTCCTCGAAGGCGGCTGGGAGTGGATGCTTCCGGTGCTCCTCTGCTTGGTTATCGGTCTGGCCGTTGCCATCGAGCGTATTCTCTACCTGTCGCTGTCGACCATCAACTCGAAGAAGTTCATCGCTTCGGTCGAGGAGGCGCTGAAGAACGGCGGCATTGAGGCAGCCAAGGAGGTTTGCAAGAACACCCGCGGCCCGATCGCTTCGATCTACTGGCAGGGTCTTGACCGCTACGATCAGGGTCTGGATTCGGTCGAGAAGGCCGTTGTTTCCTACGGTTCGGTTCAGACGGGCCAGATGGAGTCGGGTCTGTCGTGGATCGGTCTGTTCATCGCACTGAGCCCGATGCTCGGATTTATGGGTACCGTTGTCGGCATGATCGCTGCGTTCGACGCCATCCAGGCTGCCGGCGACATCAGCCCGACGCTGGTTGCAGGCGGTATCAAGGTCGCCCTGCTGACCACCCTCATGGGTCTTATCGCTGCGGTTATTCTTCAGCTGTTCTACAACTATATCGTTTCGAAGATCGATTCGCTCGTAAACGATATGGAGGATTCGTCGATCACGCTGATGGACATCCTGACGGCTTACAACAAGAAATAATCC
>CAOJSG010000020.1 GCA_948442615.1 uncultured Alistipes sp.
GATGCGCTGCCAGCCAATAATCGAAATGACGGATAACCCGCGCAATATTTCGGACTGTCGGTTCGTAATCCTCGTATGCCCACACACGCAAACTTGCCGGGTCGAAGTCTGCAAACTCCGGCCGAGTGCGCAATGCCTCGACCAACGTGTCGAAGCATGCCAGTTCGGAAGCCTTGATTTCTATTTTGCGACGACGAGGCATTTCGAATACATTTTTCAAATTAATTTTTGTTGTTTGACATACTTTTCCCAAACGGAATATGTCGTCAAGGAATTATTTGATCGGTAGTCGCGTCAAATACATTAGGAAATAATATCCCAAGGAAGTAATCGCATACTTTTGTTTAGGGCTTCTAGGTCTATCTTTAATTGTTTGAATAATGAGTTTTCGAGCCATTAATGGTTCTATATATCTTTGATAATTATAAATCTGCGATGTTAATTCTAGCGTATTGATAAGTAACTCCTTTTTGCTTTTAGGCCCCTGCAATAGTGCATTTAATATTTTGTATGATTTTTCTGTTTTTAGTGAATCAAAATCAGAGTTATCAAATCGAACGGCTACTTTAGAGTATTTGGCTTCATATTCAGCTAGCTCCGCTTGTTTATAAGAAATGATAGCTTGCCCTAATTCAAAATCAACTTGGTTAGTAACTTGGTTAGTAACTTGGTTAGTAAAGTTTATACGAAGTTGATTATCTGCAACAAAAGCGGCATCGTTAACTTTTACACCAAAAACAGTAATATTATCAACAGAAAATACAGCCTTTTGATTCCCATTATCTCGTAACTCCTTCTGTACACGAGCAACTCCACGATTGTATCTATTAACATATCCTAAAGATTTCATTGCCTCTGCAACAATAGGGTTACGGTAATCGTTTACATTTGGAAAATTTTCTGGTTTGGCATTTCCATATAACCCTCCGGCATTATCAATTTCTATTCTATCAGCATATTGATAAAATTTAATAGGTGTATTCGATTGATAGTCTCGATGCATTACTGCATTCATTAGCAACTCTCGAATAGCCCATATTGGGTAATTATATATTGTTCTTTCTCTTAGTGCGGTAATTGGCTTTGGTCGTTTTTCTACTATTGCTGTTTCAATGAAGGTATCGAGTTTCGGTAATATCTCTATTAAACAACCCGCAAACTTATGTTCATTGACTATATCCGCGGCATTGTCATTACCATCGAATCGAACATATTGTACGTATGCTCCCGGCAGATAATATTCCGGATTCTTTCCAAACAAAAGAATTGCAGCATATGTTGGGCAATCCTCTGCAATGCTGTATAATCGTAATGCGCTTAATTGTTGCTTGATATCTCTTTTATCATCTATCAAGGCATCCTCGTCCATTATGGCCGGAAGATATGTGTTTTTGAATAAATCTAGTCTTAGATCATCAAGTGTCGAGTCGATACAAGGGTATGTCTCGAATGAGAGAATATTGGCCCTGCGCCGTTCCATCAGAGCCCGCTCTTCCATATCTGATGCAATATCTTTACGTGGTCCAATACGAATCCATGTTCTTCCTTTGTATTTTATAGGTGGATACTTGTGTGGAGTAACTTCAACGACTAAAAGATCACCAGAGTCATAGGAAAGTTTTTCAACACTCATAATAGGAAAAGGCTGAATATTCCCATCGGAACGAATCCCAGTAATCGTTTTATATAATCTATCATCAACTTTCAATCCTGAAATGACGCCATCATCTGTCGCTCCAATAATAAGATAACCTTTTTTGCCGCTATTGGGCATATCATTAGAGAAAGCACATATTGCCTGACAGAATTTATCCATCTTATCAGTAGATACAGTTCGTTCAATATGGTAATTCTCAATATCATTGAGTAATGTCAGTATTTCGTCTTTTGTAATCATATTCCAGATTCTTTAATTTGGATATAAAGATATAAAAAATTTTATTTCCCGCTAAAATACGGATGATTCATCAACTCCATGGCGGTCTGCTCTTCCGTAATTTTGATGTATTTCATAAACTCCTTTTCGGTTTTGTGGCCCGTGATTTTCATGATGGCGATGGTCGGAATGCCCGCCAGATACATATTCGTCGCACCGCTGCGGCGTGCCGTATGGGTCTTTACCAAGTCGCATTTATCGACCAAATGCATCTTCTTTTCCCCATTCTCGACGTATGAAACTTCGATTTTCTCCGTAATACCCGCTTCGCGTGCGACCTCCTTGATGAATTTGTTTACTTTCTGTTCATAGGACTTCGGCAACCGATTTTCGTACTTGTCCAGTATTGACTGCAATTCGGGCCGTATGGGAATGACGACGTGATTGCCTGTCTTCTGCTGTTTGAGGTCGATGACCCGCTGCCCGCTTTCCAACGTGCGGATATTGCCCTCGTTGATGGTTGAGTAGTCACTAAAGCGCTGTGCCGTATAGCAACCGACCAAGAATACATCGCGGGCAATATCTTTGTGTTTGTCGTTCGATAAATCGAGGTCGGCAATAGCTCGAATCTCCGATTCGGTCAGATAGATATTCTCGACATCAGCGGTCAGTACACGGAATTTGCGGCTCTCAATCAAGCCGTTGTCGTGCAGCCCCTCTTCACGCGCAGCCCGCATGATGATTTTCAACTCCTTGACATGGCGGCCGATGGTATTGATCGAGTAATCCTTCGCTGTAAACCATGCCACGAAATCGTCGTAGAATTTCAAGTCGATGTCGCCGAAATCGAATCGCTTGCGTTTCGCCTTGCAGAACTCGTCGAACTGAATGATAAACCCCTTATAGTTCTTGATTGTCGATGCCCCGTAGCGTAGTTTGTGCATATCGAGCCTTGTGCCGACCTCCATTTCGTGCGTATAACGGGTGATATAGTCAGCGATTCCTTACTGCGTATGTTGTGGCCGCCGGATACACTGTGCAGTTCAGACAGTTTCTTCATCAACTCATACCTTATTTCGAACCTCCCCAAAAACCGAATCCACACCGTATTCCGGTTGCAGAGGTACGACGGAAAGCGTCTGCAGAGATAAAAAGGCAAGAGAAAGGCCTGCGGGAGACATCTCCCGCAGGCCTTCGTTTCCGCATATCGCGTACTTTTTCGCGACGATAACGACCGACGCGCAAAGCGCCCCGAAGCCGTTCCGCACGGTCAGTTCCGCTCCAGCCCCAGCTCCTCCAGCAGCCAGCCGGCCCCGGCGAATTTGTCGACGATGAACAGCACGTAGCGGATATCCACGGCGATCGTACGCTGCAGCTCGGGTTCGAAAGCCACGTCGCCCGACATAGCCTCCCAGTTGCCGTCGAACGCCAGGCCGATCAGCTCGCCCCGCGCGTTCATCACGGGCGATCCGGAGTTGCCGCCCGTGATGTCGCAGTCGGCCAGGAAACAGGTCGGAAGTTCGCCCCGCGCATCGGCGTAACACCCGAAATCGCGCGCCGCATAGAGGCTCTTGAGCTTCTCCGGCACGGTGAACTCCTCGGGATTCTTCGGATCCTCCTTCTCGATCACCCCTTTGAGCGTGGTCCTGTAATCGTATTTCACGCCGTCGCACGGTCTGTAGGGCAGCACGTTCCCGTAGGTCAGCCGGATCGTGAAGTTGGCATCCGAAGCCCACGGCCGGTCCGGTTCCATGCGCATCAGCCCGGCGATATAGCGCCGGTGCCCGTCGGCGAACTGAAGCGCATGACGCCGTTCCTCGGCCCGGGCCGCCTCGTAACGCTCGGCGATCGAACGGTACATCGCGACGGCCGGATCGTTGCGGTAGACCTTTTCGGAGGGCTTTTTCAGATAGGCCGTCCCCCGCGCTTCGTCGGCGAAGACCGAATTGTCGTACACCCAGTCCACATAGGCCGCCGCATCGCCGAGGAACCGCTCCTCGATCCATTCCGCGTAGAACGAAGGCCGCTCCTTCAGATGTTCGTACGCGATCTCCACCATGCGACGGGCCACGCGACGGTCGGTCTCGGGGTCGTAGTCCTTGTAGAAATCGCGGAACTTGCGCTCGGCAGCCTCCCGCGCCTCCGAGCCCCGCTTGCCGGGACGGGCCGCCTCCGCCGACGAAGCGATGCGCAGCAGCTCCACCGCGCGCAGGAACGCCTCGGAGAGGAACTGCCGCTCGGCGAAGGCCGGCAGCGACCCCTCGACCGATTCGCGGATGTCGTCCAACGCCCGGACATAACCCTCCTCGGGCAGCGTATTGGCCGCAGCCCACTGCCGGAAAGCCTCCTCGCGGGCCTCCTTCTGCGCCTTCACGCCGAGTTTGCGGATGCCGCGCGACATGCCGATCGAATTCTTCCAGTAGTTCGACGACTGGGCGTATTTGGCGGCATACTGGATGCGCACCTCGTCGCTGGAGGCCATCCGCTCCTTCAGGATCGCCTGCCGCTCGCCGCGGATGAAGATGCGCTGCGGATTCTCGACCTCGAGCATCCGGTCGATCTCGTAGGAGGTCATGTAGCGCTGCGTGGTGCCGGGAAATCCCATGATCATGGCGAAATCGCCCTCGCCGTAGCCGTCGAGCGACACCTTCAGGTAGTTGTCGGTGCGATAGGGCACGTTTGCGGGCGAATAGGCGGCCGGCCGGTTGTCGGGCCCCGCATAGACGCGGAAGATCGAGAAGTCGCCCGTGTGGCGCGGCCACATCCAGTTGTCGGTGTCGCCGCCGAACTTGCCGATCGACGTGGGAGGCGTTCCCACCAGGCGCACGTCGGTGTAAACCTCCATGACGAAGGCGAAATAGCGGTTCCCGCCGAAGAAGGGCTTCACGACGACCTCCATGCCGGGATGCTCGCCGGCGAGCCGCTTCTCGAGCTCTCCGACACGGGCCTGCACCATCCGTTCGCGCTCCTCGCCCCCGGCGATGTCGGGCACGCTGCCCAACACGTCGGCCGTCGCGTCGACGATCCGGCGGACGAAGCGCACCTCCAGCCCCGGAGCCGGAATCTCCTCGGCGGGAGACATGGCCCAGAATCCGTTTTTCAGGTAGTCGTTCTCGACCGACGACAGCGCCTGGATCGACCCGTAGCCGCAGTGGTGGTTGGTAAAGAGCAGCCCCCGGGGCGAAACGATCTCGCCCGTGCAGCCGCCTCCGAAGATCACCACGGCATCCTTGAGCGAACCTTTGTCGACGCTGTAAATCGCGTCGGCCGGGAGCAGGCACCCCTTGGCCTGCATATCGGCGATGTTCATCCGCTGCAGATAGGGCAGCAGCCACATCCCCTCGCCGGCCGCCGCCGTGCAGGCGATGCACGCCGCGGCGACCGATAAAAACAATCTTTTCATATCGAACACAAAAACTTTTACATGACAATCCGTTCCCGGGGCCGCACGCACGGCGGCACCCGGCAGTCTCCGCGGATCCGGACGATCGCCCCCGCGCACCGGAAAGGCGTCTCGACCCGGCGCACGCCCGGACGCTCCTCTCCGCCCGGTGTCCGCACCGGATCAGCGCACGGCGATCATGTTGCGGATCGACCGCTCGGCCCGCCGGCGGATCTCCTCGTCCAGCACGATCTCCGGCCCCTCCTGCTCCAGACAGGCCGCGATCCGCTCAAGCGTCACCATCTTCATGAAGCGGCAGTCGTTGCAGCCGCACGTCGAGTCGATCGGAGGCGCCGGAATGAACCGCTTGCCGGGATAACGCTTCCGCATCTCGGCCAGGATGCCCGGCTCGGTCACCACGATGAAGGTCTCCGCCCCGCTGCTTCCGCAGAAGTCCAGGATGGCCGCCGTCGAGCCGACGAAATCGGCCGCCGCCACCACATGCGCCTTGCACTCGGGATGCACGACGACCTTCGCTCCGGGATTCTCCCGCTTCAGCTCCAGAATCTTCTCCAGCGAGAACTCCTCGTGCACGTGGCACGCCCCGTCCCACAGCACCATGTTGTCGCGCCCGGTCAGCTTCCGGATATAGGAGCCCAGATTGCGGTCCGGCGCAAAGATGACGGGCCGGTCGGCCGGAATCGACCGCACGACCTCCAGTGCATTGGACGAGGTGCAGCAGATGTCCGTGAGCGCCTTCACCCCGACCGTGGTATTGACATAGGAGACGACCGTGTGGTCGGGATACTGCGCCCGAAATGCGGCGAAAGCCTCGGCGTCGCACGACTCGGCCAGCGAACACCCCGCCTCGGGGCAGGGGATCAGCACCCGTTTGTCGGGGCAGAGCACCTTGGCCGTCTCGGCCATGAAGTGCACGCCGGCGAAGAGGATCGTGTCGGCCTCGACCGACTGCGCCTTGACCGACAGGGCCAGCGAATCGCCCAGGAAGTCGGCGACCTCCTGCACCTCGGGCAGCGTATAGTAGTGCGCCAGGATGACGGCGCGCTTTTCGCGTTTGAGCGTTTCGATCCGGCGGCGGAGATCGGCGGAGTTGTCAACTTTCATTTTTTATTTTTCAATCTTTATGAATTTAATAATAAAAGAATAAAAGATATAAAGCCTGTCGATAATGTCGATAAGTCGCGCCGTGCGGCGGTTTTCGACAAACCGGAAAATGCCGTGTGGATAACGTGCGGCCGAAAACGGCTGGCCGTCAGACGCGGAGGGCGGATATCGACATTCGTGCAAAAACGTTTTGCACTTTTCGACAGCCGTCTCTTATGAACATTCCGTGTCGTTTTCCGCTGCGGACAGGCGACGATAAAAAGCGAAAACTTTTTTTGGTTTTCCGGAATCGTCGTATATACTCCGGTCTTTTCCGATTTGTCAAGCGTTCGCACCGAAAAGTTATCGGAAGTTACGATCGGGTTATCGACAGAGTTTCCCACATCAACGCACCACTTTATCCACAATTTTGTCGGCGATTTCCCGGTAGCAGCGTTCGACCGCGGGATCGAGCGTCGCTCCCGGTCGGCCTGCGTCGCTCCCCTCCATGATCGACTGCACGATGGGGATTTCGCCCAGGAAGTCGACGCCGCACTGTTCGGCATAGCGCCGTGCGCCGCCCCGTCCGAAGATGTAGTAGCGGTTGTCGGGCAGTTCGGCCGGCGTGAACCAGGCCATGTTCTCGACGATGCCCGCCACGGGGATCCGCACGTTCTCGTTGCGGAACATCTCCACGCCGCGCACCACGTCCGCCACGGCGACCTGCTGGGGCGTGGAGACGATCACCGCCGCGTCGATCTTCAGCTCGCCGATGATCGACAGGTGGATGTCGCCCGTGCCGGGAGGCAGGTCCACGAGCAGGAAGTCGAGCGCGCCCCAGCGCGTCTGGTGGATCATCTGCTTGAGGGCGTTGGTGGCCATGGCGCCGCGCCACAGCAGCGCGTCGGTCGGCCGGATGAAGAAGCCGATCGACATGAGGCGTATGTCCTGCGTTTCGGCCGGAACGATATAGTCCGCGCCATCCTCCTGTACGGCGTCGGGCACGTATCCTTCCGCGCCGAACATCTTGGGCTGCGACGGGCCGTAGATGTCGGCGTCGAGAATGCCGACCCGGAAGCCGCGGTTGCGGAGCGATACGGCCAGGTTGGCCGTGACGGTCGATTTGCCCACTCCGCCCTTGCCCGAAGCCACGGCGATCACGCGGGCGATGTCGCGCGTCGTGTCGGGCCGGGCGGGCTGCACGGGTTTGGGCGCCGCTTCGGTGACGTAGACGGTGACGGCGACCTGCGGATAACGGGCGCGCAGCAGCTTTTCGGCCTGGTTTTTGATTTTCGCCGCGAACGGATCGCGGGCCTTGGCGAAACGGAGCGTGACGGCGATCCGCTCTTCGGATGCCGCGATCTTGTCCACGAAACCGCTGGATACGATGTCCCGGTCCGTTTCGGGATGGACTACTCCGGCGAGCAGTCGTTTGATTTTCTCTTCCATGTTTTCCATGCGTGTTTGTCCCGGGAGGCGGAAGCGGAGGGCGTTCCGTCCGGAAAACGACTTTTCGAATATAACGTTTCGTCCACAAAGATAGTTTTAATTCTCGCAAAAAAACGAACCGCGCCCGACGATTTATCGTATAACGATATATTTTATTTGATCTTCGGCGGAATATCGCTATCTTTGCATGTGGTTGGGGAACGGGGTTCCGCACCGCGGAAATTCGGAATTTCAAAGATCGAACGCATATGAATTTTTTCAAGACCTTTCTGGCGGCTCTGCTGGCATTCGTCGCAGGCGGCTGCGTGATGTGCATCCTCTGGTTTTTCATGCTCTTCATGGCGATCGGAATCGTCGGGGCGGGCGAGTCGAAGGTGCGCATCGGAAAGAACAGCGTGCTCGTGGTCGATTTCGCCGAGACGATCGTCGACGCACCTTCGTCGGATCCGCTGGACGGGTTCGATTTCGTCACGTTGCAGACCGAAAAGCGGCTGCCCCTGCTGCGGGTGCTGCGGGCGTTGGAGGCGGCGGCCGAGGATCCGCGCATCGAGGGCGTCTATCTGCGGATGAACGGCGGAGGCGGGGTCGACGGGGCTGCGCTGCTCGAGGAGCTGCGCGCGGCGCTGGACGATTTCAAGCGGAGCGGCAAGTTCGTCGTCGCCTACAACGAAGTCTATACCCAGGGCGGCTATTACCTCGCGTCGGTGGCCGACGCGGTCTACATGCAGCCTGAGGGCGGGTTGGACTGGTCGGGTCTGGCCTTCGACATGATGTTCTACAAGGGGCTGTTCGACAAGCTCGACCTCAAGGCCGAGGTCTTCCGTCCCACGGCCTGCAAGTACAAGAGCGCCGTGGAGCCCTATATCGCCGACCGGATGTCGCCGGCCAACCGCGAACAGATGCAGGCGGTGGTCGATTCGATGTGGGAGACGATCGCGGGAGCGGTGGCCGAGGCGCGCGGAATGGATCCGGAGGAGCTGCGGCGCATCACGGACAACCTCGAGGCGCTGCTGCCCGAGGAGGCGCTGGCGCACGGATTCGTCGACGGACTGATCTATGAGGACGAGATGGAGGATGTGTTCGCCGAGCTGAACGACGACGGGGCCGATTACGACTTCGTGACGCTGGGCGACTATGCGGCGCAGACGGGCTTCGACCTGAAACGCGTTTCGTCGCCGCAGGTGGCGGTGGTTTATGCCGACGGCACGATCGTCGACGGCGAGGGATACGGCCGCGAAATCTACGGCAACACGCTGGCGCAGACGCTGGCCGACGTACGCGAAGACGACCGGGTGAAGTCGGTGGTGCTGCGCGTCAATTCGCCCGGGGGAAGCGCCCTGGCGTCGGATGTCATCTGGCGCGAGGTGGAGCTGCTGCGCGAAGAGAAACCCGTGATCGTCTCGATGGGCGCCTATGCGGCCAGCGGCGGCTACTACATCTCCTGCCCGGCGGATGCGATCGTGGCCGACCGCATGACGCTCACCGGTTCGATCGGCGTGTTCGGGATATTCATCAACCCCATCGACGCGCTCAGGAACAAGCTGGGCATCACGCTCGACGGGGTGAAGAGCAACAAGTCGGCGGGAATGGGTGCCGTCGAACCGCTCACGCCGCTCGAGCGGGCTGCGATCATGCGCGGCGTGGACAAGGTCTACGACACGTTCACCTCGCACGTGGCCGAAGGGCGCAACCTTCCGGTCGAGCAGGTGCTCGAGATCGCCGGCGGCCGCGTCTGGACGGGCGAGGCGGCCGTGAAGATCGGTCTGGTCGACGGTTGCGGCGGCCTGCGCGAGGCGATCGCCGTGGCGGCGGACAAGGCCGGTCTGGGCGACGACTTCCGCGTGAAGGAGGTGCTCGACGAGCCGACGGGGCTGGCGGCCTTCTTCGCGGCGCTCGAGACGGGCGTCCGCGCGCGGATGCTCTGCTCCGAACTCGGGGAGCTGAGCGGCTATTATACCGATGTGCGGGAGGCGGTCCGCCAGCGGGGGCTGACGATGTACTGCCCCTACCGGACCGAGCTGGAGTAGGTTCCGTGCGACGGAGCGATGCGGCGGGTCGGCGATGCGTGTGGCGTCGCCGACCCGTCTGCCTGAAAAGGGGCGCAGAGGAGGTCGTTCCGAAAAAAAATGTGAATCAATCACGTTAAAATGGCTGAAAAGCGCTTCGCGGCTTTCCGATTTCGGCGGAAATAGATATCTTTGTCCCTATGGCAGTAATCAGATTGACCAAGGAATTTTCGTTCGAGGCGGCTCACGCGCTCGAAGGATACGACGGTGCGTGCCGCGAGATCCACGGCCATTCGTACCGGTTGTTCGTGACGGTGAAGGGGCGTCCCTCCGAGTGCGCGGACGATCCGAAATGCGGTATGGTGACCGATTTCGGGGTGCTGAAACGGATCGTGAACGAACAGATCGTCTCGCGGATGGACCATGCCTTCGTCCTGCGGCGGGGCGGAGCCAACGACGCCCTGGCGGCGGCTTTGGGCGAACGGTTCGGACGGGTCGTCACGGTGGATTATCAGCCTACGTGCGAGAACATGCTGGCGGATTTCGCCGCACGGCTGCGGGCGCGGCTGCCGCAGGGGGTGGAGCTCTATGCGCTGCGGCTGCACGAGACGGCGACCTCCTATGCCGAGTGGTTCGCGAGCGACAACCTTTAGCGACGATACGGGACCGGACGGCGTCCGGCCTTTCGGTTTCAAAACAAATTCCGGCGTATGAAAAAATTGTTTCTCGTCGATGCGTACGCGTTGATATTCAAATACTATTATGCCTTTCTGGGGCGTCCCATGCGCAACCGTACGGGGATGAACACCTCGGTGGTGTTCGGGTTCGTGAAGTTTCTGCGCGACATCCAGAAGCGCGAGCGTCCCGACCTGCTGGGCGTAGCGTTCGACCCCGAAGGCGGCAGTTTCCGCCGCGAGATATTCCCCGCCTACAAGGCCAACCGCAGCGAGACGCCCGAGGACATCATTCGCTCGGTGCCCTACGTGAAGCGGGTGCTGGAGGCGATGTGCATCCCGATTCTGGAGGTGAAGGGCTACGAAGCCGACGACGTCATAGGCACCCTCTCGCAGAAGGGGGTCGAGGCGGGTTACGAGGTCTTTATGGTGACGCCCGACAAGGATTACGGCCAGCTGGTCCGCGACCGGTGCAGCATCTACAAGCAGAAGGGGGCCGACGGCTCGATCGAGATCGTCGACCGTGCGGCGATCCGCGCCAAATACGGAATTGACGATCCGCAGCTGGTGCGCGATATCCTGGCGCTGTGGGGCGATGCGTCGGACAACATTCCGGGCGTGCCGGGCATCGGCGAGAAGAGCGCCTGCAAGCTGGTGCAGGAGTGGGGCACGGTGGAGAACATGCTCGAGAACGTGGCGGCGATCAAGGGCAAGCAGGGCGAGCGGATCGCCGAGTGGCGCGAAAACCTGCTGCTGGCCAAACGGCTCACGACCATCTGCCTGGACGTGCCGATCGAATTCCGCGCCGAGGAGCTGACCGTCTGCGAACCCCATATCGACCGGTTGCGCGCCCTGTTCGCCGAGCTGGATTTCAAGGCGTTCCTGAACGATCTGGCCAACATGGCCCCGCTCGAGGAGCCTGCGGACCGCCCCCGGCAGGAGGCGCAGACCCAGCTGGCCGAGATGGCCCGGGCCAAATCGGCCGCGGCGAAGCGTGCGGCGCTGGCCGGCCAGGGGAATCTGTTCGGCGATCCGGTGGAGCCGGCGACGGCGGCTGCGCCGGCCGATGCGGCGGAGGCGCCCGCAGACGGCGAGTCGGAGTTCGCGACGGCGCAGACCACGCCTCACGTCTATAGGCTGGTGGAGAGCGCGGAGCAGTTGCGCCGGACGGTGGCCGAGGTGGCGGGCTGTGCGGAGTTCTGCTTCGATACGGAGACGACCGGATTCGACCTGTTCGAGGATCGCATCGTGGGGCTGTCGCTGGCCGTCGAACCCCACGAGGCGTGGTACGTGCCGTTCGACGAGGCGCATACGGAGGAGTATGCCGCGATCCTGCGGCCGCTGTTCGCCGATGCGCGGATCGCCAAGATCGGCCAGAACATCAAGTTCGACCTGATGGTGTTGCGCCGCATCGGAATCGAAATCGCGGGCCCGAAATACGACACGATGATTCTGCACTACCTGCTCGATCCCGAGTCGCGGCACAACATGAATGCGCTGGCCGAAAAATACCTCCGCTACCGGCCCATCGAGATCGAAACGCTCATCGGCAAGGGTGCCCGGCAGCTGACGATGGATCTGGTCAACGTGGAGCGGGTCAAGGAGTATGCGGCCGAAGACGCCGACATCACCCTCCAGCTCAAGCGGGTGCTCTATCCCGAGGTGGAGCGGATCGGTTTGGATCGGCTCTACTTCGAGATCGAGGAGCCGATGATCGCCGTGCTGGCCGACATCGAGACGGCCGGCGTGCGGATCGACAGCGAAGCGCTGGCCGCCTATGCCGTGGAGCTGAACGGCCGGATGGCGGCGCTCGAGGCCGAGATCCGCGGGATCGCCGGCGAACCGAACCTCAACATCAATTCGGCCCGCCAGCTGGGCGAAGTGCTGTTCGGCAAGATGCGGATCGCCGAGAAGCCCAAGATGACCAAGACCAAGCAGTTCTGCACGGACGAGGAGTATCTGCAGTCGTTCGCGCACAAGCATCCGATCGTCGACCGCATCCTCGAATACCGGGGCGTCAAAAAGCTGCTGTCGACCTATGTCGAGGCGCTGCCCCAGCTCGTCAACCGGAAGACGGGACGTATCCATACGTCGTTCAACCAGGCCGTGACGGCCACCGGACGTCTGTCGTCGACCAACCCCAATCTGCAGAACATTCCCGTGCGCGACGAACTGGGCCGCCGCATCCGCAAGGCGTTCATTCCGTCGGACGACGACCATCTGCTGCTCTCGGTCGACTACAGTCAGGTGGAGCTGCGTCTGATGGCCCATCTGTCGGGCGACGAATCGCTCATCGCGGCGTTCGAACACGGCGAGGACGTGCATGCCGCCACGGCCGCACGGCTCTTCGCCAAGCCGATCGGCGAGGTGACCTCCGAGGAGCGCCGGCGGGCCAAGACGGCCAATTTCGGGATCATCTACGGCATTTCGGCCTTCGGGCTGAGCCAGCGGCTCGAAATCCCCCGCAAGGAGGCCAAGGAGATCATCGAAGGCTATTTCGCCTCCTATCCCCGCGTGAAGGAGTATATGGAGCGCGTGGTGGAGCAGGCGCGGGCCGACGGCTTCGTGACCACGATTTTCGGGCGCCGCCGCTATCTGAACGACATCGCTTCGCGCAATGCCGTGGCGCGCGGGCTGGCTGAGCGTAACGCCGTGAACGCGCCGATCCAGGGTTCGGCCGCCGACATCATGAAGATCGCCATGATCGAGGTGTCGCGGCGGTTCGCGGCCGAAGGCATCCGTTCGAAGGTGATCCTGCAGGTGCACGACGAACTGGTGGTCGACATGCTGCGCGAGGAGCGCGAGCGCGTGACGGCGATCGTGACCGAGAGCATGGAGTCGGCTGCGCAGCTCCGGGTGCGGCTGCTGGCCGATGCGGGAATCGGCGAAAACTGGCTGGAGGCGCACTGACGACGGTCGGCCGATGCACCGACGCACTGCGGCATCGGCTGCCGCCAACGGAAGACGAACAGGGTGGCCCGCTTCGTGCGGGCCACCCTGTCTGTCGGGAGGATCTGCGTGCGGATCAGAACGATACGCCCAGACGGATGCCGAAATTGTTGAGGTTGTTCAGCGAATAGACCAGCAGGTCGCTGCTGTTCGACGCATAGCTGTAGTAGAGCGCCACGTGGAATCCCAGCCGGTAGTCGGGGCGCGGGAAGATCGATACGCCGATTTCGGGCGACATGTAGAAACCCCAGCTGTCCTCGTAGTGTTTGACGATGTAGTAATAGGAGGACATTTCGGCGTATGCGGCACCGAGCTTGAGTCCGACGTAAGGTTGCATGACGCTGTGCTTAAGCCAGTTGTATCGAGCCGTGGCGCCGAACGGAAGCTGGAAGACCGAGTGCTTCTGGTTGGTGGTCATGGCCGAGGTGGGCGACAGCCGGAGCGTTTCGCGGCCCACAGAAGCGAGGTTGGTGTGGTAGGAGATGAAGGCGCCCACCGTGATGTTGTCGGTGATGAAATAGCCCCCTTCGAAGTTCATGCCCCAGCCCGAGCTCTTGTCGGCGAAGTCGTTGCTCAGCGGCACGTTGAACTGCCAGTCGATGTTGATGTAGCTGTCGGGAAACACCTGCGCCTTGCCCGGACGCACGGCGGCTACGAGTGCCGCGGCGAGCAGCATCGTCCGCAGGAACGGAATCTGTATCGTTTTCATAATCAAATATATCACTTTTTATCGGTCGGTTTATTTTTTCAGATAGGGCGATTGTGCGAAGGCCTGGTCGATCGCTTCGACCGTGCGCTGCTGGTTGATCTCGGCATTCGACGAGAGCAGCCCGCCGATGAAGCTGTCCCAGACGACGGGCAGCTTCTTGCCCGATTCGCTGTCGGCCTCCAGATTGAGCATCTCGACCAGCAGCGAGCCGGCCGTGTAGCCGTAGTAGACGCGGTAGGGATAGTGCCACCCCAGCCAGTCGCCCCAGTAGCCGGGCGTCCAGTAGTAGGGATAGTACCACCACCAGTAGGGCGAGTCGTAGCCCACGAAGTAGCTTACGCGGCGGACGTAGCTGATCTGCACGCCCAGGTCGGCCGTCTCCTTGTCGTCGGTGCGGACGAATCCGCGTCCGTCGAGGTTGGCGGCGACCTTGCCGACGATCTCGAGCGCCTGCGTGTTTTTCCAGTATTCGGTCTTGTCGGCGCCGCCGATGAGCAGAATGCTGTCGGGAATGTAGTAGGTGCCGAAGGAGGAGAAGTTCGTGCCGCCGTCGTAGTCGGTATAGACCAGGTAGTCCTTGTGCAGATCCGAGGTCGAGGGATCTTTCTGGCACGAAACGATCGCCGCTGCGAGGAGCACGATCATTGAAACGTGTAATTTTTTGATGGCCATAATCCTTTGGTTTTTAAGATAGCTTACGCCGGGGTCTGTTCAAATTCCGTTCCCTGCGGCGCGTTTTTCGGGGGTCGGGACCGAATGACGCATAGTCGGACGTTTTCGGACGATCGCCGCCGGCGATTCGGCTCCGGCCGTGCGGCCGGGGACTCTTACCATCCGTAAACAAATTGACGGCTTCGCTTTTCGTTTCGCCTAAAAATTACTACTTTTGACAAGCAATAGTAAGATAACCACCGATTCGCATCCCGCGGCGGAGAGACGATCCGTCCGGGCCTCGGACGACGCAGGCCGCGCGGTTGCGGATGAGCGGAAAGATTTTTCATCGATATGGCAAAAGAGTACAAACGTTACCTGGTCACTTCGGCCCTGCCCTATGCCAACGGTCCCGTGCATATCGGACACTTGGCGGGCGTATATATTCCGTCGGACATCTATACGCGCTACCTGCGTCTGAAGGGTCGCGACGTGATTTCGGTCTGCGGCTCGGACGAGCACGGGGTGCCCATCACGATCAAGGCCCGCAAGGAGGGGGTCGCACCCCAGCAGATCGTCGACCGCTATCACGAGCTCATCAAACGTTCGTTCGAGCGGCTGGGCATGTCGTTCGACATCTATTCGCGCACCTCGTCGCCGACGCACGCCAAGACCGCGTCGGACTTCTTCCGCAAGCTCTACGACGAGGGCAAGTTCATCGAGAAGAGCTCCGAACAGTATTACGACGAGCAGGCGCAGACGTTCCTGGCCGACCGCTATATCGTGGGAACCTGTCCCAAGTGCGGCAACGAGCGGGCCTACGGCGACCAGTGCGAGAAGTGCGGGTCGACGCTTTCGCCCGACGAACTGATCGATCCGCACAGCGCCGTGTCGGGCTCGAAACCCGTGAAGCGCGAGACCAAACACTGGTATCTGCCGCTGGACCGTTACGAGGAGTTCCTGCGCAAGTGGATTCTCGACGGCCACAAGGAGTGGAAATCGAACGTCTACGGCCAGTGCAAAAGCTGGCTCGACGGCGGGTTGCAGCCGCGCGCCGTGAGCCGCGACCTGGACTGGGGCATCCCCGTGCCGGTCGAAGGGGCCGAGGGCAAGGTGCTCTACGTGTGGTTCGATGCGCCGATCGGCTATATTTCGGCCACGAAGGACCTTACGCCCGAATGGGAGAAGTACTGGAAGTCGGAGGACACCAAGCTGGTGCATTTCATCGGCAAGGACAACATCGTCTTCCACTGCATCGTCTTCCCGTCGATGCTCGAGGCGCACGAGGGGTACATCCTCCCCGAGAACGTGCCGGCTAACGAGTTCCTGAACCTCGAGGGCGACAAGATCTCCACGTCGCGCAACTGGGCCGTGTGGCTGCACGAGTACCTCGACGAGTTCCCCGGCAAAGAGGACGTGCTGCGTTACGTGCTGTGCGCCAACGCTCCCGAAACCAAGGATA
Organism: uncultured Alistipes sp.; assembly: GCA_948442615.1. Lineage (GTDB taxonomy): Bacteria > Bacteroidota > Bacteroidia > Bacteroidales > Rikenellaceae > Alistipes. The sequence goes on from CAOJSG010000020.1 coordinate 16,263, forward strand.
ACGACTTCACGTGGAAGGACTTCCAGGCGCGCAACAACAACGAGCTGGTGGCCGTGCTGGGAAATTTCGTGAATCGTGCGCTGGTGCTGACCAAGAAATATTACGACGGCGTGGTTCCGGCCTGCGGCGAGCTGACCGACTACGACCGGCAGACCGTCGCCGAACTGTCGCAGATCAAGGGAGCGCTCGAGCATTGCATCGAGAGCTACAGGTTCCGCGAGGCGCTGAAGGAGGCGATGAACTTCGCCCGCATCGGCAACAAGTATCTGGCCGATACCGAGCCGTGGAAACTCATCAAGACCGATCCCGCGCGCGTCGCGACGATCCTCCACATCGCGCTGCAGATCACGGCCGACACGGCGATCGCCATCGAGCCGTTCATGCCCTTCTCGGCGGCGAAGATCCTCGGCATGCTCGGCGCGGAGCGGTTCGACTGGGAGCGTCTGGGCGCGATGGATCTCGTTCCCGCGGGGCACCGAATCGGCGAACCTTCGCTGCTGTTCGAGAAGATCGAGGACGACGCGATCCGGCGGCAGCTGGACAAACTCGCGGCCACGAAAGCGGAGAATGCGGCTGCCGAGAAGTCGAAAGATATTGAAAGTCAGAAAGATAACGTGACGTTCGACGAGTTTCAGAAGATGGATATCCGGGTCGGCACCGTCCTTGCGGCCGAAAAGGTGGCCAAGACCAAGAAGCTGCTGAAGCTGACGGTCGATACGGGGATCGACACGCGCGAGATCGTCTCGGGCATCGCCGAACATTTCACGCCCGAGCAGCTGATCGGCAGGCAGGTGCTGGTGCTGGTCAACCTCGAGCCGCGCGAACTGCGCGGGATCGTCTCCCGCGGGATGATTCTGATGGCCGAGGATGCTTCCGGAAAGCTGCGGCTGCTGCAGCCGGACGAGGCGGTGAACAACGGCTCGCTCGTCGGGTGATGCGGCGCAGGAATTTTGAAGATTCTTTTCGAAGAAAAGGATAAACAACTATTAAAATCGTATGATTATGGAAAGAACGGATTGGGGTTCGTTGGGATTCGACTATTACAAAACCGATTGGAATGCGCGCTATTCCTTTACGAACGGCACCTGGAGCGAGATGCAGGTTACCGACGACGAGTACATCCACATGCACATGTCGGCGTCGTGTCTGCACTACGGTATCGAACTTTTCGAAGGGCTGAAGGCGTTTCGGGGGGTCGATGGCAAGGTCCGCCTCTTCCGTGTCGAGGAGAATGCCAAGCGGCTGCGCTCCTCTGCCGAACGGTTGTGCCTGCCGGTCCCGACGGTCGAAATGATCGTCGAGGCATGCATCGAAGTGGTGAAGCGCAACGAAAAATACATCCCGCCCTACGGAACCGGCGCTTCTTTGTATCTGCGTCCGGTGATGTTCGGCACGACGGTCGGTCTGGGCGTGAAACCGGCCAAGGATGCCTTGCTGATCATCTATGCTTCGCCGGTCGGCGCCTATTTCAAGGAGGGGATCAAACCCATCCAGGTGGCTTTGGATCGCGAACAGGACCGCGCTGCTCCACGTGGAACAGGCGACGTGAAGGTGGGCGGCAATTACGCTTCGAGTATTCTGTCGGGCGAGCATGCTCATCGGCTGGGCTATTCGAATGTGCTGTATCTCGATCCGAAGGAGCATAAGTACATCGAGGAGTGCGGAGCGGCGAATTTCTTCGGCATTCGGGACGGCAAGTATATTACGCCGAAGTCCGATTCGATTCTGCCATCCATCACGAACAAGAGTCTGCGGCAGATCGCGGCCGATCTGGGTCTTGTCGTTGAGGAGCGGCCGGTGCTTATGGAAGAGTTGTCTACGTTCGAAGAGTGCGGGGCTTGCGGTACGGCGGCTGTGATTTCGCCGATCGGGCGCATCGTCGATCTTCAGACACAGGCGGTTTACGACTACGGAATGGATAATGTGGGTGAAGTTTCGATGAAGTTGTATACTCGCTTGCAGGATATTCAATACGGTCGGGCGGACGATCCGTACGGATGGTGTACGATTGTCGAGATGTAGGCCGAGTTTTGTGCAAAATTGAGGAGGGCGGATCTTTGGGTCCGCCCTCCTCTTTGTTCCACGTGGAACGCTTACCGCCCGAACTTTACCAGCAGGACGTTTATGTCGGCCGGCGAAACGCCCGGGATGCGCGAGGCCTGCCCGATCGTCTCCGGCTTGATCCGCATGAGCTTCTGACGTGCTTCGATCGTCAGGGATTGCATGGAAAAATAGTCAAAATCCCGCGGAATGGCGATATTCTCCAGCCGGTGCAGCTTTTCGGCGATCGCTTTTTCGCGCTCGATGTAGCCTCTGTACTTTATCCGGATCTCTGCGGCTTCGATGGCTTCGGATCCGATCTCCTCCTTCTCGATGAACCTCCGCAGTGCCGGAACCTGCGCCGAAAGCGATTCTATGGTGATATTATTCCGCATCAGCAGGTTTTGCAGCTTTCTTCCTTGGGTCAGCGGGTCCGAATCGATCGAATTTAAATAGCCGTTTATTTCGTCCGGTTTGATGCCTTGCCGGGCGACGAAGGAAATAAGCGATTCTACGGCCGTTTTTTTTCGGGCGAATTCGGCGAATCTTTTCTCCGAAATCAACCCGATTTCGTGGCCGAGCGGAGTCAGACGCATGTCCGCGTTGTCCTGTCGCAGCAGGATGCGGTATTCGGCGCGCGAAGTGAACATCCGGTAGGGCTCGTCGACCCCTTTCGTCACCAGGTCGTCGATCAGCACGCCGATATAGGCTTCGTCGCGCCGCAGCACGATCGGGCTCTCCCCTTTCAGCGACCTGTGCGCATTGATTCCCGCCATCAATCCCTGGGCCGCGGCCTCCTCGTATCCGGTCGTGCCGTTGACCTGCCCTGCGAAATAGAGCCCCGAAACGTGTTTCGTTTCGAGCGAATGCCGCAGCTGCGTAGGCGGAAAATAGTCGTATTCGATGGCGTATCCCGGGCGGTAGATATGCAGATCCTCGAATCCCTCGATCCGGTGCAGGGCTTTCCACTGCACCTCCCACGGCAGCGACGAGGAGAATCCGTTGAGGTAGTATTCGTTGGTCGACCGCCCTTCGGGCTCGAGGAAGAGCTGGTGCTGCTCCTTGTCGGCGAAAGTGCGCAGTTTGTCTTCGATCGAGGGGCAATACCGGGGGCCGATACCGTGGATCGTTCCGTTGAACAGGGGCGACTCGTCGAATCCCGACCGCAGAATTTCGTGTACTTCCGGTGTGGTATAGACCAGAAAACAGGGCAACTGCTCTCTTACGGGTTGCGTTTCGGACGAAAACGAGAATTTTTCGGGCTTTTCGTCGCCGTATTGCGGTTCGAGCCGTTCGAAATCGATCGTGCGCGCATCGAGCCGCGCGGGGGTTCCGGTCTTCATGCGGCCGGTCTCGAATCCGATGGCCCGGAGCGATTGCGTGATGCCGTGCGACGCGGCGTCGCCAGCCCGGCCCCCTTCGGCGTGCGAACCGCCGCAATGCATCAGTCCGTCGAGAAAGGTGCCGCTGGTGAGAATCGCGGCCCGGCACGAGAACTCCACCCCCATTCGGGTCCGTACGCCGCGAATCCGCAGACGCTTTCCGTTGGCGGGCTCCGGTTGCGGGCCGTCCGTCAGGGGCTGTTTCGCCGCCGTTTCGAACAGCAGCTCTACGGCGCTGTCCTGCCAGATATAGAGATTCGCCGTGTTCTCGAGCGTATGGCGCCACTCCTCCGAGAAACGGCTCTTGTCGCACTGCGCTCGCGGACTCCACATGGCCGCCCCTTTCGACCGGTTGAGCATCCTGAACTGTACGGTCGACCGATCGGTGATGCGTCCCATCTGCCCGCCCAGTGCATCTATTTCTCTGACTATCTGTCCTTTGGCTATTCCGCCGACGGCGGGGTTGCATGACATGGCCGCCATTTTGGTCATGTCCATCGTCAGCAGCAGCGTGCGCGAGCCGAGCCGGGCCGCAGCTGCAGCCGCTTCGCATCCGGCGTGTCCGGCTCCGATGACTATGATATCGTAGTCGAGTGTCATGTGCGTGTCGCTTATTCGTTCATTTTCGTTGTTTCCCGGTCATCAAGGCCTCGAAGTCGACGGCATCGTACGGAATTTCGTTCCCCGACGGCATCTTGGCGCTCTCCCAGACCGGCAGGTCGAAATGCGGCGATGCCTCCCCTGCCGCCAAAAGCCGGTAACGCTCCGCCGCGTCGCCGTGCTCCACGAGCAGGGCGATCGGGCGAGGCGAGTCCGCGAGGTAGAGATCGAAGCGTCGGGTTTCGTCGTGCAGCGTGCGGACCCGAAAGCGGTAATGGCCCGGCTCCGGTTCTTCGAACGTCTCGAGCAGCGAGGGCCAGGGGCCGTCCTGCATCTGCTCCACGAGCAGCGAGTCGGTGATCCGGACCGGATAGCGGTTCAGACCGTCGAGATAGTATTCGCCGGCGACGGAGACGAGCCGCTGCCAGACCTCGGGGCATCCCCGCAGGTCGAACCGGCGGATCCGGCCGGGGAACCGTGCGTTCAGTGCCGCAGCCAGCTCCTCGAAGTCGCGCCGATTCGATTCGGTGTCGAGCGAGGCTGCGCGGCGCAGCCGGTCGTAATTCGCGGAACTGCGGTTCCCGTCGACGAAAACCCGGCAGTAGTCGCGGAATCCGGTTACGCTGTCCAGGCGGCTGCGGTCGCAGAAAAAGAGCGTATCGCTGCGTTCGAACGGGACCTTGCCGGCCGTCGTTCCGCCGCCGTCCCGACGGGGTGCGCCGCTTTCCCCGGCGGCGATGCGGCCGATTTCCGGGGCGAGTCTCTTTTGTGCCCGGGCCTCGCTGCGGATTCGGTGCGAAGCCGCCCCCGAACAGCATGCGAGTGCCGCGACGGATGCGAGAAAGCAGAAGGCGGTGCGATGCATGGCGGGTCGGCTATTCGCGGTTTTCGTCCCACCAGGCGAGGTATTTGTCCTCCTTGCGGTGCATCTGCGCATTGGCGCGCGGCGTTTTGTCCTTCTGGCCGCAGAGGTGCAGCAGTCCGTGCACCACGACGCGCCGCATCTCCTGCAGCCGGGTGGCGCCGTACTGCGCGGCATTGTCGGCCACGGTCTCCACGTCGATGAAGATGTCGCCCGAGACCGTACGCGTCGTTTTGCGGTCGCTGTAGTCGAAGGTGATGACGTCGGTGAAATAGTCGTGCCCCAGAAACTGCCGGTTCATCTCCAGCAATCGTTCGGCCGAACAGAAGATATAGTTCATGTCGCCTGCCGTGTAGCCTTCGGCTTCGGCCACGCGGCGCAGCCATGCGGTCGTCGCGCGCTTGGCCGGCAGCCGGTAGGTGCAGGAGTCGTTGTAGTATCTGATCGCCATAGAGTCGGTGGTTATCGGGGCAAAATTACAAAAAAACGGGCAATTGTGCGCCGCTCCGCCGCCGGACCGCCCTTTCGCCGGACATGCCGCGGGCTCTTTTCTCCGGAGCCGGAGCGGAGGCCGCGGCTGCCGCCCGCAGGCGGTAGCGCGCCGCGGCGGGTCGCGGGCTTCGGCACCGGACGGCCGCGACGCCGGAGGCACTCCGCGGGGCCTTCTGCGGGGCTCTTTCGGGGGATGGGGCTGCGTCCGGATGTTTTTTTACGATCGATGCGCGATTCGGGCGCCGATTCGTAAAAAATGGTTATCTTTATTCCCATGACCGGCTCCGTTTCCGGCGATTCGGGTCCGAGGACTCCGCGCCTGAATTTTCGTTTCGTCCATCTGCACGACCGTTTGCAGCATCTTCCGATGGTGCGCGCCGTTGTGCCTTTCGCTGCGGGAATCGCCGCCGCCGTGCGGTGGAACGTGCCGCTGGCGGCGGCGTTGGGCGGAATGGCGTTGTGCGGCGTGCTGGCGCTCCGGCTCCGGTCGCAGCTCTATACCGCATTGTCGCTGTTTCTGTTCGGCTTCGCGATCGCCCTCTTGCACGCGCCGGCGCATACGGTGCCCTGCGGAGTCCGCACCGATTTCGAACTGGTGCTGAACACCGCGGCGGTCGCTCGCGGCGGCTATCACGCCTGCGAGGCGCAGATCAGCGCCTGGCGCGATCCCGAATCGGGCGGGTGGCATGCGGCGTCGGAGCTGGTCGTCGTGCGGGCCGACAGCGGACTGCGGCTGCGGGCCGGCGACCGGATCGTATGCTCGGGCAGCGTGCGCCCCTTCGCCGAGAGGTATCCCGATTACCGGCGGCGGATGATCCGGCGCGGTTTCGCGGGAACGTTCCGCCTGACCCGGGAGCGGGTGTTCTCCGTGCGGCAGGCCCCTTCGCGGACGCTCCATGCCCGCGCCGTCGGGCGGCTCTGCCGGCTGCCCCTCTCGGCGGAGGCCCGTGCACTCTGCCGCGCCATGGCCGCCGGCGACCGGAGCGAATTGTCGCCTGCGGTCCGGACTGCCTATTCCCGCAGCGGCCTGGCCCATCTGCTGGCGGTGTCGGGCCTGCACGTGGGCATCGTCTTCGCGCTGGTCAACGCGCTGCTGCGGGTAGTCCCGGTGCTGTGGCCGCGGCGCGGGCATCTCGTGCGCAACGGACTGGCCGTGGCGCTGATCTGGCTCTATGCCGCCGTTGCCGATTTCTCGCCCAGCGTCGTACGGGCCGCGGTCATGTTCTCCATGCTGCAACTCTCCCTGGCCGCCGCTTCGGTCTATGCGGGGCTGAACGCGCTGGCCGCGGCGGCTTTCCTCATGCTTCTCTTCCGCCCTTCGTGGCTGGGCGATCTGGGATTCGAACTCTCGTTCCTGGCCGTGGCGGCCATCCTCGCCTGGGGCGTCCCGATCTGCCGGCGGCTTCGGACGCATCGCTGGTGGATCGATTTCCCGGTGGCGACGGCCGTGGTCAGCGCTGTCGCCGCCGTCGCTACGGCTCCACTGGTGTCGCATGCCTTCGGGACGGTCTCCCTCTGCGGACTGGTCTTCAACCCCGCGGCGATCGTGCTGGCATATGTCGTGGTATTCGCCGGAGTGCTGTGGATGGCGATGCCGGTCGGATGGCTCGCTCCGCTCTTCGCGGCGGTGCTCGAAACGGCAGCCCGCTGGCTCGACGGTCTGGCGGTCTGGGCTTCGTCGCTCCCGTGGGCGGCGGCCGAATGGCGGCTCACGGCGGCCGGAGCCGTCGGCTGCTACCTCTTTTTTCTCTTCGCCACGCTCGCTGCCGCGTGCCGGAGTCCGAAAAAATCGGTATCTTTACCCCGATGATTACGCTCGAAGAGTTCGAACTGCTCCGCTCCGACGAAGTCCGTCGGGCCGTCGCAGCCAATATCGGCCGCGATGCGGCGGAGGTGGCGCTCGACCGCCGGGTCCCGCATGCCCGGCTGGTCGCCACGCAGGTGAAATACCTGGCGCGTGCCGCGACCAAGCTGCCGTCGTTCGCTGCGGCGCAGTGCATCCTGCCGCCGCGGGCCTTCGAACAGGCGTCGAGCGAAGCCTGCGCCGCGCACAAGCGGATCGAGGGCGAGGCGGTGCTCGATCTCACCTGCGGGCTGGGCGTGGACGCGCTGGCGCTGTCACGGCGTTTCCGGCGCGTCACGGCCCTCGAGCGCGATCCCGTGCTGGCGCGGATCACGGCCCATAACCTGCGGCTGCTGGGCGTGGACAACGTCGAGGTGGCGTGCGCTTCGGCCGAGGAGTTTCTGGCCCGCACGACCGACCGTTTCGACTGGGTCTATGCCGATCCCGACCGGCGCAGCGACGCGGGATGCAAGCTGGTGCTGCTGGAGGAGTGCTCGCCCGACGTGCTGCGGCTGCGGCCGGCGATCGAGCGTGCGGCGCCGCGGTTCTGCCTGAAATGTTCGCCGCTGTTCGATGTCGACGAGGCGTTCCGGCTCTTCGGCGCGTGCGAAGTGGAGGTCGTATCGCTGAACGACGAGTGCAAGGAGGTCGTCGTGCGTACGGGGTGCGACGTGCCGCGCATTGCCGCCGCCGCCGTGGGGCGGGGCGGATTCTCGCTGCCGCGTGCCGATGTCGACAACGCCCCCTGCCGCAAGGAGTTCGATCCGGCGCGCTACGGCTGGCTCGTGGTCCCCGACGTGGCGCTGCGCAAAGCGCGCCTGACCTGTGCCTGCCTCGGCGGGCGGGTCGATTTGTGGAGCAACGACGGGTACGGTTTTGCCGCCGAGCACCCCGGCGAGCTGCTTGGCAGCGTATTCGCAGTCGAACGGATCGAACCCTACGACCCTTCGCGGCTGCGCCGGGCGCTGCGGGGGCGCCGGGCGGAGATCCTCAAGCGCGATTTCCCCTGGCCGGCCGCCGAGATCGCCCGCCGCATCGGGGTGCGCGAGGGCGGCGGACTGCGACTGGCCTTCACGCGCATCGCCGGCCGTTTTTGGACGATTTGGTTAAAATGACTAACTTCGGACGGATTTTTTCCGCCGACTCTCGACTTCCGGGCCTATGATCAAGCAGATACTGACATTCTTCACCGATACGATCTTCCGAAAGAATCCGGGCGATTACCGCAATCCGCTGGTGCGCTGGAGCGTGCGGCAGTACAAACTGCTCTTCTACACGGCCCGCGGCCTGCTCGAACACGATACCATCGTCCGCAGCGCGGCGCTGACCTTCTATACGCTCATGTCCATCGTCCCCATCGTCGCGGTGATTTTCGCCGTGATGAAGGGCTTCGGGCTGGCCGAAGGGGTCATAGAGGATCTCTACGGGATCTTCCCGCGACAGCCCGAGATCGTCGATTACCTGGTCGAGTTCGCCGACAAGGCGCTGGCCCGCACCCAGGGGGGCGTCGTGGCGGTCGTCGCGCTGGTGACGCTGTTCTGGGCCGTCATCCGGGTCTTCGGCTCCATCGAGAGCGCCTTCAACAACATCTGGGAGGTCAAGGTCACGCGCAGCATCACGCGGCAGTGGACCGACTACATCGCCGTGGTGATGATCGCCCCGATCCTGTGGATCATCGCCAGTTCGATCAGCCGCTATGCCCAGCAGCTGCTGGGATTCCACGAATCGCTCTTCTTCGAGCTGCTCTCCGAGGCGGTTTCGATGGTGGTGATCTGGGTGATGTTCACGTTCCTCTATCTGGTGATTCCCAATACGAAGGTGCGGTTCACGAGCGCCCTCACGGCCGGAATCGTCGCCGGCACGATCTTCATGGGATTCCAGTGGGGCTACCTCTATCTCCAGCGGTGGATGACCTCCTACAACGCCATCTACGGCAGTTTCGCGGCTTTGCCGCTCTTCCTGATCTGGCTGCAGACCTCGTGGGAGATCCTGCTGTTCGGCGGCGAGCTGGGCTTCGCCTATCAGAACGTCGCCCGGTTCAACGAGGAGCGCGAGTCGCTGCTCATCAGCTACGACCACCGGCGCAAGGTGATGCTCGCGGCGATGCTGATCGTCGTGCGGCACTTCCGCGACCGGGGCGGAGCGGTCTCGCCGACCGAGATCCGCGAGCAGCTCGGGCTTCCCACGCGTATCGTCAACGACGTGCTGTACCAGCTGGCCCAGGCCGGGCTGCTGATCGCCGTGCGCGACGACGAGGACGAGCGCCAGACCCGGTTCACGCCCGGCCGCGACATCCATACGCTGACGCTCTACGGCGTGATCGAAGCGGTCGAGAGCCACGGACACGCTGCCTTCAGCTTCAACGAGCGTCCGGAGATGCGGCGGGTCGACTGCGAACTCGAGAAGGTGAAGGCCGCCGCGCGCGATTCGCAGGACAACCTCCGGCTGATCGACATCCCCTGAATCGGAATCCGTATCGAATCATGAACTTGCAGAACAACATGCCCGATTCCGCACCGCTGCGCGACGTGGTCGTCGTCGGGAGCGGCAACGTGGCCGAATCGCTCGCCCGGGCCGTCGCCGCGGCCGAAGGGCTGCGCCTGGTACAAATTTTCGCCCGCAATGCGGCGCGCGGCGCCGCCGTCGCGGCCTCGTCCGGTACGGCCTGGAGCGCCGATCCCGCGGCGCTGGCCGCCGCCGATCTCTATCTGGTCGCCGTGAGCGACCGCGCCGTCGCCGAGTCCGTCTCGGCGCTGACCGTTCCCGCCGGGGCCGTCGTGGCCCATACGGCCGGCAGCGTCCCCCTGGAGAGCCTCGCCCGGTTCGCCCGGCGGGGCGTCTTCTATCCGCTCCAGACCTTCACGCAGGGGCGTCCCGTCGGGTTCGAGGGGGTCCCCTGCTTCATCGAGGGGAGCGACGATGCGGTCTGCTGCCGGCTGGAGGCGTTCGCCCGGCGGCTGGGCTGCGCGACGTTCCGCGCCGATTCCGCCCGGCGCCGGACGGTGCATCTGGCCGGGGTCTTCGCCTGCAACTTCGCCAATGCCATGTACGGCGCCGCGGAGCGCATCCTCGCCGATGCGGAGCTGCCGTTCGGGGTGCTGAAGCCGCTCATCGCCGAGACGGCCGCCAAGGCCGTCGGAGCCGCATCGCCCGCATCGGTCCAGACCGGTCCTGCCGTGCGGAACGACCTCGCGACGCTCGACCGCCATCGCGCGATGCTCGGCTCCGAGCCCGATCTCGAAACGATCTACGATACAATCAGTCGATACATATGGGAAACTTCAAGGAAGATATAGCGCGGACGTCGGCTTTCGTGTTCGATGTCGACGGCGTGCTGACCGACGGGGGGATCATCCCCACGGTCGACGGCGACTTCATCCGCCGCTACAATGCGAAGGACGGCTACGCCCTCTCCTATGCGCTCCGCATGGGCTACCGCGTCTGCATCATCACGGGCGGCCGGGGCCGTACGCTCGAACACCGGCTTACCATGCTGGGAATCAAGGACTACTATACGGATTGCGTGGACAAGATCGCCGTGCTGCGCGCCTGGATGGAGCGCGAGGGGCTCGATCCGCAGTATGTCGTCTACATGGGCGACGACATCCCCGATCTGGAGTGCATGCGCGAGGTGGGCATCCCCGTGTGTCCGGCCGATGCCGCCATGGAGGTGGTCGAGGCGTCGCGCTACGTTTCGGAGTTCCGGGGCGGCTACGGCGCCGTGCGCGACATCGTCGAGCAGGTGCTGCGCGCCCGCGGCGACTGGGCGCGCGATTCGCGGGGCGTCAACTGTTCGCAGGGGATCGCTTCGCGATAGGGACGCGTCGCGCGGAGCCTGGTTCCGGGGCCGGCGGGCTTTGTCCCGGCGGGACTCGCAGCCCTTTCCGGCCGGATTCCGGACTTTCCGTTTTTGCCCCGGCGGATTCGAGGGCCGGCGGATTCTGCCCTCGTGTGTTTCCGGCCCGTTACGAAAATCCCCGCCGCAGACAGCTTGTCTGCGGCGGGGAAACGTGTGTTTGCGGCTCGGGCGGAATACCCGGCCTCAGGCGCGGCTCCGGGCGGCCGGAGGCGGAACCTCTCACGCGCCGGCGAAGAGCCTCCAGCCCGCCTCCGCCTGTTCCATGTCGGCGGGCAGGCCGTTTTCGATCCGGGAGATCGCGGCGGCGAAGCGGAGCATCGTCTCCCGGTCGCGCGTGTCGATCGGGGCGTGTGCGTCGACGCCGACGGCCTCGGAGACGAACCGGATGTAGGTTTGCGTCCGGTTTTCGGACGGAGGCGCCCAGCGGGCGATCATCTGGGCGATGCTCTTCAGCCCGTACCGCGTGCGGTAGGTGTCGAGCAGCACGAAGATGGCCCGATAGCCCCATGCGGGCGACCGGAACTGTTTGAATGCGGGGTCGCGCGAAGGGACGACCTCGCCTTTGTAGCGTACCGCCGACCGGCGGATGTTGCCGGGGTTGCAGTTGTCGAGTCCTCTTGGCATTTTTCTGTTTTTTCGATTCGTTTCGGGTTTTTCCGGGAATGCGGCGGCCTCAGCGCGGGCTGTCGCCGCGTTCGTCGTCCGCGCCGAACTCCCGGTCGATGCGGTGCCGGACGTAGCGTTGCAACAGCCTGAAAAACGGAGCGTCGGAGAGCTGCGTGCAGTTCTCGAGAAATGACCACAGCTCCACGCCGCAGGCGAATCCCGCGAAGCATTTGGCCAGGCAGGGCGTCGTGCGGGCGAGGATGCAGCTGTCCAGCAGCCAGGCCAGGGCGATGGCCGCGATGACCGTGGCGGCCTTGACCACCGTGCGCCGGGCCTTGCGGCTTTCGAAATACCATCGTCGGCCGGCGCGGCGGCAGCGGGCGCGGTCGGCGGCCGTTCCCGTCGCGAAGTCGGCGCCGATGAAGAGCGCCGCGCAGAGCACGAGCGGCGCTGCCGGAGCGAAGAGCGCTCCCGCGGCGGCAGCGGCTCCGCTAAAGAGTCTGTACGAGGTCTCCATCGATGCGGCAGCGTTTCAGGATGTTGCGGTGCGGGTCGTACTCCGGATAGGCGTCGTTGTGCGCGTCGAGATAGTCCGTGGCGCGGCGTAGCAGCGTGCGGGCCTGCTCTCGCAGCGCACGGTGCAGACGGCGTGTCGGTCGCTCGCCGGCGGGCCGGTAGTCGTCCGATTCGCGGACTACGGTGCCTCCGGGTACGGTGGCGACATCGAGCCGCGGCTGGGCCGCGAGCCGGGCGTAGAGCGCGATGGCGGGCGCCAGATACTCCGACAACAGTTCGGGGTAGGCGCCGCCGGAGAGCTTGTCGTAGAGCGGGCGGCCGATCGCCGGGAGGATGTAGCGCATCTCCGCCGTAACCGTATCGGCGGCCGTGATTGCCCCGGCCGGGGCCTGCTCCCCGTCGGCGAAGGCCAGTTCGGCGGCCCGGCGGGGCGTCAGTAGGGTTTGCATGGTCTGAGATCTGATTTTGCGTTCGTAAGGAGGTATGCGCGGCGGTCCGCGGCCGGACGAGGTCTCCGTCCGCCGGGATGCGCGCGGAGCGGAGCCCGCTATTCGATACTCCGGATGTTGTATTTGGTGATCTCTGACAGGAAGGCCTGCTGCCGCTCGTCGTCCGGGTCGAAATCCAGTCCGTCGGCCTTGCGCGCCTCCCAGACTTTCATATAGATGGGTTTCGAACGGGTCGGCGGGCGGTTCACGATCTCGAGCGACGAGGCGTCCAGCCCCGTCACGTGGCCGATGACCGCCCGGATGGGCTCCAGCAGCTCGGCCTGTTCGGAGAGAATCACCGTGTTGAGCGCCACTTCGTATTCGTGCAGGATGCGTTCGGCGTTGAACCCCGAGGCGTAGTCCAGTCCGCTCAGCGTGCGGAACCACGAGTGGGCCACCACGATGTCCGACACGGCCTGTTCGTGCAGCTCCTTCCAGTCGCCGTCGTTCTGCGACGTCAGGGGGATGAAGCGCGAGTTGTCGTTCTCGCTCCCCTCGCGGATGACGAACATCACTTGACCGGGTCTCCCGGCGAACTTGCGTTGGGCCAGCCGCACCACCTCGTCGGCCTGCTGCTCGCTTTCGGCGGCGTTGTCGAGCAGCATGACGCCCGAGAGCTGGAACGAATTGTCCAGCCGCGAGATGTTCCACCGGTCGGTCTTGTAGGCGATCGCCGAGACGTTGAACCCCGCGATGTAGGGCGGCACGCCGTAGTGCTCGAACATCGGTTCGTAGTCCTTGTAATGGATCACGGTGCGCAGCGTCCCGTCCTCCTGCCGCTCGAAGAGCGGATAGAGGGGCAGCGAACGCACGTCGGCCGCGGTGTAGGACCGCCAGTCGTGATGGAGCAGCACATGCTGCGAGTCGCGGGCGATGCGGCAGCGCGAGGCGTCCTGGTGGTGCAGCGCGAGGAACGAATGGCGCTCGTCGGTCGTCGCCTCGAGAAACGCGTTGCCGAACAGCGCCTTGTCGAACGCGAGCTTGCGCAGCACCTGGCGGAGGCTCTCTCCGCCGGCGTTCACGCGCTGGACGAAGGCGGCCAGTCCGGGGGCTGTGGGATCGCAGGCGAACCCTTTTCCGGCGATGTAGTCGGCCTTGTCGTTGATGATGCGCCGGTGGGTGGTCGACCGGCGGGCCATCAGGGCCAGGGCCGACGGGAAGAGGTTGTCGTCGCCCCAGCGCCAGAATTTGTTGCTCGCGACCCGTCCGGCGCCTATCCGGATGAAGGGGTCGTCCGTCCGGTCGATCAGTCCGACGGCGGTTTTTGTTTTCGGATTCTTGCTCATGTTTTCGGATGATATGGAGGGTTGCAGGAGGAGCGTCCCCCCGGCGGGATCACGAATTAACCCCCGCCGTCGGCCCCCGTTTAGTTGCGGGCCCGGGGGGGGTGGTGATAA
>CAOJSG010000021.1 GCA_948442615.1 uncultured Alistipes sp.
TACATGCCCTGGTCGTCGTGGCCGCAGAAGATCGTCGTCAACCTCTTCGGCAACCGGATGATCCGGCAGTACGATTTCGAGGAGTGCTATTTCCTCGAGAACGCCCGGAAGTTCCGCGCCGCGCTGAAGGGTCCGCTGGTCTACGTGGGCGGACTCGTCTCGCGCGAAGGGATCGAGAAGGTGCTCGACGCGGGTTTCGAGCTGGTGCAGATGGCCCGCGCGCTGGTCAACGATCCGGCTTTCGTGAACAAGCTGCGCGCCGGCGACCTCACGACGCGTTCGGGCTGCGACCACCGCGACTACTGCATGGCCCGCATGTACTCGGTCGACATGCAGTGCTGCCACAACTGCAAGGAGGAGATACCCGAAAAACTGTGGCGCGAGCTGCGTAAAATCAAATGACGATGGGACGGGGTCTGATCGCGAAAGGGTCCGAATGGGCGCTCGTCACGGGCGCCGGGAGCGGCATCGGCCGCAGTTATGCGCTGCGCCTGGCGGCGGCGGGCTACCGGCTGGTGCTGGTCGGCAACAACCGTGCGCCGCTGGAGTCGACGGCTGCGGAGATCCGCGCCTGCGCAGGCACCGAGGTGCGCGTCGAGTGTATCGACCTGGCCCGTGTCGAGGCGGCCGGCGAGCTGTTCGCCCGGGTCCGCGACGCGGGCATCGACGTCGACGTGCTGATCAACAATGCCGGCATGTTCTCGTTCCTGGACATCCTGCAAACCCCCGACGAGCGGATCGAACGGCTGCTGCTGCTGCACGACCTGACGCTCACGCGGCTCTGCCGTCTCTTCGCCCGGGAGATGGTGCGGCGCGGCGTGCGGGGGCACATTCTCAACATGTCCTCCTATTCGCTCTGGATGCCCTTTCCGGGGCTGTCGCTCTACAGCGCCTCGAAAGCCTACGTGCGGTCGTTCTCGGTGGCTTTCGCCAAGGAGGTGCGCGAATACGGCATCCGCGTCACGGCGGTCTGTCCCGCGGGCGTGGCCACCGATCTCTACGGGCTGCCGCCCCGCTGGCAGCGGATCGGACTGCGGCTCGGCGTGCTGATCTCCGCCGACAGCTGCGCCCGCCGCGGACTGCGCGCCCTCGGGCGCGGGCGGCGCTGCATCGTCCCCGACTGGTGGAACCGGCTCTGGATCCCTGTCTGCAAGCTGCTGCCCATGTGGGTGCTCGGGCCGATCCGCCGCTACACGATGCGTTTCCAGCAATGATTTGTCGGGCCGGCACGCCGGTGCCGGCCGCACATGAAAACGGAATCCGCTATGACAGATACTGAAATAAAGCATGTTTTCTTCGACCTGGGCGGCGTCCTGGTCGACCTCGATGGCGAACGGTGCGTGCAGGCGTTCCGGGCGCTCGGAATGCCCCGCGTCGCCGAGCTGATCAACCCCTGCTATCCGGCCGAGATGATCGGCCGCCTCGAAAAGGGCGAAATCGGATTCGGCGAGGCCTGCGAACAGATGCGGCGGCTGGACGGCAGGCCCGACGTCGAAGACGGGCAGATCGCAGCGGCCTACGCCGCTTTTCTGACGGATGTCCCGGTGGTCAAGCTGCGGTTCATCGAGGCGCTGCGCCGCCGGGGCGTGAGAACCTACGTGCTTTCGAACAACAATCCGGTTTCGATGGAGGTGATCCGCCGCATGTTCCGGGCCGACGGCCATGCGATGTCGTACTATTTCGACCGCATCTACCTCTCCTACGAACTGGGCGAGCTGAAGCCGTCGCCCGCCATCTTCCGCCGGGTGCTGGCCGACAGCGGGGCCGATCCCGCGCAGAGCCTCTTCATCGACGACGGGCGGAAAAACGTCGATGCGGCGCGCGAACTGGGTTTCCAGGTCTATATGCCGGCGCCGAACGAGGACTTCACACCGCTTTTCGGGTTCCTCGCCGGAGCATGATGCCGCCGGGACGCCCGGTCTGCCGGTCCGCATCGCGCCGCCCTGTCGTTCCGCTCCGGCCGGCTGTCCCTGCCGTCCCTTCCCGTCCGTACGCCGGCATGATGACATGACGCCGGGAGAGCGCTCTCGCGCACGGCTCCCGGCCCGAAGACTCCCGGCCCGAAAGTTTCCGGACGGCGCATGCGCCGCTTCGACGCCGCGCGAAGCGTGCCTGCCGGGCGGGTCCCGGGATTGGCGGTCCGCGCTCCGCGGCGTGCGGCGGAAATTCGCCGAAAAAGTTTGCCCATCCGAAAAAAGCCCCTATCTTTGTCCCTCGTAATCGAAAGATTCTCCGCATGTGCGGTTCGCAGCGCGAATCCCGCATGCCGGAACCGACGGGGTGTAGCGCAGTCCGGTTAGCGCACCTGCTTTGGGAGCAGGGGGTCACAGGTTCGAATCCTGTTACCCCGACGCCGAAAACCGGACGGCGGGCGGAAGTGCCTGCCGTCCGGTTTTTTTATCCGCATGCCGCAGCGGCCCGTTCCGCGCCCGCCTCTTATAATTAAGGTGTCGCCGACGGGCGGCTGCGGACCGGTACCCGCCGTGTCGGATCCCGGACGTGAGGGGACTGCCTCGGCTCCTCAGCCGGCCGATGCGGAACTTCGGGCGGGCGTCCGGCGGATTCCGGGGCGGATCGGCCGGACCGTCATGCTTCTGTGGAATAGCGTTTTGTGCTTCGTGCGGCGGATCCGCTGGCCGGGACGGCCGTTTAAATTTTCGGGTGCCGATTTTTAATTTCATAAATATTCCGTAACTTCGCTTACTCAATCCAAGCATATTCGAAATGGCAAAAAATACTACGGCTCCCAAGGGAAGACAGCAGACGAGACGTTCCGACGGCGACAGCGCCCGCTGGATCGTCGGACTGCTGCTGTTTTTCGCGGGACTTCTCGTCACGGCGTCGCTGTTCTTCCATTTTTTCTGCTGGGAGGGCGACCAGAGCGGACTGCCTCTTACGGGTGCCGAACGGGCGCTCCGGGGCATCGAGGCCGAGAATCCCTGCGGCTGGTGGGGCGCCTGGCTGGGACACGGGCTCGTGGACCGGTCGTTCGGCGTGTGCGGGATCATTCTGCCGATCCGGCTGATGCTCGTCGGCGTGCGCATCATCCGGCAGCGGTCGCTGCTGTTCAACCATTCCGTGCTGTCGCTCGTGCTGATCATGATCTTCGGCTCGCTGACCCTGGGCTTCCTCTTCGGGAAGTGGCCGGTCTGCTCGAGCACGGGGCTGGGCGGCGACTACGGAATCGGAGCCGCCGAATGGCTCCGGACCAACCTGGGACCCATCGGAACGCTGATTCTGCTCGCGGGCGGCTGGATCCTGATCGGGGTGCTCATCAATCGCAACTTCATCGATAAGGTCAATACGGCCGGCAACGCCATGGTCGGCGGCAGCGGACGTCTGGTCGACCTGGTGCGGCGCAAGGCGGCTTCGGGACACGGCCGCGGCGAGCCGGATCTGCCGGAGGAGGACCGCGGGCCGGAGGGGCTCTCCGATTCCGAATCCCCTGCGGCCGAACCTGCGCAGAGCCCGGGCGAATCGCAGCGGAGCCGTCCTGGGGAGCCTGCGGACGAACCCGCGCCGGAGGAGAATCCGTTCCTCGAGATCCCCGTGCAGCAGGATGCGCCTGCCGAGATCGTGCGGGAGAAGCCGCACGAAGAGCCGGCCGCTTCGGCCGACGAGGAGTTCATCGAACTGGATCTGTCGCAGTTCGACCGGCCCGAGCGGCCCGAAGGACGCGTGGTGATGGGCAAGGGCGGACTGGTCGAGCTGGAACCGTCGCGCGGCACGTCGGCTCCCGTGCAGGAGGGGCCTTTCACGGAGATCGTTCTGCCCGGGGCGGAGACGGCGGCTCCGGCCGCTGCCGCCGCTGCGGCCGACGGGACTCCGGAGATTCCGGCCGACAGCATCGTGGAGCTGGAGCTGCGCCCCGAGTCGTCGCTTCCGGCCGACCGCACCGAACCGCGCACCGACGGGACGCCCGTCTGTCCGCAGCCGGAGGGGGCCGTGGTCACGGTCGAGGAGCACGAGGCCCGCGTGGTCGACGTGGCGCATATCTCCACGGAGGCCTACGATCCGCTGAAGGACCTGGTGAACTACCGCAAGCCGCCCGTGACGCTGCTCGAGGACTATCCGGCCGATTCGGAGGTGAGCGACGAGGAGATCTACGACAACAAGTCGCGCATCGAACAGACGCTGAAGGACTTCGGTATTCCGATCCAGCGGATCAAGGCGACCGTGGGCCCCACCGTGACGCTCTACGAGATCGTGCAGGGACAGGGAGTCAAGATTTCGAAAATCCAGGGGCTTGAGAACGACATAGCGCAGAGCCTCAAGGCGTTGGGTATCCGTATCATCGCGCCGATTCCCGGCAAGGGCACCATCGGCATCGAGGTGCCCAACCGCAGCAAGCAGGTGGTGTCGATGTTTTCGGCGGTGCGCTCCCTGCGGTTCCAGGAGTCGCGGGCCGAGCTGCCCGTGGTCATCGGCCGGACCATCCAGAACGAAAACTACGTCTTCGACCTGGCCAAGATGCCGCACCTGCTGGTGGCCGGCGCCACGGGTCAGGGCAAGTCGGTGGGGCTGAACGCCATCATCACCTCGCTGCTCTACCGCAAGCATCCGGCGCAGCTGAAGTTCGTGATGATCGACCCCAAGATGGTCGAGTTCTCGCTCTATGCCAAAATCGAACGGCATTTCCTGGCCAAGATGGAGTCGGAGGAGGAGGCCATCATCACCGATCCGCGCAAGGCCGTCTACACGCTCAACGCGCTCTGCATCGAGATGGAGAACCGCCTCTCGCTCTGCAAGGACGCCGGGGCGCGCAACATCAAGGAGTACAACGAGAAGTTCACTGCGCGCCGGCTCAATCCGCAGAAGGGGCACCGTTTCCTGCCCTACATCGTGGTGGTGGTCGACGAGTTCGCCGACCTGATCATGACGGCCCGCGAGGTCGAGGCGCCCGTGATGCGGCTGGCGCAGAAGGCGCGTGCGGTGGGCATCCACCTCATCATCGCCACGCAGCGTCCCGACGTGAAGGTCATCACGGGCGGCATCAAGGCCAACTTCCCGGCCCGCATCGCCTTCCGCGTGATGCAGATGATCGACTCGCGAACGATCATCGACCGTCCGGGCGCCGAGCAGCTGATCGGCCGCGGCGACATGCTCTTCTCGAACAACGGCGAGCTGATCCGCATCCAGTGCGCGCTGGTCGATACGCCCGAGGTCGAGCGCATCGTCGACTACATCGCGCACGAACAGGGCTACACGGCGCCCTATCCGCTGCCGGACTATACGCCCGAGGGGGGCGAGGGCGGCAGCCTGGGCAGCGAGGAGTCGTCGGCCCCGGTGAAATACGACTCGCTCTTCGCCGAGATCGCCCGCGAGGCGGTGTCGAGCGGCAATATCTCCACCTCGATGATCCAGCGCAACTACGAAGTGGGGTTCAACCGTGCGGGCCGCATCATGATGCAGCTCGAGCGGGCCGGCATCGTGGGACGCCAGCAGGGCGCCAAGCCGCGCGACATCCTGTTCCACGATCCGCAGTCGCTGGAGGCGAAATTGCAGGAGCTGGGCGTGTTCTGAGTGCGTCGGCGCACATGCGATTCGCCGGACGCCTTGCCGGCGCATGCCGGGCGCGTCGACGAAAAACGATTTGCGTACGGGGCTGTTCGCGCGGCGCGCTGCCGGCGGGTTCCGGTGCGCGTATGAAAAAAATTGTCTGCGATGGGACGACTTCTGACGATGATCTGTCTGCTGACGGCCTGCACGCTGCCCGTGCGGGCCGCCGACCGCGCCGCGGAACTGCTCGCGGCGCTTTCCGCCCGGTTCCGGGCCATGACTTCCTATGAAACGGAGTTCGCCGTCACGGCGGGCGACCAGTGCGTGACGGGGCGCTACGTGGTGGCGGGCGACCGTTATTACATTGCCGTGGGCGACGTCGAGGCCTTCGCCGACGGCCGGGTGCGCCGCGAGGTCGACAACCGCCATCGCGAGGTGACGCTGGTCGCGGTCGAGACCGAAAACCGCAACATTCTTTCCGATCCGGCGCACGCCTTCGATCTGCTCGACGGCGCCTATCGCCCGACGCTGCTCGCCGAGCGCGACGGCACGGCGCAGATCCGGCTCGATCCCGTCTCCGGAGGGGCGGCGCCGATCGGGGTCGTCACCTTGACGCTCGATACCGCGACCCTGTCGCCGCGTTCGCTGGTTTACGACTACGACGGCGAGCGGGTCGCGGTCGACATCGTGCGCGTGGTTTCCGGCGCGGCGCTTCCGCAGTTCGACCCGACGCGCTATCCGGGCTACGAGTTCATCGATTTCCGCTGATGCGGCCGACCCGGACCGCGCCCGATCGGGGCCGGTTCCGCATGCGAAGCCCCGTCCTGATCGCCCGACACCCTGTCGGGCGATTTTTTTTAGGGCCTCAGATCGGCGGAAACGGGGCGAAAACGGCGGGTGCGCGCCGCGGCGAGGGCGAAAAATCGCGGATTTTGCCGGCCGAAGTTGTTCAGATCGGAAATAAATCGTATTTTTGTTCGTTAAAAGACAGGTAATTTTTCGTAAATACAATGCTAACCGAAGAAGAAAAGAATGCCGGTTTGGTGGGACGGATCATCCCCATCAACATCGAAGAGCAGATGAAGTCGGCCTATATCGACTACTCGATGTCGGTCATCGTTTCGCGCGCCCTGCCCGACGTGCGCGACGGTCTGAAGCCCGTGCATCGCCGCATATTGTACGATATGAGCGCCGAACTGAACCTCTATTCGGACAAGCCCACCCGTAAGTCGGCCCGTATCGTCGGCGACGTGCTCGGTAAGTTCCACCCGCACGGCGACTCGTCGGTCTACGACGCGATGGTGCGTCTGGCCCAGGACTGGTCGATGCGCTATCCGCTGGTCGACGGACAGGGCAATTTCGGCTCGATGGACGGCGACTCGCCCGCGGCCATGCGTTATACCGAGGCGCGCATGAAGAAGATCACCGACGAGGTGATGGCCGACATCGACAAGGAGACCATCGACTGGACGCTCAACTTCGACGATACGATTCCCGAACCCACGGTGCTGCCCACGAAGATCCCGCTGCTGCTGGTGAACGGCGCGAGCGGCATCGCCGTCGGCATGGCCACGAACATGGCGCCGCACAACCTCTCGGAGGTGGTCGACGCCTGCTGCGCCTATGTCGACGATCCCGAGATCGCGTGCGAGGAGCTGCTCAAGCATGTCAAGGGGCCCGACTTCCCCACGGGCGGCATCATCTACGGCTACGAAGGGGTCCGCGAGGCGCTCATGACCGGCCGCGGCCGCGTGGTGATGCGTGCCAAGACCGAGATCGAACATACGCCCAGCGGCCGCGAGTGCATCGTGGTGACGGAGATTCCCTACATGGTCAACAAGGCCGAGATGATCAAGAAGATCGCCGACATGATCAACGACAAGAAGCTCGAGGGCATCTCCTACATCAACGACGAATCGGACCGCAACGGCCTGCGCATCATCATCATCCTGAAGCAGGACGCCGTGGCCAGCGTGGTGCTCAACACGCTCTACAAGAACACGCCGCTGCAGACGTCTTTCGCCGTGAACAACATCGCGCTCGTGAACGGACGGCCGATGCTGCTCAACCTCAAGGATCTGATCCGCCATTTCGTCGACCACCGCCACGACGTGGTGGTGCGCCGCACGCGCTTCGATCTGCGCAAGGCCGAGGAACGGCTGCACATCGTGCAGGGCCTGCTGATCGCCCAGGACAACATCGACGAGATCGTGCACATCATCCGCTCGTCGCAGACGCCCGATGCGGCCAAGCAGACCATGATGGAGCGTTTCGGGCTGAGCGAGCTCCAGGCCTCGGCGATCATCGACATGCGCCTGCGCGCGCTGACCGGCCTCGAGCACGGCAAGCTGACCGCCGAGCGCGACGAACTGGAGAAGACGATCGCCCACCTGAAGGAGGTGCTGGCCAACGTGGGCTTGCAGATGCAGATCATCAAGGACGAGCTGATCGAGATGAAGGAGAAGTACGGCGACGAGCGCCGCTCGGAGATCGTCTACGCTTCGGAGGAGTTCAACCCCGAGGACTTCTATGCCGACGACGACATGGTCATCACCATCTCGCACATGGGCTACATCAAGCGCACGCCGCTGGCCGAATACCGCACGCAGCACCGCGGCGGCGTGGGCGTCAAGGGCAGCGCCACGCGCGACGAAGACTTCATCGAGCACATCTATGTGGCCTCGATGCACAACACGATGCTCTTCTTCACGGAGAAAGGCCGCTGCTACTGGCTCAAGGTATACGAAATCCCCGAGGGCGCGCGTTCTTCCAAGGGACGGGCCATTCAGAACGTCATCCAGATCGAACCGGACGACAAGGTGCGCGCCTACATCAACGTGAAGCGCCTCAATGACGAGCAGTATGTCAACGACAACTACATCATCATGTGCACCAAGGACGGCACGATCAAGAAGACGAAGCTCGAGGCCTATTCGCGTCCGCGTCAGAGCGGCGTGAACGCCATCGTGATCCGCGAGGGCGACCAGCTGATCGAGGCGAAGCTCACCAGCGGCCGCGCCGAGGTGATGATCGCCGCGCGCGACGGCAAGGCGATCCGCTTCAACGAGAACACGGTGCGTCCGATCGGCCGTGTGGGCGCGGGCGTGCGCGGCATCTCGATCGAGGAGTCGGACGAAGTGGTCGGCATGATCTGCGTGGAGCCCGACTCGAAGCAGGACGTGCTGGTGCTGAGCGAAAACGGCTACGGCAAGCGTACGGACCTGGGCGAATACCGCACGACCAACCGCGGCGGCAAGGGCGTGAAGACGATCAACGTCACGGAGAAGACCGGCAAGCTCATTTCGATCCAGGCCGTGACGGACGACAACGACCTGATGATCATCAACCGTTCGGGTCTGACGATCCGTACGGCCGTGTCGCAGATCCGCGTGGCGGGCCGCGCCACGCAGGGCGTGAGGATCATTAACCTGCGCGAGGGCGACGCGATCGCTTCGGTGATGGCCGTGCCGGCCGCCGCCGAGGAGGACGAGCAGGCCGAAACGCCGGTGCCGGCGGAGGCTCCCGATGCCGGAGCGAACGAAGGTGCCGCGCTGGCCGGGACGGATGCTCCGGCGGAAGAGTAGGAAATTAGGAAATAACCTTAAAATTTATAGCACGTATGAAAAAAATGTTATTTGCAGCCATCGCGCTGCTGCTCGCTGCGGCACCCGCCGCGCAGGCGCAGAAGGTGAACGAAGCGGCTCTGCGGTCGAAGATCGAAAAGAGCGACGCCGACATCGCCGATGCCAAGAAGTCGGTCAAGGCCGCCACGTGGCTCAACCGCGGCAAGGCTTTCTACGAGGCGGCGCAGGAGCCGACCAAGAGCCTGTTCGTGGGCGTGGACATGATCATGCTCAAGATGGCCATGGGCGATCCCGCATCGACCGAGGAGGTGACGCTGCTGGATGTTCCCTACAAGGCGCTGGTCTATCCCTATGTGACGGTCTATCTGCGCGACGACAAGGTCGCCACGTGGAAGCAGACCCGCGAGGTGATGCCCGATGCCGTCGGCAAGGCGCTCGAGGCCTACAACAAGGCTTACGAACTCGATCCCAAGACGGCCGATAAGGTGAAAGCAGGTCTGAAGCAGCTGAGCGACTACTGCTCGCAGCTGGGCAACGTGGGTCTGGAGACGGGCGAGTACAAGACTTCGGCCGAGGCCTACAAGCAGGCTTACGAGATCCAGTCCAGCCCGGCTTACGGCGAGGCCGATCCCGCGCTGCTCTACTATGCGGGTTACCTCCAGACCGTGAACGGGAGCCAGGATCCGGCCGCATTCGTCGACGGCGCCGTCGAGCTGCAGAAGGCGCTCGATCTGGGCTATGCCGACGAGGAGGGCAATATCTACTACTACCTCTATCACTGCTACTACGGTCAGAAAGACCAGGATCCCGCCAATGTGATGAAGGCGAAGGAGGTGCTGCTGACGGGCATCGAGAAGTTCCTGAAGAACGAGCGCATTCTGGACGGTCTGATGCAGCTCTACACCTCGGAGGAGGGCGTGGGCGATCCGGCCGACCTGGTGACGATGATCGACAAGGCGATCGAGGAGAATCCGCAGAACATCGACCTGTGGTTCGGCCGCGGCCGGATCTTCAACGCGCTGAAGAACTACGACGAGGCGATCGCTTCGTTCAAGAAGGTCGCCGAGCTGGCTCCCCAGCTGTTCGAGGGCAACTACTGCGTGGGTGCGTTCATCGCCATCAAGGGCGATGCGCTCAATACGGAGATGAACCAGAAGCAGTACAGCAGCCAGGCCGCCTACGATGCCGATCTGAAGTCGGTGAACGAGGTTTACATGTCGGCGATTCCCTGGTTCGAGAAGGCGCACGAGATCAAACCCGAGGATGTCAATACGCTCGATTTCCTCAAGTCGATCTGCTTCCGTCTGCGCGACGAGGCGGGGATGATGGATCTCTACAACAAGTACAACGAGCTGTTCAAGCAGGCCAAAGGCGAGTAACGCCCGATCGGTCGGACGGGTGACCGTCGTATGGAAAAGCGGGTGTCCGGGGTCTCCGGACACCCGCTTCGTTCGTAACGGCGGCCGTGCAGGGCGGGAATTCACGACGGGAAGGCTCCGGGCCCGGCCGTCTTCGTGCGTGCGGGACTGTCGGAGCGTGCGGGACTGCCGGAGCGTGCGGCTGCCGGAGCGTGCGGCTGTCGGAGCTGCGGGGCCGGATGCCGGCGCGGTTTTCCGGCGGTTCGCAGCGTGCGGCCGGACATTCGCGGTGCACGGCTTTCCGGTGCGCGGACGCGGGTTACGCTTCGGCCGCGGCGTAAATTCTGCGCAGCCGGTCGGTCATCAGGTACTGTACGACCCCGCGCAGGAACATGTAGAGCGTGAAGGCCAACCACAGGGCGTTGTTGCCGATCAGCGGGTAGCCTGCGTAGTAGATGGTGAAGTAGGCGGCCGTGGCCCAGCCCATCGAATTGCGCATGATGCGCGTCTGCGTGGCGCCCACCATGATGCCGTCCATGATGAAGGGCATGGCGCTGGCGACGGGTATGAGGATGATCCAGACGATGTAGCGGCCGGCCAGCGCCACGATCGCGGCGGCATCGTGCGCCTCGCGGTCGACGAACAGGCCGACCAGCTCGCGCCACCAGCCGAGGTAGATGCCGACGAACAGAACCGATACGGCCGTACCCCAGGCGATGCACCCCTTCAGACAGCGGCGCAGCGACGCGCCGTCGCGCGCCCCGATGAAGCGGCCCGTGAGCGCCTCGGCGGCGAAGGCGAAGCCGTCGTTCATGTAGGAAAAGAGCGTGAAGAGCTGGAGCAGCAGCGTGTTGACGGCCAGCAGCGAGGGGTCGTCCATGCGGGCCGAGGCGCCCGTGAAGAAGGTGTAGACCGCCACGAGGCACAGCGTGCGCAGGATGATGTCGCGGTTGATGCGGAAGAAGTTGCGCAGCGGTCCGAGATCGACGACCTCCGACCAGGCGATCGGGGTCAGCCTTTTGCGGAAACGCACGATCAGCAGCACGACCGAGAGCGCGACGCCCGTCCATTGGGCGATCACCGAGCCGTAGGCGATGCCGACGATGCCCATGTCGAGCCGGAAGGCGAACCACAGGCTGCAAAGGATGTGCACGATGTTCACCGCGATGGCCGTGCACATGGGGATGACGGCGTTCTGCATCCCGGTGAACCAGCCGTTGAACCCGAACAGCAGGATGCCGGCCGGTACGGCCCATATGCGGGCGTAGAAGTAGGCGCGAGTCATTTCGCCGCCCTTCATGGCCCACAGGGCCGCCTCGCCCAGCGGATATTGCAGCAGGAGCACTGCGACTCCCATGACGAGCGCCACGGCCATCGCCCGCGCCAGCATGCGGGTGCATTCGCGCCAGTCCGCGGCGCCGAAGGCCTGTGCCGTCAGACCGCTCGTGCCCATCCGCACGAACGAGCAGTTCCAGTAGATGAAGTTGAAGATCGACACGCCGATGGCCAGCGCGCCGATCGATGCGGCCGAATCGTCGCCCCAGTGGCCCGCTATGGCGGTCGAGACGATGCCCATCAGCGGCACGGTGATGTTCGAGACGATGTTGGGCAGGGCGATGCGCAGTATTTCGCGGTTCATGTTCATGGCGGGGACAAAGATACACAAGTTCCGGATAAAAGCGACAACAATCGGGAGGTTCGCCCTGTTTCCGGGGGCATTTTCGCGCTGCACGGCCCGGGCGCCGGCCGGACGTGCTGTCCGGATGCCGGATGCGCCGCCCGGATAGTCGGGCCTGCTATGCGGATGCCGGTCCCCGCACGTCGGCGGGCGGGGTGCCGTGGGTGCGACAGGGCCTGCAAGGGGCTGTTCGGAGCCGGAGCACCGGCCGGGAGGATGAGTTTCGTCCCGGAATGCGCCGGCCGGGGTAGGGCGATGCGGAAAAACGGCCGGAAAAGGAGATCTTCGGTCCGGGTCGCGGAATTTTTTCTATCTTTGCCGACGGAACGGCCGGACCCGGCATCCGGCGGGCCGTTCCGTCTGAACAGAAAAACAGTTTGCAGCCATGAAAGAGTCGCTCGTATTCCAGCCCCAGGGCACCTGTTCCCGCAGGATCGATATTCGCCTCGACGGCGACACGATTCGCGAAGTGGTCTTCACGGGCGGTTGTCACGGCAACACGCAGGGCATCGCGGCGCTCGTGCGCGGGATGCGCGTCGAGGAGGCGATCGCCCGTCTGGAGGGGATCGATTGCCGGGGAAAGGGGACTTCGTGCCCCGACCAGTTGGCCCGGGCACTGAAATTGATGCGCTGACCGCCGGAGATTAGGAACGGTATTTGCAAATGCCCTTTCGTGATAACCAAAAACGAAAGGGTATGAATTTTTTGTGGTATTTGCTCATAGGTCTGGTGGCCGGTTGGATCGCCAGTCTCATTGTCAAGGGCAACGGATCGGGGCTGGTGCTCAATCTCATCGTCGGTATCGTGGGCGGTCTGCTCGGCGGCTGGATCTTCTCGTGGCTGGGGCTGGCCGCCGTGGGGATCGTCGGCAGCCTGATCGCCGCGGTGGTCGGAGCGGTCGTACTGCTGCTGATCGTCAGTGCATTCACGCGTCGCAAGAACGCCAAAAACTGACTCGGAACGGCTATGGACAAAAATCGTATCGATTCCGCGATTGACAGGACTGCCGAGCGCGCGAAGAAACAGGCGGATCGCCTGTCGGACAAGATCGACCATGCGACCGACCGTCTCAAGGAGAAGGGACAGGATCTGAAGGAGCATGCGAAACAAGGCGCGTCGAAAGCCGTGCGCACGGTCGAACGGAATGTGACCGATACGGCCGAACGCATCGAAAAGAAGATCGGACGCTGATCCGTTCGTCATCCTGCGTCGTCCCGTCTTTCCGAAAGGCGGGACGATTTTTTTTCGTCCCGTCCGGCGGCCTGTGCGGGACCGTTCCGGGCTGCTGTGCGCCGCGTCGGACGCTTCGCCGGATCATGATCCGGCATGGAGGCCGGCTTCGGCGGGCGGTGGGACGGCGAGGAGGCGGGGCGGAACGGAACGGAAAAAAGGCTGTCGCGACGGATCGGACAGCCTTTCTCTGTTTGCGGATCCGGCCGTGCGATGCGCCGGGCCAGAGGAGTTGAGCTACCTGGATTCGAACCAGGAACGACAGAACCAAAATCTGCTGTGTTACCGTTACACCATAGCTCAATCCGTCGCTCGAAAGCGTTGCAAAGATAGGTAAAAAATCGTAATCTGCAATTTCCCGCCGAAAAAATGGCGGCGTTCGCAGCATTATTTCCGGCGCTGCATTCTGCGGCCGGAGACCCTCCCCCGGCCGTGCGGGAAATTCCGCAGGACCGGCTGCGGCATGCCGCAGCCGGTCCTGCCGGCGGGACGCTATTTCAGCGGGCTGTCCGGCTCCTTCGACATCACCAGATAGAACATCCGGTCGAGGAATCCCGGTGCGAATTTCTTGACGAAGTGCGTGGCGCGTCCTTCGGCCTCCATCAGGCAGAGCCGTTTGCGCCGGAGGATGCCGCGTGCGACGATGCGCGCCACCTGCTCGGGCGTCATCATCTTACCCTCGTCGCGCGGCGTCTCGCCCTGCGACGAACCGTCGGCCGTGAGCGCGGCGAAGCGGACGTTCGAGGCGGTGAATCCCGGGCAGGCGACCATCACGTGCAGCCCCTTCTTGAGATTCTCGATGCGCAGCGTCTCCAGGAAGCCCGTCATCGCGTATTTCGAAGCCGAGTAGCCCGTGCGGCCCGGCAGGCCGTGCAGCCCCGCGACCGACGAGATCCCCACGATCGACCCCTTCGAGGCCTGGAGGTGGGGCAGCGCGAACTTGCAGCAGTTGACCGTGCCCCAGAAGTTGACGTCCATCAGCCGGTGGAGCACCGCCAGGTCCACGTCGTCGAACAGCGCGCGCATCGAAAGACCCGCGTTGCAGACCAGCACGTCGAGGCCGCCGAACGTCTGCACGGCGGTGTCGACCAGCCGGCGGCAGTCGTCGGGCTCGACCACGTCGCAGGCGCAGCAGGCCGCCGTGCCGCCCCGCGCGCGGATCTCCGCGGCGATCGCCTCCAGTTTTTGCAGGCTGCGCGCCCCCAGGACCACTTTCGCGCCCCGGGCTGCGAATTCGCGGGCCAGTCCCTCGCCGATTCCCGACGAGGCGCCCGTCACGATGACGACTTTATCCCTGAATGTTTTCATGCGTTATGCGATTCGTTGATAGTGATTTCCAATCCGTCGTAGGCCATGTGCACATGGGGCGGGAGCGTCGGCTCCGTCCGGGCGTGCAGCCCGATTTCGTGGGACATGTGCGTGAGGTAGGCTTCGCGGGGCCGCAGGCGGCCGATCAGCGCCAGCGCCTCGTGCACGTTGAAGTGCGAGTCGTGCTCCTTGAAACGCAGGGCGTTGATAACCAGTACGTCCAGCCCGCGTAGCTTCTCCTCCTCCTGCGGTTCGATCCGTTTGAAGTCGGTCAGATAGGCCAGGCCTCCCATGCGGTAGCCTGTCACCCGGAAGCGGTCGGAGTGGCTGCCCGACACGGGGACGATCTCCGCATCGCCCACGCGGAACGGGCGGGCGGGGTCGATCTCGTGCAGCATGATTTCGGGTACGCCGCGGTATTTGTCCGTCGCGAAGGCGTAGTCGAAATCCCGGCGTACGCGCGCGGCCGTGAGGGCCGTCGCGTAGATGTCGATCCGCCGGATCGTGGGCGGGTAGTCCACGAAGTTGAAGGCCCGCACGTCGTCGATGCCGCCGATGTGGTCCTTGTGTTCGTGGGTCAGCAGAATGGCGTCGAGGTGCCGGACGCCCGCGCGGAGCATCTGGCAGCGGAAGTCGGGCCCGGCGTCGATCGCGAGCCGCGTACGGCCGGTTTCGATCAGCGCCGAGGTGCGCAGCCGGTTGTCGCGCGGGTCGGTCGAAAGGCATACCGGGCAGCGGCAGCCGATGACGGGGACTCCCTGCGAGGTTCCGGTTCCCAAAAACGTCAGTTTCATACGGACAAAAATAACAAAAATAAATGGAAAAGCGCGCGGTGCGGCGAGGTTCCGTATCGTTTCGGGCCTGCGCCGGGGTCCGATCGACGGGGCGGGTGTGGGTGAGTTGTGTTGCGGGCTGCCCGGCGGCGGGATGTCGTGTCGGTCTGCGCCGGGGTCCGACCGACGGGGCGGGGGTGGGTGGGAGTTGTGCCGACGTATGTCCGGTAGAACCGACCGGCCCCGCAGGGGCCGCCGCCTTATCCTTGTCGGGTTCGGACGATTTCGCCCCTGCCGAGAACTGCTCGGCAGGGGCGATTTCCATTTCGGGACTCGTCCGAAAGTCCCTGTTTCTCTTTTCCGGGCGAGCGGCTATTTCTGCTGCAGGTCCGAATTGTCGGCTACGACCATGTTCTTGTCGATGCGCAGCGTCACGTTGCTGTCGACCTCGATCAGAAGCGAGGTCTCCTT
The DNA here is from genome assembly GCA_948442615.1 of uncultured Alistipes sp. GTDB lineage: Bacteria > Bacteroidota > Bacteroidia > Bacteroidales > Rikenellaceae > Alistipes. Next base: position 15,902 of record CAOJSG010000021.1, read on the forward strand.
GATCTCTTTCACCGTGCCGTAGATGCCGCCGGCCGTGATGATCTTGTCGCCTTTTTTCAGGTTGTTGCGGAACTCCTGCATCTGTTTGCGGCGCTTCGATTCCGGACGCCACATGAACAGCCACAGTACGAGCACCATCATACCGATCATGATGAGACCGCCGTTTTTCATCAGAAACGAGGGTTCCGGTTGTGCGTCCGCAGCGACTGCTGCGGCCTGCTGAAGGAAGTTGAGCATTTTCTGTTCGCTTTTAAAGTGTTTGTCGCTTGCCGCGCGCCTCTTGCGCCGCGGAGCCCGTGCGGCCGGATGAACCGGTGCCGGCGCCCGACGGTCGGTGTGCGGTCGGCTTCGCGGTACAAATATAGGGATTATTCCGGGAATTCCAATACGCCCTGCGCCGCTCTTCGTCCGGCGCGCCTCTCGGCAAGCCGGAGAGCACCGGCTCCGGGCCGGGCCGTGGCCCGCGAGGGGTGCGGCACGGGCGCACACGGCGGGAACCGCCGGCCATTCGATTCCGTAACTTCCGGATCGTCAGTGTATTTCCGCCTCGGCGAAAATCCTTGTCGGACGGGGAAGCCCGTCGAACCGGATCTCCACGAGCTTGAACTGCCAGCCCCATTCGCCCCGGGTGTCGAACGTGAGCGCGACGGGTCGTTTCTCGTCGGGCATAATCGGCTGATCGTCATAGTCGAGCGAGAGGCAGCCGCACGAGCGCTCGTACGAGACGATGCGCAGCGGCCGCCGGGCGACGTTGTGCAGGACGAAGCGCATCACCGCGATCTCGCCCGAACCGAGCCGTCCGAATCGCAGGGTATCGGCGTTTTCCGCGCCGTCGATCGTGTCCGAAACGGGGATAATCCGGCCCGTGGCCGCAACGGCGGCGGGCCGGGAGGCGTGTCCGCAGGCGGCGAGGAGTGCGGCGAGGAGTAGTGCGGCGGCTGCCGGGAGCAGGCGGCGGAGCATCGGTCCGTCAGATCAGGCCGCGGCCCGCCTTGCGGATGCGACCTTCGGCGGTGAGCGATTCTACGATCTTGTCCAGCACGCCGTTGACGAATGTGCTGCTGCCCGGCGTGGAGTAGGCCTTCGAGATCTCGATGTACTCGTCGAGCGTCACCTTCACCGGGATGGCCGGAAAGGTCGTCAGCTCGGTCATGGCCGTGACGATGATCAGGTTGTCCATGAAGACGATGCGTTCGACGTCCCAGTTGCGGGTGAATTTCTCGATGTAGTCGATGTTCGAACGATAGTTGACCAGGCTTTTTTCGAAGAGCGTCTTGACGAATTCGGGGTCTTCGCCGCTCTTGAACTTCGACATGGTGCGCAGTTCGGTGTGCGATGACCGCAGGTTGGACAGCGTGCGCAGGATCATCATGACGATGTAGCAGAGGTCGTCGCTCCAGAGGATCGACATCTCCTCCAGCACGTCGTCCAGCGCATCGCAGCTCTGCATCTCCTTGAAGAAATCCTCGACGAACTTCTTGTCTTCGGCGAACGACCGCGTGCCGCCGAGCATGTACTCCTTGTAATAATCGCTCTCGCAGAGCTGCGTGTAGAGCGTGCGGATCAAGTCGGGATACTGGCTCCAGCCCAGTTTGCGCGCCGCGAGGTGGTCGTTCACCGAATCGCTCTCGGCGAGGATGCGGATCACGGCGTTGTCCACGAATTTGGTGTTGGGATGAAGATCTTCGTAGGTGGGCAGTTTCTTCTGTCGGGCGATCTGCTGCCGCTGTTCGGCGTAGCGTACCAGTTCGACGGGGAGGGCCAGCATCTGGAAATAGAGATCGTAGGCCTTGTCGACCGAGGCCATCAGATTCTTTTCCGAAGCGATCATATTGTCCGCCTCCGATTTCAGATGGGCGAACAGCGCCTTGACGACCTTTATGCGAAGTAATCTTCTGCTCAACATAATCGATAGAACGTTTGTAACGGCCGCAAAAGTACGATTAAAAATCAAGAATGAAAAATTAAAACGCATTTATGTTTCTTTTCGCGGGACGGGTTTTTCCGGGTGCGCTTCCGTGTGCGGCGGCCGGCGGCCGCCGGGCCGCTCCGCGGGGCTCGGACGGCTGCCCGGAGCGTGCCGGACTGCGTTTTTTTCGCATTTCTCTGTTTATTTCGCTATCTTTGCATCCGTATGGAACAGAATGAAGAAAAAGTCGCCGGCGGCTACGACGTGATCGTCGTGGGCGCGGGGGCGGCGGGCATGATGGCCGCCGGTACGGCCGCACGCAGCGGCAAACGGGTCCTGCTGATCGAGAAGATGGAGAAGTCGGGCCGCAAGGTGCGGATCACGGGCAAGGGGCGCTGCAACGTCACCAACGCCCGTCCGGCCGAGGAGTTCGCCTCGCAGGTGCGCACCAACGCCGAATTCCTCCGTCAGGCCTTCGCCGGGTTCGACAACCGGGCGACGATCCGCTTTTTCGAACGCATGGGCGTGAAGCTCGACATCGAGCGCGGCGAACGTGTCTTCCCCAGGAGCGGCAAGGCGTGGGACATCGCCAATGCGCTGCTGGAGTTCTGCGTGGAGAACGGCGTGAAGATCCTCTACGATACGCGCGTCACGGAGATCATGACCGTGTGCGGCAAGGTGTTCGGCGTGCGCTACGTCAACAAGCGCGGCTTCGTGCGCAAGGAGGAGTGCCCGGCGGTCATCGTCGCCACGGGCGGCCTCTCCTATCCCGCCACGGGCTCCGCGGGCGACGGATACGCCTTCGCCGCCGACCTGGGGCACCGTATCGAACCGGTGCGTCCGTCGCTCACGCCGCTCGTGTCGTCGCACGCGCAGTTCGGCCATCTGTGCGGCGCGAAGCTGCGCAACGTGCGGGCGACGCTCTTCGTGGACAACGAGCCCGTGCGCGAGGAGTTCGGCGAACTCGGATTCTCGGAGCGCGGCATCGAGGGCGCCGTGGCGCTGCGCGTGAGCCGCGATGCGGTGGATGCGCTGATCGACGGCCGGCGCGTGAAGCTGGTGCTCGACCTCAAGCCGGCGCTCAGCGAAGAGCAGCTGCGCGACCGCATCCGCCGCGAGACGGAGGAGCTGGCCCCCACGGAGTTCCTGTTCGAACTGCTGCGCAAGCTGGTGCCCAAGCAGCTGGTCATGCCGCTGGCCTACGAACTCGACGTCCATTCGAAGACCTACCTGAGCAAGGTCGCCGAACCGGTCTTCGAACGGCTCGTGAAGGTGCTGAAGGGGTGGGTGTTCCCCGTGACGGACTATGCGCCGTTCGAATACGCCGTGGTCACGGCGGGCGGCGTGAGCTGCGACGAGGTCAACCCCTATACGATGGAATCGACCAAGGTGCCGGGGCTCTATTTCGCCGGCGAGGTACTCGATCTGGATGCCAATACGGGCGGTTACAACCTCCAGATCGCCTTCTCCACGGGGCGTCTGGCGGGTATGCTCAAAAAATAGCCGGGGCGGATGAAGATCGGCGGACGCAGACTGGGCGGAGGACTCTCCGGCGGCATGAGGCGGCTCGGCAGCCGCCTCGCGCGCGTGCGCTATTTCCGCGGACACGGCGTGCATTCGCCTTTCGTCTACGATCTGGTGCGGGAGGTGTTCATGCGGCGCGAACTGCTGCCGGGCGGGCATGCGCTCTACGACGCGCTGCTGGCGGCCGGCGTGTCGCGCAGACGGGCCGTGGAGTTGCAGAATCTGGCGCTGCATTGCGGATATGCCGACTTTGGCCTGAATCGTGCGGATGCCGATCTGTGCGTCGTCACGTGCGAACCCTCCGAGACGGAGACGCGGGAGTTGGTCCGGGCGGCGCGGCAGCGGGGGAGTACGGTCGTTCTGCTGGCGCCTTTCGAGGCGGGTGCGCGGGCGGCGTTGTGCAGTGCGCTCGTGCAGGCGCATCCCTCCACATCGGTGGACAAGCGGGCCTACCTGCTGCTCTTCAACAACGGACTGCCGAAACAACATTTTCGCATATGAAAGTATATACCAGAACCGGAGATAAAGGGACCACCTCGCTGGTGGGCGGCGAGCGCGTCTTCAAGACCGACGAACGCGTGGAGGCTTACGGCACGGTCGACGAGCTGATGGCTTTCACGGCGCTGCTGGGCGATACGCTGCGGTCGGAGGCGGTCCTTGCGCCGCAGGTCGACGAACTGAACCGGATCGAATGCCGGCTGATGACCGTCGCGGCGCTCCTGGCCGCGGGCAGCGAGGGGGCGGACAAGGTCGCGCCGCTCGACCCCGAGGCCGTCGGATGGCTCGAGCGGCGGATCGACGCCATGCAGGCCGTGGTGCCCGAAATCGCGCGTTTCACCGTTCCGGGCGGCCATCCGGCCGTGTCGATGAGCCATGTCTGCCGCACGGTCTGCCGCAGGGCCGAACGGGCGGCGTTGCGCGCCGACGCGAAATACGGGACCGATGCGGAATCGCTCGCCTACCTGAACCGGCTGTCGGACTATTTCTATCTGCTCGGGCGTCTGCTCACGCTGCATTACGGCGTGGAGGAGACGCTGTGGGAACCGTGACGGGGCGTTCGGATGCGGGGATGACGGACGGGCCGAGCGTTCGATGCGATTTTTCTTTGTTTTTTTCGTTTTTTTTATACTTTTGCAAATCGTTACCGGGAATATCGTTCCGCGGACAAAGGAGGCGGTATCGGATCGTAACGAAAACTTAAAACTTTGACGGATATGTATTGGACGCTTGAACTGGCATCGAAGTTGGAAGATGCACCCTGGCCCGCGACGAAAGAGGAGCTGATCGACTATGCGGTACGGTCGGGTGCGCCGCTCGAGGTGCTGGAGAATCTGCAGGAGATAGAGGACGAAGGCGAAATCTACGAGTCGATCGAGGACATCTGGCCCGACTACCCCTCGAAAGACGATTTCTTCTTCAACGAGGAGGAGTACTGATGCGATATAGTTTTCAACGTTCCACGGCGCGATTTTCCGATCGCGCCGTGAAACGTTAAGGGAGAACCTCCCGGTTGGATATGCCTCGCAAAAGCCTTGCAGGATCCGCGACCCGCCGTTTCGAGATAACGGTCTCCGGGAAGCATCGAGTCGGATCCTCTTCGCGCCTCGGCGTTCCCCGGGAGAGCGGGATCGCCCATCGGAGTCCGTGCTCTTCCGCCGCCCGTTTTGCGCAAGCCGCATGCTACCGCATGACCCGGCAGTCGAATAGCGGTCCGGCTACGGCGTCCTCGCGGATCGCCCTGAGCGTTACGGTCACCCGTTCCTGCCCGGAAGTCAGCTCTTCGGGAATCCGGTAGCTGCGCTCGATGTAGCGGGGCCCCCAGTTGTGGATGTTTTCGAACCCGATTTTTACGCCGTTCACCTCGATGTCGAACGAATGGTTGTAGAAGCGGTTTCCCCAATACGTGCAGTAAAGCGTGTTGGGACGGGCGGGATCCACGTCCATGTCGAACGAGAACCATCCGCCGGACGACTCCCGGTATTTGCGCCCCTCGAACTCGTGGGGCTGCGTCTTCTCGCCGCAGAAATTGTGGTCGCGTTCGGGCTGCATCTCTCCGGGCGTGAACTGCGAAACGGTGTGCTCGCGCAACCAGGCCTCCCGGTCTTCGCGCATCCGCAGCTCCGCCAGCCGCTCCTGCCATGCCGCCGTGGGGAAGTGCCGGAAATAGACCGCCATGCGGCGCCCGCCGATTTCGAAATAGGGGATCAGCTCTTTTTGTGCGGGCTGGGCCGTCCGGGTTCTGAAGCGCAATCTCGCCGGATCGGTGCACTCGATCTGCGCAGCGGCATCGGCCATCCCGTCGGCCACGATCACCGGCACGGCCTCCTCCTCCGCCAGTGCGGTGCCGAGCACGACCGGGCCGTACAGATAGGCCCGCTGGGTCGAATCGCCCGGAATCGCTTCGGACCGGAGCGTCTGCTTCACCACGAGACGCACCTCGTCGTTGTCGTGCCATTTGCGGTCGATCCGGATGTATCCCGTCTCGTCCGTCGCGCTCTTCACCGGGCGCCCGTTGACCGATATTTCGCAGCCGCCGGCCCAGGCCGGGCGCCGGAGATGCAGCGCGAACCGCCGTGGCCGGGCCGTCGAAATCCGGAGCCGTACGTCGTCCGAATACGGGAACTCCGTCTTTTGTTCCAGCTTCGTGCCTTGCGCCTCCCAGTCGAACGTCGAGGGGATGTAAAGATTCACGAACACGTCGCTGCCGCCGTCGGTAAAATAGATGAACTCTCCGTAGCGGGCGTGGTTCTCCATTCCCGTGCCCACGCAGCACCAGAACGAATCGAACGGCAGGCTGAAAGTCTTGCGGCTGCCCGATCCCATCGGAGACATGTAGCAAACCATGCCGTCGTCGGGGTTCTGCGACGCCAGAATCTGGTTGTAAAGCGCCCGTTCGTAGTAATCCGCATAGCGGGAGCTGGGATCCGCCTGGAAAAGGTGGCGGGTGAGTTTGAGCATGTTGTAGGTGTTGCAGGTCTCGCACGTCCCTTCCGAAAGCCGGTTGGCCAGCATGTCGGGCGCTCCGAAATGCTCATGCTCGGTGTTTCCGCCGATCGCATAGGAGTGGTGGTTCACGACCCGGTTCCAGAAGAACGCTGCGATGCGGCGGTAGCGTTCGTCGCCCGTGCATTCGTAGTTCGCGGATGGCTCCTACGACCTTCGGAATCTCCATGTTCCCGTGATGCCCCGGCAGCGAATCCTGCCCGGCGGCCAGCGGCCGCAGAAAGGCGCGATGGTCGAAACGCTGCGCCAGGTCGAGGTATTTCCGTTCGCCGGTCAGCGCGTAGACGTCGGCCAGCGCTTCGGTCATGCCGCCGTGTTCGCATACCAGGATCCGGGCCATCTGCTCGTCCGAGAGTCCGGCGACCAGGCCGTCGAGCCAATCGGCGAGGCGGACCAGCACGGACAGCGCTTTGCGGTTGGGCGTATGCCGGCAGATGTCCACCAGCCCGGCGAACTCCTTGTGCAGCGTATAGAAGGGCACCCAGCCGCCGTTCAGGTCGAATCCTTGCGACCGGATGTCGCCGCGCTGCAATTCGGCGAAGAGCTCGCGGCTGCGTTCGAAGCCGGCCAGCAGGCCGGTGCCCTCCGTCCGCTGGCATTCATCCAAAGCGTCGACGCAGTAGTCGATCCTGTCCAGCAGGGCCCGGTCGCCCGTGGAGGCGTACATCATCGACAGAGCCGAAAGGTAATGCCCGAAAGCGTGGCCCGAAGCGCCCGAGTTTTCCCATCCTCCGTAGCGGGGAACGGCCGTTTCCAGCCCCGCCTCGGTGCGGAAGCCCGAGAGGAAGCGGTCGGGCTTCATTGTTCCGGTTCGTGTCGCCGGCGTTGTACGCCGACGAGCGGAAGTATGTCGTGCGGGTCGTCGGGGGCGGTTATGCCATGTTTCTGCTGGGCGTGGCGGTCAGCTACTTCCTGATCTTCCCGCTGACGTTCCGCTTCCTGGGGACCTATCAGGTCAGCGGCGAGGTGGAGAACATGATCTCGCTGCAATCCTACATCTCGACGCTGATGACCATGTCGCTGGCGATGGGGCTGGCGATGGGGCTGGTCTTCGAGATCCCGATCCTCTCGTGGCTCTTCGCCAAACTGGGCTTCCTCTCGGCCGGCTTCATGCGCCGCTACCGGAAGCATGCCGTTGTGGTCATTCTCGTCGTGGCGGCCATCATCACGCCGACGTCGGACGTCTTCACGCTGTCGCTCGTCGCCTTGCCGATGTGGCTGCTGTACGAGGTGAGCATCTGGGTCGTGAGCAGGACCGCGACCGGGAGCCGGTGATTCCCGGTTCCGGGAGCCGGCCCCTCCGGACCGCCTCGGGCGGCGGCCGATCGCCGGACCGTGCGGCCGAAGCGCCTGCGGGACGATGTCACAGCCGTATGCCGTATTTGAGTATGCGCTCGTCGAAGAAATTTTTCGGGACGATCGAAACGAGCGTCTCCGCGATGCTGTTGAGCAGGCGCTCTCTCACGAAATCTTCGCGTATGTAGATCGATACGCGTCGCTGCGACCTGTAGCCGCCCTCTATGCGACGTACGTTTTCGCGCTGCCTGTCGGTGAGCAGGGGCAGGTGCATTTCGGGAATTATGGTGAACCCGCCGTTTTCGTCCACGATGCGTACCAGCGTTCCGATGCTTCCCGCCTCGTAAATGCGTCTGCCGACGCCGCGCGCCTTGCAGAAACTGAAGGCGCTGTCGCGCAGGCATTGCGACTCCTTCATCACCCACATCTGTTCGTGTTCGAGGTTTTCGGGCCTGAACACCGGCAGCTTGCGCCAGCAGCTTTCGGCGATGTACACCCAGAACGGCTCCGTGTACAGCGGGATCTCCAGGATGCCGTCGTGCGACCTGCCGCCCGAAGCGATCCCCGCGTCGAGCCGTCCCGTATGCACGGCATCCAGCATCGCTTCGGCTTTCATCTCCGCGATGGAGAGCCGGACATCGGGGAACATGCGGGTGTACGTCTTTATGAAGCGGGGGAGTATGTACGGCGCGACGGTGGGGCCCACCGACAGATCGAGCGTGCCGGCCACCATCCCTTTCTCCTCCGCCACGAGCTCCGCGATGCGATCCGCTTCGGTCACGGTCTTCGCGGCCTGGAGCAGGATCTTCTGTCCGATCGCCGTGGGGCGTACGTGTTTGTTGGACCGTTCGAATATCCGCACGTCGAGTTCGTTCTCGAGCTTCTGGAGGAGCGAGCTGAGCGTCGGCTGCGTGATGCCGAGTTCGGCCGCGGCTTTGGCGAAATTCCTGTGCCGGTCGATGGCGATTATGTATTCGAGCTGATGGAGCGTCATACCTGTTCGATAGATTTAAATCGATGCGAAGATAGAAAAAATCAGTCGTATATCTATTATTAAAACCGTACTTTTGTCGCAAAGAAAATTCAGAACGAGATGGCGAACAAACGATTTCACCGATTTTTCCCTACGAAGGGCCGTGCGCTCTACTGGATCCTGCTGGCATATCTGGTCGTGGGGGCTTTCTATCCCGTCATAGGGATCCTGGCGCTGATCTGCATGATCGCTCCGGTCGCATTTGCCGTGAAACGCGGACGGTGGTGGTGCGGTAACGCCTGCCCGCGCGGCAGTCTCTACGACCGCGTGCTTGCGAAGTATTCGCCCCACCGCCCGATCCCCGGGTTTGTCCGCACGTTCGGATTCCGGCTGTTCATGGTGATGTTCATCTTCGCGATGTTCGGGGTGCAGATGTATTTCGCATGGGGCGACTGGCGCGCCGTGGGGCGCGTGTTCTGGACCGTGATCTTGGCGACGACCGTCGTCGGCGTGGTCCTGTCGTTCGTCTACGCTCCGAGGACGTGGTGCTCCTTCTGCCCGATGGGAACCCTCTCGTCGTGGGCGTCGCCCGCGAAGGCTCCTCTGCCCGACGGATTCGTCAACATCCATGTGGCCGATACCTGCCGGATGAAGTGCCTGAGCTGCGCGCGCGTATGCCCCATGCAGCTGACCCCGTACGAGAGCCGCGGCGAAGAGGCCGGCTACCTCGACCCCGATTGCATAAAGTGCGGAAAATGCGTCGCTGCATGTCCCGTCCGGATCATGCGGCTGGAGCACAGGTCGTGACGCGGCCTGCGGTCCGGCGGGGCCGAAACGCCGTTCTTCGGACCGTCCGGGCCGAGGTTCGTAGCCCGGGCGTCCGGCGGGCAGCCGGAGCGGTGCGGTGCTGAAAGCCGGAGTCGGGGGGGGGGGGGGGGGGGGGCGCCCCCCCCGCCGCGGGCGGGGGGGGGGGGGGGGGCCCCCCGGGGGGGGGGGGCGGGGGGGGGGGGGGGGGGGGCTGGGAGGGCGGGGGGGGGGGGGCGCGGGGGGCCCCCCCCCCCCCCCCCCCCCCCCGACTCCGGTCTGTCTTTCGCGTATGTGGGTTTAGTGCCCGAAGTAGATGTCCAGCAGCCGCTTGGCCCCGATGAAGGAGCTCATGCGCTCTTCCAGCACGTCGGTCTCGATCCGTTCGATGGCCGTTTCGATGGCGGGATTGTGGTAGAACGAGTTGCGCAGCGCCTCGTTGATCGATTCGTACATCCAGTATTTGTTCTGGCGGTTGCGGTTGTGGCGGAAGAATCCGTTGGCCTGCGTATGGTCGAGGAACTCCTCCACGGCCTTCCAGACCTCCTCCAGCCCTGCGCCCGTGAGCGCCGACGAGGTGTGCACCCGGGGTTTCCAGCCCGATTCGGGCATCGGGAAGAGCCGCAGGGCGCCCTGGAACTGCGTGCGCGCCAGTTCGGCTCGGTGCACGTTCTCGCCGTCGGCCTTGGTGATGACCATCAGGTCGGCCATCTCCATGATGCCACGCTTGATTCCCTGCAGTTCGTCGCCGGCTCCGGCGATCTGCAACAGCATGAACAGGTCGACCATCGAATGGACGGCCGTCTCCGACTGGCCTACGCCCACCGTCTCGATGAAGATCACGTCGAACCCCGCGGCTTCGCACAGCACGACCGTTTCGCGCGTCTTGCGTGCCACGCCGCCCAGCGAACCGGCGGAAGGGGAGGGGCGGATGAACACGTCGGGGTTGTGGCAGATGCTCTCCATGCGGGTCTTGTCGCCGAGGATCGAGCCGCCGCTGCGCTCCGACGAAGGGTCGATCGCCAGCACCGCCAGCTTGTGCCGCAGCGAGGTGACCATGCCCCCGATGGCCTCGATGAAGGTCGATTTCCCGGCGCCCGGAACTCCCGTGATGCCGATCCGGACGGACCGTCCGGCATGCGGCAGACACTGTTCGATGATCTCCTGTGCCTGGGCGTAGTGTTCGGGGTTGGCGGATTCGACGAGCGTGATGGCCTGCGACAGCACGGTGATGTTGCCCGCGAGGATGCCGGCGACATACTCTCCGGTGGTAAGCGCCCGCTTCTTGCGCCGCACGAAGTAGGGATTTACGATCGGTTGGTTATCAACGCCTTGTGCGACGTTAAGCGCCGTGTCGTGATGCGTGTCCGCATACTCCTTTTCGTAGTGTTCGATTTTCGTGAAATCCATGATTCATCGTAGGTATTTGCGGATGAGCGGTTCGTCGACCTGGCGCGAGTTGCCCATCCATACGGCCCGTTTTTTCGCATCCACCAGCACGCCGGAGGGGGCATAGCGGATGCCGTAGGCGTTGAAGATGCGGCCCGAAGCGTCGAGCCCCACGCTCATGGCGTCGGAGACGTACGGGCGCAGCAGTGCCAAGGTCTCCTCGTCGCTGTCCCGCGAGAGGACGACGATGTGGAGTTTGGAGCCGAATTTGCGGGAGAGCGCCTGCAAATCGTCCAGCGAGGCCCGGCTCGCGGCGCTCGACGGCCGGAAGAATTCGACGTAGGTCAGCGGCGCCGCCGCCGGCTGGCGTCCGTCGAGCCAGGCCGCCGACTTCAGCTCGGGGACCTTTTCGCCCAATGCCACGGTTTGCGCCGCGGCCGTCGTTGCGAAGAGCGCCGTCAGGCAGACGGCAAGCAGTTTTTTCATGGCGAGCCTTGTGTTGGACGAGCGAAGATAACAAATTTTTACCATATAACGCAAATAATTCGATCCGTCATCATGAAAATCGGACTGGAATCGCATCCCGTCGCGGTGTCGGGGAGCTATGCGGAGTCGCTCTACGAATTGCTTTCGCGGCATGCGCCCGAGCACGAATACCTGCTCGACTGCAACAATCGTGACGATCTGGACGTGTATCACGATTCCGGCACCGCGCCGTGGCACGGCCGCCGCGGCCGGGTGCCGCATGTGGTGACGGTGCGGAACCTCGGTTGCCTGCGTCATCCCGAGCTTTTTTCGCGGCGCGAACGGCGGGCGGTGCTGGATTCCTACCGGGCCGCGGTGCGCGGAGCCGCGCGGCTGATCGTGCCGCACGGCGGGGCGGGGCGCGAGTTGGCGCGGCTGCTGGGGATCGGGCCGGAGCGGATCGAGGTCTTCCTGCCGCTGACGGTCTGCCCGCCCGCCGCCGAACCGGACGCTCCGGCGCTCGATGCCGTGCGGCGGAAATATGCGCTGCCGGACGAATTCCTCCTGACGGTCGGACCGCCCGAACCGCGGCGGCATCTGCCTGAGCTGCTCGCGGCGATGGCCGATGCGGGGTGCGGCCGGGCGTGCGTCGTGTGCGGCCGGAGGACGCCCTATGCCGAACGGCTGCTGGCCCGCCTCCGGACCTCGCGCGCCGTTTCGCGCGTGGAGTTCCTCTACGAACCCGAACCGACCGACCTTCCGGCGCTTTTTCGCCTGGCGCACGGCTTCGTCTACCTGCCCGATGCCTCAGCGGAGGCGCCTGCGGCACCGATCGTTGAGGCGCTGCGGGCCGGACTGCCGTCACTGCTGAGCGATCTGCCGCTTCATCGCGAGGCGGCGGACGACGCGGCCGCCTATGTGCGCCCCGAGACGTACGACGAGCTGGTGGAAGCGTTGCGGCGGCTGGACGGCGACGCCGGATTCCGCCGTGCGTTGCATGGGCGCGGTCTGCGCCGCGCCGAGGCGTTTTCGGAAGAGGCCGTCGTGCGGCGGCTCCTCGCGATCTATTCGGCGCTGTGACCCGGCGCGGACGGCGCATCTCCCGTGCGGAGCGTGCCGTTTTTCCGGGCGAACCGCCCTTTGCCGGGAGCGCTCCGGCAAAGGGCGGTTATTCGTTCCGGACAGGCCGATCCGTGCTGGAAAACCGCGAAAAAACCACCTGAAAAGTTTGGCGAATCTAAAAGTCTCCGTTATCTTTGTGTGCGCAAAAGAAAATCGACTTAACAACAATACCAATCTCACTTAAATCAATCAGACATGAAAGTATCACACATCGAGCATCTCGGCATCGCGGTGAAAAGTCTCGACGAAGCGATTCCCTACTGGGAGAACGTTCTGGGCCTCAAGTGCTACGCCATCGAGGAGGTGGCCGATCAGAAGGTGCGTACGGCCTTCTTCATGCTGGGGCAGACGAAGATCGAACTGCTGGAACCCACTTCGGAGGAGTCGACCATCGCCAAGTACATCGAAAACCGCGGCATCGGCATCCACCACATGGCTCTGGCCTGCGAAAATATCGAAGAGCAGCTGGCCGATGCCGAAGCGAAGGGTATCCGCCTGATCGACAAGACGCCGCGCAAGGGCGCCGAGGGGATGACCATCGCGTTCCTGCACCCGAAATCGACGCAGGGCATTCTGACCGAACTGTGCGAGAACAAGAACAAGTAACGGAGGTTCCGCCGCCTTCGGGACTGCGCGCCGATCGGGCGTGCGGGCCGCTCCGGAGCGCAGCGGACCGATAACCAGCAAAACACCAGCAATTTTTATGAGCGATATTCAAGGCAAAATCAACCAGCTTATCGAGAATCGCGAGACGGCCCGCATGGGCGGCGGTCAGAAGGCGATCGACAAGCAGCACGAAAAGGGCAAGTATACCGCCCGCGAGCGCATCCAGATGCTGCTCGACGAAGGCAGCTTCGAGGAGTTCGACATGTTCGTGACCCATCGCTGCTACGACTTCGGCATGGAGAAGAAACACACGTTCGGCGACGGCGTCGTGACGGGCTACGGCACGATCGGCGGCCGCCTGGTCTACGTCTTCGCACAGGACTTCACGGTGACGGCCGGTTCGCTGTCGCTGTCGATGTCCGACAAGATCTGCAAGGTGATGGACATGGCCCTGCGCAACGGTGCCCCCTGCATCGGCATGAACGACTCGGGCGGCGCGCGCATCCAGGAGGGCGTCAACGCGCTGGCCGGCTATGCCAACATTTTCCAGCGCAACGTGATGTCGTCGGGCGTCATTCCGCAGATCTCGGCCATCTTCGGCCCCTGCGCCGGCGGCGCCGTCTATTCGCCCGCGCTGACCGACTTCATCATCATGAAGAAGCAGACCTCGAACATGTTCCTCACGGGTCCCAAGGTCGTGAAGACCGTGACGGGCGAGGACGTGACGCAGGAGCAGCTGGGCGGTGCGACGATGCACACGACCAAGTCGGGCGTGGCGCAGTTCGCCGTCGAGACCGAAGAGGAGGGTATCGAGCTGATCAAGAAGCTGCTCTCCTACATGCCGCAGAACAACATGGAGGATGCTCCGCTGGCCGTCTGCACCGATGCCGTGACGCGTCTGGAGGATTCGCTCAACGAGATCATCCCCGACAATGCTAACAAGCCCTACGACATGACCGAAGTCATTCGCGCCATCGTCGACAACGGCGAGTATCTGGAGTCGGCCGCCGGCTATGCCAAGAACATCATCACCTGCTTCGCCCGCTTCAACGGACAGTCGGTCGGCATCATCGCCAACCAGCCCAAGTTCATGGCCGGCGTGCTGGAC
>CAOJSG010000022.1 GCA_948442615.1 uncultured Alistipes sp.
ACCGCGAGATGTTCAACATCTTCAACATGGGCATCGGCATGGTCATCGCGCTCGGCGCGGACGAGGCGCAGCGGGCCGTCGACATCCTTGCGGCGCAGGGCGAACGGGCATCGGTCATCGGACGGGTCACGGACACGGAGGGTGTCGTCATCCGCTGATCCGATGAAGCGCATCGCGATCTTCGCCAGCGGCAGCGGCACCAATTTCGAAGCGATCGTCACGGCCTGCGAGCAGGGCGCGATCGCGGCCCGCACCGTGCTGCTGGTCTGCGACAGACCCGGAGCGCGGGTCGTGGAGCGGGCCGCCGGGCACGGCGTCGACACGTTCGTCTTCGCCCCGAAGCAATTCGCCTCGAAGGCGGACTACGAGCGGGAGATCGTCCGCGCGCTCGATGCGGCGGGCGTCGACCTGGTCTGCCTGGCGGGGTACATGCGCATCTGCGGCGAGGTGCTGCTTGGGGCCTACGGCGGACGGATCATCAATGTCCATCCGTCGCTGCTGCCGGCTTTCCGGGGGGCGCATGCCATCGAGCAGGCGCTCGAGTACGGCGTCAAGGTCTACGGCGTGACGATCCATTGGGTCGACGCGACGCTCGACGGCGGGAAGATCATCGCGCAGCGCGCCTTCGCCTACGAGGGCGACGACCTCGCGGAGCTGGAGGCGCTGGTGCACGCCACGGAGCATCCGCTTTATATAGAAACCATCGACAAACTGATCGGATGATGGATTTCGAGGCCATCGAACGGCTGATCGATACCCGGGCGACGGCATTCGTCGCTTCGGTGGACGAGCGGGGATTCCCCTGCATGAAGGCGATGCTGGCGCCGCGCCGGCGCGAGGGGCTGCGCGTCTTCTGGTTCACGACCAACACCCGCTCGATGCGCGTGGCGCACTTCCGCCGCGATGCGCGGGCGAGCATCTACTTCTGCGACGAAGAGCGGTTCCGGGGCGTGATGCTGCGCGGCGAGATGGAGACGCTGACCGATGCCGCGAGCCGCCGGCTGATCTGGCGCGAGGGCGATACGGAATACTATCCGCTGGGCGTCGATGACCCCGACTACTGTGTGCTGCGCTTCACGGCGCATGAGGGACGGACCTATGCGGACTACCATTCGGAAAACTTTACGATCGAATAATCAATAAAATAGAGTACATATGCGAGCTTTAATCAGTGTGAGCGACAAGACCGGTGTCGTGGAGTTCGCCCGGGGACTGCGGGCCCTGGGCTGGGAGGTGATCGCCACGGGCGGTACGATGAAACTGCTCCGCGACAGCGGCGTGGAGACGATCAACATCAGCGACGTGACGGGATTTCCCGAGATCTGCGACGGCCGGGTGAAGACCCTGCATCCCAAGGTCCACGGCGGCCTGCTGGCGCGCCGCGACGATCCCGAACATCTGAAGGCGCTGAAGGAGAACGGAATCGAATTCATCGACCTGGTGTGCGTGAATCTCTATCCGTTCCGGCAGACGATCGCCCGGCCCGGCGTGAAGATGGAGGACGCCATCGAGAATATCGACATCGGCGGCCCGTCGATGCTGCGCTCGGCCGCCAAGAACTGGGCCGACGTGACGGTGGTCTGCGATCCGGCGGACTACGCGACGGTGCTGGCCGAGATCGGGGCCGGCGGCAATACCGAAAAGGCCACGCGGCTGAAACTCTCGGCCAAGGCCTATACGCACACGGCTCAGTACGATGCCATGATCGCCACGTACATGCGTGCGCAGGCCGGACTGAATGAGAAGCTGTTCCTGGAGTTCGACCGGGTGCAGTCGCTGCGCTACGGCGAGAATCCGCACCAGAAGGCGAATTTCTATCGCGAGGGAGCCGAGGTGCCCTATTCGCTGGCATTCGCCCGTCAGCTCAACGGCAAGGAACTGTCGTACAATAACATACAGGATGCCAATGCCGCGCTGTGCATTGTCCGCGAGTTCGACGAGCCGTTCTGCGTGGGGCTGAAGCACATGAATCCGTGCGGTGCGGCGACGGGCCGCGATGTGCTGGACGCCTGGACGAAGGCCTACGAGGCCGACAAGGTGTCGATCTTCGGCGGCATCGTGGCGACGAACCGCCCCGTGACGCGCGAGGCGGCCGAGGCGATGAAGCCGATCTTCCTGGAGATCATCATGGCTCCGAAGTTCGAGCCGGAGGCGCTGGAGGTGCTCTGCACGAAGAAGAACCTGCGCCTGCTGGAGGTGAACATGGAGAAGGGCGCCGCGGACCCCAAGCAGTACGTGAGCGTCAACGGCGGCCTGCTGGTCCAGGACCTCGACGTGGCGACGAAATCCGTTGCGGCCGACATGTGCGTCACGCGAACGCAGCCCGCTGCGGAGCAGATGGCCGATCTCGATTTCGGCTGGCATATCGTCAAGCACGTCAAGTCCAATGCGATCGTCGTCGTGAAGGAGGGTCGGACCGTGGGCGTGGGCGCCGGACAGATGAACCGCATCGGCTCGGCCGAGATCGCGCTGAAGCAGGCCCGTGCGGCCGGTTTCACGGAGGGTCTCGTCCTGGCGTCGGACGGGTTCTTCCCCTTCGACGACTGCGTGACGCTGGCGGCCGAGTACGGCGTGACGGCCATCGTGCAGCCCGGCGGTTCGGTTCGCGACGAGGAGTCGATCGCCAAGGCGAACGAGAAGGGGATCGCCATGCTCTTCACGGGCGAACGGCATTTCAAACACTGACCGCCGGACGTTTCCCCTGCATGGTCGGGGACCGGGCCGTCGTCGGTGCGGCATCTCCGCCCGCTTCGGCCGGGAGGGGGCTCCTTCGGCGGCGTTGCGATGAAAGCTGCGGCCCGGTGCTGCGGCAGAGAATGGAATTTACGAGATAATAGCTTATGAATGTACTGGTTATAGGATCCGGCGGACGCGAGCACGCCATCGTCGATGCGTTGTCGCGTTCGGCCCGGGTCGGGAAAATCTTTTGCGCCCCCGGCAATGCGGGGATCGCACGGCAGGCCGAGTGCGTGCCGATCGGGGATACGGAGGTGGAGCGGCTGCGCGACTTCGCCGTTGCGCATGCGGTCGATCTGACGGTCGTTGGGCCCGAGTCGGCGTTGGCGGCGGGCGTCGTCGACGCGTTCAAAGCCGCCGGGCTGCGGATCTTCGGCCCGACGAAGGCGGCCGCCCGCATCGAATCGTCGAAGGAGTTCGCCAAGGAGCTGATGGCCAAGTACGGGATTCCGACGGCGGGGTTCCGCGCCTTTACGGATTATGCCGAGGCGAAGGCCTACGTGGCGGCCCGGCCGCTGCCCGCCGTGCTCAAGTACGACGGACTGGCCGCCGGCAAGGGCGTGGTGATCGCCGAGACGATGGAGGAGGCCGATGCCGCGCTGCGCGACATGCTGCTCGACGACAAGTTCGGCGCAGGCAAGGTGGTCGTCGAGGATTTCCTGACGGGCCCCGAGTTCTCGCTGCTCTGCTTCGTTTCGGGGCGGAAGGTGTGGCCCATGGTGCTGGCGCAGGACCATAAGCGCGCCTACGACGGCGACGAAGGCCCCAATACGGGCGGCATGGGCGCCTACTCTCCGCTGCCGTTCGTCACGGCCGAGGACGAGCGTTATGCGCTGGAACGGATCATGCGGCCCGTCGCCGAGGCGATGGCGGCCGAGGGGGTGCCGTTCGAAGGGGTGCTTTACGGCGGGCTGATGAAGACGCCGCAGGGCATCAAGGTGATCGAATTCAACGCCCGTTTCGGCGACCCCGAAACCGAAGTGGTGCTGCCGCGTCTGAAGAGCGACATCGTCGACATCTTCTGCGCCGTGGCCGACGGCGGGGAGGCGTCGCCGGAGTGGCACGATTTCGCGACGCTGGGCATCGTGCTGGCGTCGAAGGGTTATCCGGGCGCGTACGAAAAGGGGCATGCGATCGGCGGGCTGGACCGGGTCGAGGGCACGGTCTACCACATGGGAACCCGCACCGAGGGCGACCGGGTCGTGACGGCCGGCGGCCGCGTGCTGTTCGTGGTCGGCAAGGGGGCGACGCTCGCCGAAGCGCGCGAACGGGCGCTGGCCGACGTGGCGCGCATTGAGTGCGACAACCTGTTCCACCGGAACGACATCGGCCACTGGGCGCTGGACGAGTAGCGCCCGGCGCCGGAAGGCGCAGCCGCGCGCATGTGCCGCGGCCGCACTTTCGGAGTCTGCGGCTGTTGCGGGCCGGACGGAGAACGGCGCCGTTCCCGCGCGGCGCGTGCGGCCGTTCCATCCTGCCGGCGGCGGCCGTGCGGGCGCATTTGCATTTTACAGGACAATCGAACGATAACATATGGCGAATATCATTAGCGGAAAAGAACTTTCGGCCCGACTCAAGGCCGACATGGCGGCCGAAGTGGCGACCTTCGGCGCGAAATACGGGCGCGTGCCCCATTTGACGGTGATTCTGGTGGGCGAGGATCCCGGCAGCGTGAGCTACGTGACGGGCAAGGCGAAGGCTTCGGCCGAGGTGGGCATCCGCAACACCACGATCCGCAAGCCTGCGACCATCGCCGAGGAGGA
Organism: uncultured Alistipes sp.; assembly: GCA_948442615.1. Taxonomy (GTDB): domain Bacteria; phylum Bacteroidota; class Bacteroidia; order Bacteroidales; family Rikenellaceae; genus Alistipes. The sequence continues at coordinate 4,500 of CAOJSG010000022.1, forward strand.
GCTGCTCGGCATCATCGCCGGGCTGAATGCCGATCCGGAGGTCGACGGGATTCTGGTGCAGCTGCCCCTGCCGAAACATATCGACGAGCAGAAGGTGATCGCCGCGATCGACGAGACGAAGGATGTCGACGGGTTCCATCCCCTGAATGTGGCGGCGCTGTGGCAGAAGCAGCCCTGCACGCTGCCCTGCACGCCGAAAGGCATCGTCAAGATGCTGAAGACGGCGGGCGTGGAGATCGCGGGCAAGCGGGCCGTAGTGATCGGCCGCAGCAACATCGTGGGGCTGCCCGTCTCGAAGCTGCTGCTCGACGAGAACGCGACGGTGACCGTGACCCACAGCCGCACGCGCGATCTGGCCGAGGTGACGCGCGGGGCCGAGATCCTGGTGGTGGCTATCGGCCGTCCGAAGTTCGTGACGGCCGACATGGTGGCCGAGGGCGCCGTGGTGATCGACGTGGGCGTCAACCGCGATCCCGAGACGGGAAAACTGTGCGGCGACGTCGATTTCGCGGCCGTCGAACCGAAGGCCTCCGTCATCACGCCGGTGCCGGGCGGCGTCGGCCCCATGACGATCTGCTGCCTGATGGAGAACACGATCGAGTGCTTCCTGCGCAAAATGCAGGCGCGATGAGACGCGACGGAGCCATCGGACTAGCGGCCGGACTGGCCTGCGCTCTGCCGGCTGCGGCGCAGACGCAGCAGCCGGCAGAGCCCGACGGCCGGCCCAATATCCTCTTCATCCTCTCCGACGACCATACGGCCCAGAGCTGGGGCATCTACGGCGGTATCCTGGCCCCCTACGTGCGCAATGCGCACATCGCGCGGCTGGCCGACGAGGGGTGCGTGCTGGACAACTGCTTCTGCACCAATTCGATTTCCGTGCCCAGTCGGGCGACGATCCTCACGGGGCAGTACAGCCACCGCAACGGGGTTTACACGCTCGACGATGCGCTCGATCCGGCGCACGACAACTTCGCCAAGCGCCTCGGCGCGGCGGGTTATCAGACCGCGCTGGTCGGCAAGTGGCATCTGAAAAAGCGCCCGATGGGCTTCGACTGGTTCTGCGTGTTCCACGACCAGGGCGAGTACGTCGATCCGCTGTTCAAGACGGCGGACGATTGGGTCGACGACACGGAGGGGCCGCACGGGACCTCGGAGCGGGGCTTCTCGACCGATCTGGTGACCGACAAGGCGATCGACTGGATCGAGGGGCGCGACCCGGACCGTCCTTTCCTGATGTGCTGCCATTTCAAGGCGACGCACGAGCCGTGGGATTTCCCCGAGCGGAACCGGCGGCTGTACGACGGCGTGACCTTCCCCGAACCCGAGAACATGATGGAGTTCGGCCCCGGGCGGTCGGGCCGCACGTTCGAGGGACGCCAGCTGGAGAACATGGCCTGGCGGTGGGAGAATGCCTCGCGCGATCCCGAGGCGTGGTGGTGCCGCTATCCCGAGCTGCCCTTCACGACCGAGGGGCTGGACCGTACGGCGGCCCGCCGGAAGATCTATCAGAAGCTGGTCCGCGACTACCTGCGCTGCGGCGCCACGATCGACGACAACATCGGGCGGCTGCTCGATCTGCTCGACCGCGAGGGGCTGGCGGAGAACACGGTGGTGATCTATGTCTCGGACCAGGGCTATTTCCTCGGCGAACACGGCTTTTTCGACAAGCGTCTCTTCTACGAGGAGTCGCTGCGGATGCCCTTCGTGGTGCGCTATCCGCGCGAGATTCCGGCCGGTACGCGCAATGCGGACATCGTGCTGAACACCGATTTCGCCTCGCTGCTGGCCGATTATGCCGGAGCCGAGGCGCCCGACGGGGCGCAGGGCCGCAGTTTCCGCGCGAACCTGCGGGGCGAGACGCCGGCCGACTGGCGGCGCAGCATGTACTATCGCTACTGGACCCAGCACGAGATCCGGCCGGCCCATATCGGCGTGCGCAACGACCGCTACAAGCTGCTTTTCGTCTACGGCGACCGGCTGGGCATGACCGGCTCGGACGCGTTCGTCAGCGCCCCCGCCTGGGAGTTCTACGACCTGCGGGAGGATCCGTACGAGAACCGCAATGCCTACGGCGATCCGCGGTATGCCGAGGTCGTCCGGGCGATGAAGGAGGAGCTGCTGCGGCTGCGCGAGGAGGTCGGCGACACGGACGAGGCCAATCCGCGCATGCGCGAGATTATCCGGACGAACTTCTGACCGAACCGGCTTTTCGCGGATAAGGCGGGCGGTTTTCCGCCGGCGGTTCGGGCTGTCCGGCGGGGCGGCCGTGAGCCGGTGCAGGCTCCGGAGCGAGCCACGCTTTGCCGGACGGGTTCCCGCCGGATCCCGGATGCCGCGGACGGTGTTTCGGGTCGGTTTTCGACGGATGCGTTGCCTGCGCGCCGGCCCCGGACATGCGGCGGTCCGTGCCGAATGCCTTCTCCGGTTCAGGAACGGCCGCTGTCGGCCATACGCCATTCGCCCCTGTCGGGAATACCGGCAGGGGCGAATGGCGTATGATCCCGGGGGCGCCTTAATGAAGCGCCGGAACCTTCGGCGCGGCATCGACATATCGGATCGCTGCGACCGACGGGTCGTCGGAGCGGAGCTCCGGAGCGGATGCGCTGACCAGATGCAGCCGGTCGGGGAGTGCGTCGTGCGTGCCGCGGCGGCGGACCATGGCCCGGTCGGCGGCCGGATCGCCCGTGCCGAAGTCGAATCGGTCGGGCGTCTCGAAGGTCACGGGAACGGCCCCTTCGAATCCGAACCGGGCGTAGAAGTCGCGCAGCCGGGGCGATCCGGCCGCGGGGATCAGCAGGGCCGTTCCGATGCCGGCCGCGTCGATGCGCCGCAGCGCCTCGCGCAGGAGGCGGGAGGCCAGTCCGCGTTCGCGGAACGCCGGGTCGGTCGCTACGCCGTAGATGTAGACCGCGCGGCCCGTTTCGCACGTGAAGGGCAGCAGGTGGAGCATCGCCCGCAGGGCGCCCTCCTCCGTCGCGGCCAGCATGAGACCGGCATCGTAATGGCGGATCAGAAATGCGTCGACGAACTCCTCGTCGTCGCCGAAACAGGTCATCCACAGCCGCTTGCAGGCCGCTTCATCGGGGCGCAGGCGGATCGCCCGGAACTTGCGCTGGAGTGCGACGGGGTGGTACGAGCTTTTGGCGCGCCGCAGTCCGTCGATGCCCAGGTCCTCCTCGCGGTTGATGCGCGTGAAACGCTCGGGCAGCCGCTCCGCGAAGAGGCGGTTGATGATCGTGAAGGCGCCGTCGTAGTGCGTGTCCGCCTTTTCGACGTGGGTGTCGAACGTATCTTCGGTGAGGGTCGAACCGTAGGTGAAGGCGACCAGCCGCCCGCCGACGTAGATGCACCCGCCCCGGAGCCCCAGCGCCTCGAAATGGTCGAATGCCCGCTGCATGGCGTACTGTTCGGCGCAAAGCCCCGCCGCGCCTCCTTCGTGGTTGCGGCGCCATTCGCGTTCGAGGGTCATGCATTCGGCGAAGCGGTCGGGCGTCAGCTCCTCGTAGCGGTAGTCGGGATATTCGGCGACGAAGCGGTTGATGTGGTTGCGTTTGGCCTGGAAACGGCGTCCGGGCAGCTCGCGCAGGTCGGAGGCTGCGTAGAGGTAGTCCTCGGCGGCGCGGTCCGAATCGAAGGCGAAGGCTCCCGGCTCCCGGCTCCGGAGCAGCGCACGCGCCTCGTCCGTAAGCCCCACCAGCCGCAGCCGTTCGCCGTGCGCGCGGGCATCCTCCTCCAGCCGGGGCAGCAGGGCGGTGAAGTCGCCCGGCCCGACGGGCTGCATGTAGCCGATCCGCGCGCCGCCGTCGATGTGGAACCGGATCACCAGGAAGCCGTCGACCTCGGCCCAGGCGCTGCGGTAGACGAACTGCCAGCAGAACATGTTGGCGAAGGCCAGGTCGCAGTTGGCGATGCCCGCCGGCAGGGTGTAACGCTCGATGGCCGTGCGGTCGCCGATCCGTATGGGGCGGAACTCAATCATCGCACGTGTAGTTCTTGCGCTCGACATGCGCGTAGTATTGCTGGATCAACCCTTTGAGTGCGTCTACGAGGCTGTCGGGCGCTGCGGCCGGCGTCTCCTCCCCGCGGACGAGCGCCTCGGCGCGCTCCTCGTCGAAGAAGAGCAGCTGGTCGCCGGTCACGGCGCGGAAACGGCCGTCGTAGCTGACCGACCAGCGGGGCCGTTCGGGTTCGTTCAGCACGTCGCGCCCGAAGGCGAAATAGGGCGTGTCGTTGCCCAGCAGCCCCAGCAGCGTGGGCATCAGGTCGATCTGCTGCACGACGTCGTCGATCTGGCCGCGCAGGGCTCCGTCGGGTGTATGGATGAATCCGATGATGTGCATGTTTCCGGGGTACGAACGGGTTTCGGGCGCGAATTTTTCGGACGAAACATGATCGGCCACGAATACAAAAACCGTGCGACGGAACCACGGCCGGTCGCCGAATCGCTCGAAAAAGCGCCGGAACGCCAGGTCGTCGTAGGCTATTCCCTTGTGTATCTTGGTGTAGCCGTCGGGCAGCGAATCGGCGTAGCGTTCGGGCACGACGAACGGGTGGTGCGACGAGAGGGTGAAGAGCGTGGCGAAGAAGGGTTCGGGCATTTCGGACAGCTCCTCGCCCGCGAACTGCAGGAAAGGCTCGTCCCAGATGCCCCAGTAGCCGTCGAAGTCACCGGTGCCGCGGGCCGCCTCGTACTCTTCGCGGCTGACGAGCCGCTCGATGCCCGCCGACCGGGCGTAGGCTCCGAAGCCCATCGAGCCGCGCTCCGAACCGCAGAAAAAGGCGGTCGCATAGCCGCGTTCGGCGAGTATCGCCGGCAGTTGGCGGCTCCGGCCGAGCGCCTGGGGCATCAGCACGAAGGGCGTCTTGAACGACGGCATGCTGCCCAGCACCGAAGGCATGGCCTGGATCGAGCGGGTGCCGTTGGCGTACATCTGCGTGAAACAAAGGCTGTTGCGCATCAGCGAATCGAGAAACGGCGTGAAGCCCCGCTCGTTCCGGCCGGCATAGAGCTCGGGATGCAGATGGGCCGAGTGTTCGGCCGACATGCTCTCCATGATGAAGAGCATCACGTTGCGGCCCCGGAGGTCCGTTGCGGCCGAGTCGGCCGGCTCGTGGCAGGGGGTGAAGCGGCGCGGCAGCTCCTCCGGTGCGAAATAGCGCCGATAGCTCACCGTCCGGCGCTGCCTGCCGTGCGCAGGATGCAGAACGGGTTGCTCAGGATCAGATTCGCCTTGCCCGGATCGGGCGTGTAGAGCGTGGCGTTGGAGAGGGTGATCGGGCGCGTCATGCGCGTCACCCCTCCCCGTACGCCCGCGACGCACAGCCCTGCGGCGGCCAGCAGCACGAGCGTGCCGCCCGCATAGTAGCTCCAGCCGTCGTTCAGCAGGCTCCGTTCGCGGATCCGGCGTCCGTAGCCTGCGGCGAGCAGAGCCACGGCGGCCGCCGCGACGGGCAGCAGATACCAGTTTTCGGCCGCGAATTTCAGCACGAGCAGTAGCGAGTTGTCGTTGTTGGCGAAGAAGATCTCGTCGGCCGTGAACCGCTTCTGCACGTAGCGGAAGTAGACGCAGTCCGCCAGGTTCGCCGCCACGAGCAGCAGGCCGTTCACCGCGACGTAGTAGCCGAACAGCATGCGCCGGTACCACCGGCGTTCGCGCAGGTGCAGGGGCAGCAGCGACAGCAGGATGAACAGCCCGTCGGCGTAGACGATCGATGCCGTGTCGAACTTCAGTGCACCGGGCAGCAGCGTCCGCGCCTCGGCCCACGAGATCGGGCCGAGCTGCGCGGCGTTGCAGATCCAGAAGACGATCCGGCAAAGCATCGCCACGACATAGAGCAGCGCGATGCGGCGGACGAGCATCCCCGTCGGCGTATGGAGCAGCCTTTTCATGAACCGGGCGTCATTCGCAAGCCTTGAGCGACATGTCGAGCGACTTGATCTGGTGCGTCAGCGCACCGACCGAGATGAAGTCGACGCCGCTCTCGGCATAGGAGCGCATCGTCTCGAGGGTGATGCCGCCGCTCGATTCGGTTTCGCAGCGTCCGGCGACCTTCTCGACCGCCAGGCGCGTCATTTCGGGCGTGAAATTGTCGAACATGATGCGGTCGACGCCTCCGGCGGCGAACACCTCGTCGATGTCCTCCAGCGTGCGCACCTCGCATTCGATGGGGATCTGCTTGCTCCGCGCCGCGAGATAGGCCTTGGCGCCCGCGACGGCCCGGCGGACGCCGCCGGCGAAGTCGATGTGGTTGTCCTTCAGAAGGATCATGTCGAACAGCCCCATGCGGTGGTTCTCGCCGCCGCCGATCTTCACGGCCATCTTGTCCAGCACGCGCATGCCGGGCGTGGTCTTGCGCGTGTCGAGCACGCGCGTACGGAGCCCTTCGAGGTGCTTCACGTAGAAGGCCGTCTGCGTGGCCACGCCGCTCATGCGCTGCATGATGTTGAGCAGGATGCGCTCGGCCTGGAGCAGCGAGCGCAGGCGCCCCGAGACGTAGAACGCCACGTCGCCCGGCCGCACGCGGTCGCCGTCGGCGAGGATGCGTTCGAACCGCATCTCCGGATCGAGGCGGTGCAGCACGATCTCGGCGATCTCGATGCCGGCGATGATGCCCTCCTGTTTGCAGAGCAGGCGCATGCGGCCGTGTTCGTTCTCGGGGATGCAGCAGAGCGAGGTGTGGTCGCCGTCGCCGATGTCCTCCTTGATGCAGAGTTCGATCAGTTCGTCTACGAAAGGTCTGTATTCGGGTTTCATGATACGTATGTGGTTATTTGATTGATTCCGTGCGGTTATTTGATCTGCGTCCCGGCGTAGCCGACGCGGAAGCCCATGCAGACGAACGTCACGGCGAGGCTTCCCTCCTGCGTGTCGAGCTCGGCCTCGAAGTCGTCGATGCGGCGGCTGGCGTCCATCGGGAGCAGATCCTCGCCGTCGCGGTAGTAGGGGATGATCGCGTCGCCGCGCAGTGCGAAGCGGGGCGACGAGCCTTCGACCGCGAGGCCCGGCACGACCATCGTCATGCGGGGCATCATCGGCACGAACTGCGTGTCGTACATCCACAGGACGATTTTGCCGTCGCTGTCCTGCGTGAGGTCGAAATTGCGGTCGGAGAATTCGTAGTGCGTGTCGCCGGCCAGCGCGCGCACGGTCAGGGTGCCCGTATAGCCTACCTGGTCGTAGGAGAAGGGTTCGTCTTCCGTCTGGCAGGCCGTGCAGGCCAGGACGGCCGTCGCGAGGAGCAGGAATTTTCTGAACATGTTTTTCGGAATTGGTTCGGGGTTAAAGATAGAGATTCAGTGCGATCGAGAAGGTGCGGGGGCGTCCGCGCTGGACGAACGCGTTGCCGATCGACTCGAAATAGAAGGTATCGTAGCGTCTGCCGCCGAGGTTTTCGCTCCGCAGGTCGATGGCATAGCGGCGGTGTTCGAACCGCACGGCGGCCTCCAGCAGTGCGTAGAAGGGCTGGCGGAGCGAGTTGCGCTCGTTCCAGGCGATGGCGCCTGCGCCCTGCATGCCCGCGTGCAGCACGATGCGTTCGAGCCATTTGCGCCCTACGGCGAACGTGTAGTCGGCTGCGGCCGCGAGGGTGTGGCGCGGTGCATAGGGGATCCGGTTGCCGGCATAGTCGACCGGACGGCCCTGCGCGTCGCGGAGCCCCGGCCGGTAGCGGCGGAAGCGGGCGTCGGTGAAGCCGTAGGCGAGCGTCAGGTCGAGCTGCCGCCAGGGCGAGGCCTGCACGGTGCATTCGACGCCGCGGCTGCGCGTGCGGCCGGCGTTGGTCATCATGCGGCCCGTGGTCGTGCCGTCGGGAAAGACGGTGAGCTGCTGGTCGCGGCATTCGATCCAGAAGAGCGCCGCGTCGCCCCGCAGCGCGCCGCCCGCCAGCGAGAAGCGGCATCCCGCCTCGAAATTCCAGCTCTTTTCGGGCTTGTAGGTCACCACCTTGCGGATGTCGTACTGCGCGCCGACCGAGAAGTACTCCTTCATGATCTGCTGTTGCAGCACGTCGGAGAACATCTGCGTGTTGAAGCCGCCCGCCTTGTATCCCTTCGCCGCCGAGAGGTAGACGAGGTTGCCGGCGTCGATGCGGTAGGCGACGGCCGCTTCGGGCAGCCACTCGGCGAAGTCGAGCTGCAGCCGGCCGTCGTTGTCGATTTCGATCTCCTTGTGCCGGTCGGGGATCCGCTCGCCCTCCTCGATCCGGTAGCGCATGCAGCCGGTCGAGGCGGTGTTGCGGTAGCGCATGCGGGCGAATTCGAAGTCGAGGCGGATGCCGGCCGTGAAGCGCCAGCGGCCGGCCGTGAGGTTCGACTCGTGGTAGAGCGCGCCCCCTGCGGCCGAGGTGCGGAACCGGCTGCCGAGCGTGAACCGGTCGTCGTCCCATTCGGTGACGTAATTGGGATTGACCGAGTTGACGTGCCGCAGGATCAGCCGCTCGATCCCCTCCTTCTTGAAGACCACCGGGGCCTGCATGCGGTCGTGGCGGTAGAAACCGAACGCGCCGAGGAGCCAGCCGTAGCGCCCTTCGTCGCGCCCGCGGAACACCAGGTCCTCCGTGACGGCGTGCGAGGTCCGGGCCTGCCGCAGCGTGAAGTAGGAGAGGGGCAGGAAGTCCTGGTCGAGGATCATCTCGTCGTCCGAGAACTGGTAGCTGGTGATCGACGACACGGAGAAGCGCGCCGCGTCGTAGCGCAGGGTCAGTCCGTCGCTCACGGCCGTGCGGCCGTAGGAGCAGGGGTCGTCGTAGCGGATCTCGCCGGGCCGGATGATCGGCCGCCCGGCTTCGTCGCGCAGCGTCTCGCCCGCATAGGCATAGGGGTAGCCGCCCTGGTCGAGCACCGAGAAGGCGAGCGTGTTGTCGATCTGCAACCCCCGGCGGCCGCGCCACTGGAGTTTCATGCGTCCGCCGCCCATGCGTTCGCGGTCGCACTTCTCGCCCGTGTGCGCGTTTTCGTAGAAGCCGCCCGTGCGGGTGTAGAAAGCCGTCACGGCCATGCCCAGACCGGGTTCGAGCTTGTAGTAGGAGGCCGCCCGGAACTTGCAGTGTCCGCCGCTGCCGTATTCGGCGCCGAGGCGGACCCCCTGGTAGCTCAGCGGCGAGAGCGTGTAGAGATTCACCGCGCCGCCCATCGCGTTGCGGCCGTAGAGCGTCGACTGCGGACCGCGCAGCACCTCGATGCGTTCGATGTCGACGAGGTCCGTGTCGTAGCAGTCCTTGTTCAGCACGGGGACGTTGTCCACGTTCATCCCCACGACGGGCTGTTCGATCCGCGTGCCCAGTCCGCGGACGTAGATCGACGAGGTCATGCGCGAGCCGTAGTCGGGGATGAAGAAGTTGGGGGCCAGCGTCGAGACCTTTTTCAGTGCGTCGATCCTGCGGCGTTCGGCGCTTTCGCTGCCGATGACCGTCGCGGCCGTGGGGCGGTCGCCGAGGATCAGCCCCTGCTTGATGGCCGTGACCTGCACGCGGTCCACGCGGATCACGGTGTCAATTGCCCGGTCCGCCGGGGTGCATTCGCCCCCGGCCCGGACCGCGAGCGGGCCGAGCGACAGCAGCAGGCCTCCGGCGAGGCGCAATATGCGGGAACGGATGCTTTTCACGGTCGTTTTTCGGTTGCAAAGTAACGACTTTATTTTCGCATCTGCAATCCTTATTTATGAGGAGCCTTCCCGGCGGGCGCGGGGCGGGGTGCGGGGGGCGTATGACGGTCGTGCGGGGCGGTCGTGCGGCGGCGGGGTTTCGGCCGGGGTCAGAGGGCGTCGGGGTCGACGTAGCCCATCGTGAGGGCGTGGAGCGTGAGCCCCGCCACGGAGCGGATGCCGAGTTTTTCGGTCAGGTTGCGCCGGTGCGAAATGACGGTCGTGGCGCCGATCCGCAGCCGTTCGGCGATCTGCTTGTTGGAGAGGCCCCGGGCGATCTGCACGAGCACCTCGATCTCGCGGGCCGACAATTCGGGCTGCGGCTGCGGTGCGGCTGCGGCGGGGAGCCTGTGCTCGGGGCGGCGGGCTCGGTGCCGCATGTGGAGCAGGTCGCGGACGATCCGCTCCTCGCCGGCGGTGATGTCGAGGCAGTGCATCGCTCCGGTCCGCTCGGAAGGGCCGCTGCCCAGCAGGATGGTCTTCTGACTCCGGGCGCGGAAGAAGGCGCTGTGCCGCAGGAAGACCGACATGGCCACGAAGTAGTGGTAGAACCGTTCGGGATGCGCCTCGCAGAAGTGTTCGAAACGGTCGAACAGCGCGATTTCGGCCGTTGGAACCAGCCGTTCGAGGATGGTCCGCAGGCCGATGCCGGTCAGCGTGTTGGGCGCGATGACGGCGATTCCGGGCTTTGCGTCGTCATTCATGGTGGTAGGGTTCGTTGTGCAGGATCGTGAAGGCCCGGTAGATCTGTTCGGCGAAGATCGCCCGCACGATCTGGTGCGAGAAGGTCATGCGCGAGAGCGAGAGCAGGGCGTCGGCGCGCGCATAGACCTCGTCCGAGAATCCGTAGGGCCCTCCGATGACCATGGCCAGCCGTTTCACGCCGCTGTTCAGCCGCTTCTGCAGCCAGCCGGCGAACTCCACCGAGCGGTATTCCGTGCCCCGTTCGTCGAGCAGCACCGCATAGTCCCCTTCGCCCAGCTGGCGGAGTATCGCCTCGCCTTCGGCCGTGCGCTGCTGCTTGGCCGTCAGGTTCCGGGTGCTGCGCAGATCGGGCAGCACGGTCACCGAGAATTTGCAGTAGCGGTTCACGCGCCGGGCGTAGGTCTCCACGAGTGCGGAGACCTCCTGCGAGTCGGTTTTTCCTATGACTATGAGTTCGATCGTCATGCGTGCGTGCGGATTGTGGCCGGATGGACCGGGATTGCGGCCGCCGACCTCCGGCGGTCGTGCGCGGCTGCCGGACGGTTCCCGCTGCGGGGGCGGCGTCCGCGGCTCCGCAGCGCGGGCAGGGCGCGCCGCGGCCGGCCGGAGTGCGTCAGAGGTCGGTATTCCACTCCCCGTCGGCATCTTCGTAGAGGACGGGGCGGTGCTTCTCGACCGATTTCAACCATTCGTAGGCCTTGTACATGTTGTAGCCGTTTCCGGACGGGCCGCCCAGTGCGAAGGCGATCACGCACGTGTGGTTGCGCGACCGGTAGTACATCGCCTTCACGCGCTCGAGAAACTCGTCGGCCAGGGCCGGATCGTTGGCCGGCGTGCCTCCGACGCTGCGGTCCGTCCGCCGCTCGGGGGCGTGGATGTTCGCGCGGTCGATGACGTAAAGGCCCAGCTCGTCGCACAGGTCGTAGAACCAGTCGGGCTGGGGATAGTCGGGGCAGACGGTGTTCTTGCCCTGGCTTTTCAGCGCCCGGAGCCGGCCGAGGGTCGTTTTGCGGTCGGCCGCGGCGTTGCAGACCGCCTTTTCGAGCCGCAGCTCCCGGCCGAAACGCATGAGTTTGCCGTCGACCAGTTCGGTCCGGCCGAATCCGATCCGCAGCGGCATGTACTCGCGGTAGGCGCCGTCGCGCCGCGTGAAGAGCATCACCTTATAAAGGGGTGCGCTCTTCGCGCCGGCCTCCCATTTGTTGTCGAACGTGTGGTAGATGTAGGGTCGGAACCGCACCGTGTCGACCGACCGCCCCGCCACGACCACCTCGCGCATGTCGAAATCGAGCAGCTTGCCCTGGGGCGAGTAGATGTCGTAGCCCACGGTGACCGGTTCGTCGTAATTGTAGCCGTTGCGCACGAGCAGGTCGAGCCGCAGCACGCCGAAGTCGCGCCCGGCGCTGTCGGGCGCCAGCGCGATCTCGAAATCGGCGATCGAACGCTTTTCCTGGTAGTAGAGGCAGCTGCCTTCGAAGGCGGCGCGCGCCACGGGATTGCGGGCGTCGAGCCCGCCGCGGTCGTCGAACATCAGCAGCTTGAAATCGTTCTTGCCCTGGCGGACGTACTCCGTCAGGTCGAACTCGGCCGGCGTGAGTGCGTCGTCGACGTCGGCCACCCGCCGGTCGTTGACCCACAGCTGGTAGGCCGACTGCGGATTCTCGATGCGCAGGTAGACGCAGCCGTCGGTCCAGACGTAGGGGATCTCGATCTGCTGGCCGAGCACCGCGTAGAGCGGCCCTTCGGTCGCGACGCGGACCTCGGGCCGGAAGTCGATCGTGTGGCCCGAGGCGGCCCGGTCGCGCGCCTCGGCGTCGTGACGCGTGTCGTAGGGGACAGTTTCGGTGCGGCGGACGCGGTCCGTCGGACGGGGCTGTGCCGCTGTCGGGGCGGGAGCGGGCTGCTGCGCCGCGGCGATCGCCGCGCCGAGCGCGGCCGTGAGGAGCAATATCGTTCGTTTCATCGTTTCGTGGCTGTCGGGAGACGGACAAAGGTACTTTTTTTTTGCCGAATCGCAAAAAATCCGTACCTTTGTAAATTCCGAAAACCATCGATAAGGAAGATAAACACGACGATATGAAAACGCAGAGAATTGCAGACATCCTGAAGTCGGAACGGACGGATGCCGACGTGACGGCCCAGGGCTGGGTGCGTACCAAACGGGGGAACAAGAACGTGGCGTTTCTGGCGCTCAACGACGGTTCGTGCGTGGCGAACCTGCAGATCGTGGTCGATCTGGCGAAGATCGGCGAGGAGCAGCTGAAACCCGTCACTACGGGCGCATGCGTCCGGGTGGACGGGCGGCTGGTGAAGTCGCCCGGCGCCGGACAGGGCGTCGAGGTGCAGGCCGAGCGGATCGAAGTCTACGGCACGGCCGATCCCGAGAGCTATCCCCTGCAGAAGAAGGGCCACTCGCTCGAGTTCCTGCGCGACATCGCCTACCTGCGCCCGCGCACGAACACGTTCGGCGCCGTGCTGCGCATCCGCCACGCCATGGCCTATGCCATCCACGAGTATTTCAACAAGAACGGCTTCTACTATTTCCATACGCCGATCATCACCGCCTCGGACTGCGAAGGCGCCGGGGCGATGTTCCAGGTGACGACGCTCGACATGGAGAACCCGCCCCGCACCGACGAGGGGCGCGTCGACTACGCGCAGGACTTCTTCGGCAAGCAGTGCAGCCTGACCGTTTCGGGCCAGCTCGAGGGCGAGCTGGGCGCGCTGGCGCTGGGCCGCATCTACACGTTCGGCCCCACGTTCCGCGCCGAGAACTCCAACACGCCGCGCCACGCCTCGGAGTTCTGGATGATCGAGCCGGAGGCCGCCTTCTTCGAGCTGGAGGACAACATGGAGCTGGCCGAGGACTTCCTGAAATACCTGATCCGCTATGCGCTCGAGCACTGCCGCGAGGACCTCGAGTTCATGAACAAGATGTGGGACAAGGGGCTGATCGACCGGCTGCACTTCGTGCTGGAGCACGACTTCAAGCGGTTGGAGTACACCGAGGCCATCGACATCCTGAAGGCTTCGGGCCGCAAGTTCGAGTTCCCGTGCGACTGGGGCTGCGATCTGCAGTCGGAGCACGAACGCTACCTGGTCGAGGAGCATTTCAAGCGCCCGGTGATCCTCATCAACTACCCCAAGGAGATCAAGGCCTTCTACATGAAGCAGAACGACGACGGCAAGACCGTGCGCGGAATGGACGTGCTTTTCCCGGGAATCGGCGAGATTATCGGCGGTTCCGAGCGCGAGGCCGACTATGGCAAACTTCATGCAAGGGTGCGGGAGCTCGGAATGAACGAACGCGAACTGTGGTGGTATCTCGACACCCGCCGCTGGGGATCGGCGCCGCATTCGGGCTTCGGCCTGGGCTTCGACCGGCTGCTGATCTTCGTGACCGGCCTGACGAACATCCGCGACGTGCAGCCTTTCCCGCGTACGCCCCAGCACGCCGATTTCTGATCGGGACGCGCCTGAAGAGGGCCCTGCGGTTCGGTAGAGCGGCTGCGACGCACGGAAGGGGCGGGCCGGCGCGGCTTGCCGGGCGCCTCCGCGCGGACGGCCCCGACCGATGAAGAGACCAATTTCGAATTCTCGTCGTTATTTTGGATTTTGAATTGGAAAACTATGGCTATCAACCAGAAACAGGTACTTTCGCTTCAGCAGAAACTCTCGCCCCAGCAGATCCAGATGATCAAGCTGCTGGAGCTGCCCACCGTGCAGCTCGAACAGCGCATCAAGCAGGAGATCGAGGATAACATCGTCCTCGAGGAGGAGGAGCGACCCGCCGAGGACGAGCAGGCGCCGCAGCAGATCTCGGTCGAAGAGTACCTCCGCGAGGACGATACGCCCGCCTACAAGAGCCGGATCAACAACTATTCGAAGGACGACAAGCCGCGCCCGGTCTACCTGACGGGCGGCCGTTCGCTGCAGGAGTACCTGGTCGAGCAGCTGGGCTACCGCAACCTTTCGGAGCGCGAGATGCGGCTGACGGCCTTTCTGATCGGCAGCATCGACGAGGACGGCTACCTGCGCCGCGACCTGGAGTCGGTGGCCGACGACATCGCCTTCTCGGTCGGGATCGAGACCACGGCCGAAGAGCTGGAGCGCCTGCTGAACGTCATCCACGAGCTGGAACCGGCGGGCGTCGGCGCGCGCAACCTGCGCGAGTGCCTGCTGCTGCAGATGGAGCAGATGCCCGTGCGCACGCGCGCGCGGCGGCTGGCGCGGCGCATCCTGACCAACTATTTCGACGAGTTCGTCAAGAAGCACTACGAGAAGCTGATGACGCGTCTCCAGGTGTCGGAGGAGGATTTCCGCGAGGCGATCGGCGAGATCAAGCGGCTTTCGCCCAAGCCGGGCAACCTCTATACCGAGGGCGGCACCGACACGACGCCCTACATCATCCCCGATTTCATCCTCGACTACCACGACGGTCAGTTCGACCTGTCGCTCAACTCGTACAACGTGCCCGAGGTGCGCGTGAACCGGCGCTACACGGAGATGATCCGCGAGATGGTCGCGCCCGACGGCACCGTGCGCGAGAAGGACCGGGAGGCGATCCAGTTCGTGAAGAACAAGATCGACTCGGCCAAGTGGTTCATCTCGGCGATCCGCCAGCGCCACGACACGCTGATGCGGACGATGCAGACCATCCTGGACTACCAGCGCGAGTATTTCCGCGACGGCGACAAGTCGAAGCTGCGGCCGATGATCCTCAAGGACATCGCCGACCGCACGGGGCTGGACGTCTCGACGATCTCGCGCGTGGTGAACAGCAAGTACGTCCAGACGCAGTTCGGGATCATCCTGCTGAAGTCGCTCTTCTCGGAGGCGATGCAGACCGAGAGCGGCGAGGAGGTGTCGAGCTACGAGATCAAGAATATCCTGCAGGAGTGCATCGACGAGGAGGACAAGCGCAAGCCGCTGACCGACGAGACGCTGATGGACATTCTCAACGCCAAGGGCTACCGTATCGCCCGGCGTACGGTGGCCAAATACCGCGAGATGCTGGGAATCCCCGTGGCGCGGCTGCGCAAGCAGATCTGAGACCGGACCGGCGGAGTGCGCGGGGAGTTTCCGGGAGCTTTCCGGACGGCTGTCGGGCCGTGCGGAGCGATCGTCCGCACGGCATTCGTATCGTCGAGCGCCGGCTGTATCCGTCAGCGGGACGGCGGACCGAAACGGTGCATGCGCCGGACAGGCGGATGCCGTATCCGGCGGGTGCATGGTCCGGAACAGGACGGCTCGGGCGGTGTCGGACCGTAGGGATCCCGTGGCATCGGAGCGCGCGGGGAGCCTCTCAGGTGAGACGTGCGTCCGCCCTCCGTCGGGGCCGGCGGACGGTCTCCGGGATTGCCCGAGACAGCCTGCCGGAAACGGCCCTGCCGCGGAGCATGCTGCGTCGGAATGTAGGCTGTCGGATTGTAGATTGCCGCCTGCGCGTTTCGTGCGCGAGGTGCGGCTGCGACCAAGAAGGGCGCTGCGGCGTCCGGGTTTGTTCCGGCGGGGGCCGGAACGTAGAGATGAAGAGACGATGAATTACGAAAAACTCGCTTACGGCATATCCTGGGTGCTGCACCCGTTTCTGCTGCCGCTGTATATGCTGGCGGTCCTGCTGACGCTGACCGTCTTCGCCCGCTATCCGCTGGGAGTCAAGCTCTATCTGACATGGGTGGTCGTGCTCTATGCGGCGATCATCCCGCTGCTGGCGCTCGGGGTGCTGCGCTCGCTGGGGCGGATCTCCGATTTCCGGATCGACGACCGCCGCGAACGCTACCTGCCGCTGCTGATCGGTGCCATCTGTTACGTGCTCTGCGCCGTGACGGTCGCCAAGATCCCCTCGATGGTCTTCATGCGCAAGTTCATGCTCGCGGCGGCATGCTGTGAGGCGATGTGTCTGGTCGTGTCGTTCTACTGGAAAATCAGCCTCCATCTTACGGGCATGGGAGCGCTGGTGGCGACGCTGGTGCTGCTCAACCTGTCGGGCGTCGGCAACATGATGGTGCCGCTCATGGTTGCGGTCGGCTGCGCCGGGGCGCTGGCCTCCGCACGGCTCTATCTGGGGTGCCACAACGGACGACAGGTGCTGGCGGGTTTCTGCGGCGGATTCGCGGTGACGGTGCTGGCCGTGCTGTTCCTGTAGACGCCCGGTGCGGGGCGTTTCCCGGCGTAACGGTATGCGCCCTACGGGCGGAATGACCGGCGGCCGCGGGGCGGAAACGAGTCCGAGTGCGAAAACAAGAGGGGCGGCCCGGACGGCCGCCCCTCCTGTTTCTCATGCGTTTCGAGGGCCGTCGTTTTGCCGGCCTGGGCCGGACTCAGACGCAGCCCTGCGCGAGCATGGCGTTGGCCACCTTCATGAAACCGCCGATATTGGCTCCCACGACATAGTTGACGTAGCCGTCGGGCTGGGTGCCGTAGCGGACGCAGACCTCGTGGATGTTGCGCATGATGGCATGCAGCCGTTCGTCGACCTCCTCGGGCGTCCATTGCAGGCGCATCGAGTTCTGCGTCATCTCGAGGCCCGACGTGGCCACGCCGCCCGCATTGGCCGCCTTGCCCGGGGCGTAGAGCAGCCGGTTCTCCTGGAAGACGCGGATCGCTTCGGGGGTCGAGGGCATGTTGGCCCCTTCGGCCACGCACGTGCAGCCGTTGGCCACCAGCGCCCGGGCCTCGTCGCCGTTCAGCTCGTTCTGCGTGGCGCAGGGCATGGCGATGTCGCACTTCTCGCCCCAGGGGCGCTGGCCGGGATGGTAGGTGGCCGACGGATAGCGCTCGGCGTATTCGCGGATGCGGCCGCGGAAGATGTTCTTCAGCTCCATCACGTAGTCGAGCTTGTCGGCGTCGATGCCGTCGGGGTCGTGGATGTAGCCCGACGAGTCGGAGAGCGTCACCACGCGGGCGCCCAGCTGGGTCGCTTTGCGGCAGGCGTACTGGGCCACGTTGCCCGAACCGGAGATGCAGACGGTCTTGCCCTCGAACGTCTCGCCGCGCGTGGCGAGCATCTCCTGCGCGAAGTAGCAGGTGCCGTAGCCCGTCGCCTCGGGGCGCAGCGGACTGCCGCCCCAGTCGCGTCCCTTGCCGGTGAGCGTGCCCGTGAATTCGTCCCTCAGGCGTTTGTACTGGCCGAAGAGGAAGCCGATTTCGCGGCCGCCTACGCCGATGTCGCCGGCCGGCACGTCGGTGTCCTGGCCGATGTGGCGCTGCAGTTCGGTCATGAACGACTGGCAGAACTTCATCACCTCGTTGTCCGACTTGCCCTTGGGGTTGAAGTCCGAGCCTCCCTTGCCGCCGCCCATGGGCAGGGTCGTGAGGCTGTTCTTGAAGGTCTGTTCGAAGGCCAGGAACTTCAGGATCGAGAGGTTTACCGAGGGGTGGAAGCGGATGCCGCCCTTGTAGGGACCGATGGCGCTGTTCATCTGGACGCGGTAGCCGCGGTTGATCTCGATTTCGCCCTTGTCGTTGAGCCACGGCACGCGGAAGATGACGATGCGTTCGGGTTCGGCGATCCGGTCGAGGATCTTCATTTTCTGCAGTACGGGACTGGCGACGATGTGCGGGGCCAGCGATTCGGCCACTTCGCGGACGGCCTGGTGGAACTCCGCCTCGCCGGGATTGCGGGCGATGAGCCGGGCCATGAAATCTTCGACGTATTGTCGGGCTTGTTCGGTCATAATCGGACTCGGTTTGGGATGTTAGGGATTTTTCGGAGGATAAAATTAGCGGATTGCGACGGTTTTTGCAACATATTTAATAATTTCATAAAATATTTTAGTTTGTCCGGCGCGCCGGTACGGTTCCGGGCCTTACGGTCCGGCGGCGCCGACGGGGTGCGGTGTTGCGGATCGTAATGAAAAATGACGGTTCCGCAGTGGAACCGTCATCGGGAAAAGTTATCAAAATTTTATCGACATTCCGGCCCGGCCGCTGCGGAAGCCCTCTTGCGGGGCTGTCCGGGCTGCCGAACGGAATCCGGACTGTCGGACGGAATCCGAGCTGCCGGACGTGCGGCGGCGGGAGCTTTCCGCCCGGCTGCGGGTCGCCGGCGTGTTCCGGCGCGGCGGGAGGGGTCAGTCGGAGCTCCGGTCGAACTCGAATCCCAGGTATACGTCGTCGTACTGCTCGAGCAGGCGGGTGACGGCGGCCAGCGACGAAATGCGGCTGCCGAGGCTTTTGACGAGCTCCACCAGCCTGGTGACCGGGAAGACCAGCTGCAACTCCGTGCCGCTGATGTAGGCGTGGCCGGGCACGGAGCCGAGGTCGAACTTGCCTTTGGCGAAATGGAGCGTCACGACGTGCGTCGCCGCGTCGTAGTCGTAGGTGCCGCCGAGCTTGTGCTTGCCCAGTTCGGCTGCGAAGGTTCCGTCGGCCGCGAAGGCGAAGGTCCCGGCTCCGGGTTCGATGCCGGCCATCCGGTAGGCCCTCTCCAGCTGTTTGCCGACCGAACCCGAGAGGGCCGCCCCGCCCAGGTCGCTGAGCGTGTCGTCGCTCTCGAATTTCACGCCGGGTGCGGTGTAATCCCAGGTGCCGATCAGGGCGTATTGCGTCAGTTTTCCTTCGGTCAGCTTGTCGGCGGCGCTCGTGGCCGCCCGCTTCAGCGCCTCTTTCCACTCCTGTGCCAGGGCCGGGCCGACCGTCAGACCGAGCAGGGCGATCGTCAGTGCGAGTATCTTCTTCATTCGTTGCGGGTATGTTCCGGTGTGTTATGCAGGGCTCGTTTCGGCCGTGTCGTCATAATGTCTCCAGCTCCTTGAGCCACATCGCGGCCGACGCGTCGGACGGCATGCGCCAGTCGCCGCGCGGCGAGAGCGACACGGAGCCGACCTTCGGCCCGTCGGGCAGCGCCGAACGCTTGAACTGCTGGGCGAAGAAGCGGCGGAAGAAGGTCTTGAGCCAGCGGAGTATCGTCGGCCGGTCGTAACGTCCGGCGAAGGCGCATTCGGCCAGATAGAGGATCTTGGCGGGCGTGTCGCCGCAGCGCACGAAGCGGTAGAGGAAGAAGTCGTGCAGCTCGTAGGGACCCACCAGGTCTTCGGTCTTCTGGGCGATCTCGCCCGCCTCGTCGGCCGGCAGCAGTTCGGGGCTGACGGGCGTGTCGACGATGTCGAGCAGCGTCGTGCGGATGGCCGCGTCGTCCGATTGTGCGGCGACCCACCCGACCAGATGGCGCACCAGCGTCTTCGGCACCGAGGCGTTGACGCCGTACATCGACATGTGGTCGCCGTTGTAGGTGGCCCAGCCCAGCGCCAGCTCGCTCAGGTCGCCCGTGCCGACGACCAGTGCGCCCTCCATGTTGGCCACGTCCATCAGAATCTGCGTGCGTTCGCGCGCCTGGCAGTTCTCGTAGGCGGCCGAGCGGTCGTCGGGCGAAAGGCCGATGTCGGCGAAATGCTGCGTGCAGGCGTCGCGGATCGGGATCTCGCGCACGGTCACGCCGAGGCTGCGCATGAGCTGCAGGGCGTTGTTGTAGGTGCGCCCCGTGGTGCCGAATCCGGGCATCGTGATGCCGACGATCCCCTTGCGGTCGAGGCCGAGCCGGTCGAACGCCCGCACGGCGACGAGCAGCGCCAGCGTCGAGTCCAGGCCGCCCGAGATGCCGATCACGGCCTTGCTGCAGTGCGTGTGGGCCAGCCGCTGCGCCAGCCCGGCGGCCTGCATCGCGAAGATCTCCTCGCACCGTTCGTCGCGGTGCGCCTTCTCCTTCGGGACGAAGGGCGTGGGGTCGGTCTCGCGGTCGGGGAGGGCGGATTTCAGCGCTTCGGGGATCTCCATCTCGATCACCGTGTTCTCGGCCGTGCCCTCCGCCGCGCGGAAGGTGGTCGTGCGGCGGCGTTCGAACTCCAGCCTGCGGATGTCGACGTCCGCCACTACCAGCTGTTCGTCGCCGGCGAAGCGCTCCGCCTCGCGCAGGATCGTGCCGTTTTCGGCGATAAGGCCGTTGCCGGCGAACACCAGGTCGGTCGATGATTCGCCGAAGCCGGCCGAACAGTAGACGTAGGCCGACAGCGTGCGGGCCGATTGCAGGGCCACGAGCTGCCGCAGATAGCGGTGCTTGCCCGCCACTTCGGGCGATGCCGAGAGGTTGAAGAGCACCTTGGCGCCGCCCAGCGCGAGTGCCGTCGAGGGCGGGGACGCGACCCAGAGATCCTCGCAGATCTCCACGCCGAACTCGGCGCCGTTGACCTCGAACGTGAGGTCCGCGCCGAAGTCGGGGCGCTGCCCGGCCACGGCGATCGTGTCGCCCGAGATGCCGGCGCCCGAGGCGAACCAGCGGCTTTCGTAGAATTCCGCGTAGTCGGGGATGTGGCTCTTCGGCACCACGCCCAGGATGCGTCCCTGCGTGAAGACGACCGCGCAGTTGTAGAGCGCGCCGTCGTGTGCGACCGGTGCGCCGGCGATCGCGACCAGCGGCAGCTTGCGCGTGGCCCGGATGAGCCCGGCGAGCGCCTCGTCGGCCGCGTCGAGCAGGGCGGGCTGCAGCAGCAGGTCGCCGCAGGTGTAGCCCGTGACGCCCAGCTCGGGGAAACATACGATCTCGACGCCCCGGCGCGCAGCCTGCTGGGCCAGGGCCGCCATGCGTGCGGCGTTGTAGTCGCAATCGGCGATTTTCACGTGCGGAATCGCGGCCGCTACTTTCAGAAATCCGAATTTATCCATGTTGCGAATTGGAATGTCAGCGTGTGGGCCGGCCGCTGCGGGCGGTATCCGGCCGTCGTTCCCGGCCGCGACGCAGACGCAGCCCGTCTCCGGGCTGCATCCGCCGCGGTCGGGCGGTTCGGGGCGTGCGCTCCGGGCTGCGCCGCGCGGGGCGTGGCGGGCGATGCGCCGCACGCATGCGGAGTGCGGCCTGCCGTTTGCCGCCGCGGGACGGAGCCTCCCCGCAGGGCTGCCCGTCCCCGCGGGAGGAGCGGAAGCGCGGACCGGGGCCGGGTCACTCGCACCACGCCTGCGCCAGGTTCAGGATCACCTGCTGGGCCTTGCGCATCGTGGTGAGCGAGCAGTATTCGAACTTGCCGTGGAAGTTCATGCCGCCCGTGAACAGGTTGGGGCAGGGCAGCCCCATGAACGAGAGCCGTGCGCCGTCCGTGCCGCCGCGGATGGGCCGCACGAGAGGCGTCACGCCGGCCCGGCGCATGGCCTCCAGCGCCTTGTCGATCACCTGCGGATGCGGCTCGACCATCTTGCGCATGTTGAAGTACTGGTCCTTGAGCGTCAGGGTCAGCACGTCGTCGCCGTATTTTTTCTTCAGCAGGTCGACGCAGGCCCACATGAAGACCTTCTTCTGTTCGAACCGGTCGGCGTCGTGGTCGCGGATGATGTAGCTGATCTGCGCCTTCTCCACCGTGCCGTTCAGCCCCACGCAGTGATAGAACCCCTCGTAGCCCTCGGTGTGCTCGGGACGCTGGTCGGCGGGCAGCAGTGCCTGCAGGTCGCAGGCCACCTGGATGGCGTTGATCATCTTTCCCTTGGCGTAGCCCGGGTGGACGTTGCGGCCCTGGATCTCGATTTTGGCGCTTGCGGCGTTGAAGTTCTCGTACTCCAGCTCGCCCTCGAAGCCGCCGTCGACCGTGTAGGCGAAGTCGGCGCCGAACGCCTCCACGTCGAAGAAGTCCACGCCGCGTCCCACCTCCTCGTCGGGCGTGAAGCCGATGCGGATCTTGCCGTGCCGCAGTTCGGGATGCGCCATGAGGTGCTCGGCCGCGGTCATGATCTCGGCCACGCCGGCCTTGTCGTCGGCGCCGAGCAGCGTGGTGCCGTCGGTGTGGATGAGCGTGTGGCCCACGAAGTGCTTCAGCTCGGGGAACTCCTCGGGCGTCATGGCCAGCTGGCCGTTGAGGCGGATCTCGCCGCCGTCGTACTCCTCGACGATGCGGGGTTTCACGCCGGCGCCGCTCATGTCGGGCGAAGTGTCCACATGGGCGATGAAGCCGATCACGGGGGCGTTTTCGCAGCCCGGCGTGGCGGGAATCGTCCCCATCACGTAGCCGTAGCGGTCCATCGCGACGTCGGTCAGGCCCAGTGCCTCCATCTCGTCGCGCAGCGCGGCGAGCAGCACCTTCTGCTTCTCGGTCGAGGGAAAGGTCGTGCTCTCC
Organism: uncultured Alistipes sp.; assembly: GCA_948442615.1. Classification (GTDB taxonomy): domain Bacteria; phylum Bacteroidota; class Bacteroidia; order Bacteroidales; family Rikenellaceae; genus Alistipes. The sequence goes on from CAOJSG010000022.1 coordinate 26,947, forward strand.
TCCGAGGATTGGGTGTCGTAGGAGACGTATTTCAGAAAGCGTTCTTTCAAGTCCATGATATGCAGTGTTTTTAAGGTGTTACGATCATTATCGCCGCGCCGTTGACGAGCGCGATGGAGTGCGAGCCGTCGGGATTCACCACGACGGTGCTGTTGCCGCACGGCGGCATGATGACCGCATGCCGTCCGTCGGGTGTGACCACTACGGTCGGGGAGGGGCTTTCCGGCCGGGGCAGGCGCGTCCCCGCGTGCAGCCGGTCGGATGCGCACTTGGTCTCCTCGGCGGGTGCCGCGTCCCGAAACCCTTCGGTTGCGATCAGGCGCGAGCAGCCGGAGAGCAGCCCGGCCGCGAGCAGAAGCAGGATGCTGGTTTTCATGTCGTTTTTTCCGTTTCTGCGGAATCGGACGATGCCCGGTCCCGCGGCCTGCCTGCCGGAATGCGGCGCTTCCGTGCGGCTTTCGCCGCTTCGCTGCCGGATCCCCGGCCGACCGAGGCCGTTCGTATTACTCCTCTGCCTTCGCCCGCAGCGTGTGCCATGCGAAATAGCAGGCCAGAGCGACGTACATCGCCAGCCCGGTCCACTCGGCGGCGTTCGATGCGGCCCAGCCCGAGAGGTACCAGTCGACGCCCGCGAACTTCAGCACGGCGCTCACCACGCCCATCAGGGCGCCGCCGGCGATGAAGCCCGAGGCGATCAGCGTGCCGCGGTCGAGCCGCGCCTTGTTGAGCCGCTCGTCCTTCGAGCGGGTCGACACCAGCCAGGCCACGAGGCCTCCGACGACCAGCGGCGCGTTCAGCTCCATCGGGATGAACATGCCCAGGGCGAATGCCAGCGCCGGAACGCCGATCGACGTGAGCACCAGCGCCAGCGCCGCGCCGCAGAAGTAGAGGATCCACGGCGTCTGCCCGCCGGTCATCAGCGGCTGGATCACGGCGGCCATCGCATTGGCCTGCGGAGCGACCAGCGCCCCCTCGCCCACGAAGCCGTAGGTCTTGTTGAGGATGATCATCACACCCGCGACGGTCGCCGCCGCAACGAACGTGCCGAGGAACTTCCAGGTCTCCTGCTTGCGGGGCGTCGAGCCGAGCCAGTAGCCGATCTTCAGGTCGGTGATGAAGCCGCCGGCCATCGAGAGGGCCGTGCAGACCACGCCGCCGATGATCAGCGCCGCGGTCATGCCGCTCGTGCCGCTCAGCCCCACGCTGACCAGCACGAGCGACGAGAGGATCAGCGTCATGAGCGTCATGCCCGACACGGGGTTGGTGCCAACGATGGCGATGGCGTTGGCCGCCACCGTGGTGAACAGGAACGAGATGACGAAGACGATCAGGATGGCCGTGACCGACTGCGCCCAGCCGTCGAGCAGCCCGAAGTGGAAGAAGATGAAGGCCGAGAGGAGCGTGGCGGACAGCAGCGTCAGCACGCGCTTCATCGTCAGGTCGCGCTGCGTGCGTTCGGTCGCCGCGGGCGCTCCCTTCTTGCCGCCGCCGAACTCCGAGACGGCGAGTCCCACGGCCTGGCGGATGATCGACGACTGCCGCACGATGCCGATGATGCCGGCCATGGCGATGCCGCCGATGCCCAGCGGTTTGCCGATGTAGGCGAAGAGGTTCTCGGGGGTGAAGAGCAGGTCGGGGTCGGCCAGGATGCTCTCGTTCGTGATGCCCAGCAGCGAGGTCATGGCGGCGGCGTCCACGGCGCCCGAGAGCGAGCCGACCACCGGGACGATCACGAACCACACCAGGCACGAGCCGGCCGTGATGATCATGGCGTATTTCAGCCCGATGATGTAGCCCAGGCCCAGCACGGCGGCCGAGGTGTTCAGTCCGAACACCACCTTGAACCGGTCGGCCGCGAGGGCGCCCCATGCGCAGATGCGCGTTGACACCGACTCGGTCCACAGCCCGAACGTCCCGACCGCGAAGTCGTACAGACCGCCGATCAGTCCGGCCGCGGCCAGCAGTTTGGCCTGCGAGCCGCCCTTT
>CAOJSG010000023.1 GCA_948442615.1 uncultured Alistipes sp.
CTTTGGTTCAAGGGGAAACGTTTGGACCGTAGCGAAAAACACGGTCGAGAAGGGCTTGCAGTTTGCCTATGCACACCGCCAGCTCAAGAAGCGGACATTCCGTTCGCTGTGGATCATGCGTATCAACGCAGCCGTCCGCGCCCAGGGAATGACCTATTCGCAATTCATCGGCAAGCTCAACGCCAAAGGGATCGAACTGAACCGCAAGGTTCTGGCCGACCTGGCCATGAACGAGCCGAAGGCATTCGAGGCAATCGTTAACGCAGTTAAATAGCCGGCAGCGGGAGCCTTCGCTTCCGCCGTCGAGCAGCCGGCGCATTCTTCGCAGAATCGACGGCCGCGACTTCGGACGGAGTCGGTGATCCTCGGATCATCGCTCCGTCCGTTTTTCATCCCGCCGCCGGCCGCCCTCCGTTCGCCGCCGGACAACCCGCAGACAACCTCCCGGCATCGCACGTCCGAAACGCCGCGCATCCGAAACAGCGGCCGAAAGCCGCCGAAATCTCCCGGCGCGAACGACAGCGAACGGCAGTAGCGGCCATTACATATATAGGTAACATCCCGCCCGCCGCCCGGGCAACGATTCCGCACGACCGTTCGCGCTCCCGCCGCACACCGGTAGCGCCCGGGGCTTCGCAAAAAAACGACGGCTCGTTTTCTTTATTTCTGAATAAATGCGTATATTTATAGCCCGAATTCGATTTTTTATGAAACACATCTTATTTAGCACGACGCTCCTCGCTCTGCTCGCAGGCGGCATCGCCGAGGTCGCAGCCGTACCTGCCTATCCGAAACCGATCGAAATCACGCAAAGCGACGGTTCGAAAATCTCCATCCGCATCATCGGAGACGAATTCTCGCATTACACCCTCTCCGACGAGGGATACACCCTGACGGGCGGTCCCGACGGCGATTACTACTACGCTACGCTGGCTGCCGACGGCACGCTCGCGCCCACGAGCGTCAAGGCGCGACCCGTCGCCCGGCTCGACGCCCGGGAACGCGCCGTCGTCTCGAAATTGCGCAAAGGCATCAGGCCGACCGCCGTCAACCCCATGAAGATGGCCCTCCGCAGCTTAGACACCCGGGAGCCGCTGATGACCAAGGCTCCGGTCAACGGCATCACGCCCCCGGCACGCATCTCCGACACGAAGACCACGGGCAAGCAGAAATGGCCCATCATTCTCGTGCAGTACGCCGACACGAAGTTCTCCGTCTCCAACCCGCTCGCTTCGATCTCGAACCTGCTCAACCAGGACGGATACAGCGTCAACGGCTCGACGGGCAGCGCCTGGAACTACTACCACGAGAACTCCAACGGCCAGTTCGACCCCCAGTTCGAAGTCTACGGCCCCTACACCGTCTCCAAATCGTCGAGCTACTACGCCGGCAACGACGGTACGCAGCGCGTCCCCGAACTGGTCGTGGAGGTCTGCGGCCTGGCCGACAAGGACATCAACTTCAGGAACTACGAGGAAAACGGCTACATCAAGGACGTGATCCTCTTTTTCGCCGGTTACAACCAGGCCGAAGGCGGCGGCACGAGCACCGTCTGGCCCCACTGCTTCGACGTGCGCGCCGCCGGTCTCTACCGAACGTTCGACGGCGTGACGCTGGCCGGCTACGGATGCTTCTCCGAGCTGCTGGGCAGTTCGGGCGGACGCATCACCAATATCGGAACATTCTGCCACGAGTTCGGCCACATTATGGGCTGGCCCGACTTCTACGACACCGACTATACCGAATCGGGCGGCCAAGCACCCGGACTGGAGGACTTCTCGCTCATGTGCTCGGGCAGCTACAACAACCAGAGCCGCACGCCGCCCGCACTCAACATCCTCGAACGCTGGATGATGGGCTGGGCCACGCCCGAAGCGCTGACCGCCTCCGGCTACTACACGCTCCCTCCCGTGACTCAGGACAAAGGCTACCTCGTCACGACGCCCACGACCAACGAATATTTCCTGGTCGAGTACCGCGGCGCCGGCAAGACCAAGTGGGACAACTCCAGCTACATCGGCGGCTCGGGCATGATGGCCTATCACGTGGACTACTCGGCAGGCTACGCTTCGCGCTGGGCAAGCAACACACTGAACAACAACCCCAACCACGAGTGCATGAAACTGGTCCGCTCCGTACCCAATACGACCGGAACGCCCAGCCGCACCTTCTTCCCCGGCTCGAACAACGTCACCCGGCTGACCTACGAAAGCAACACGCTCTACCGCTCGTGGGCCGGCGCGGCCCCCACGGCCGGTATGGAGGAGATATCGATCGCGAACGGCGCGGTGCAACTGACCGTGCAGGGCGAAGGCGCGCTGCTGCCCGACATCGACTTCAAGGCTTCGGCTTCGCAGTATAGCGCCCTGCTGACCTGGACCGATCCCGATTTCGACAGCTGGAGGGTAACCTGGGCTCCCGAAGGAAGCTCCGACATCGAGTCGCGCAGCATCCGGCAGACGGAGATCTATCTCGAAGGGCTGACACCGGGCACGACCTACAACGTGACGATCACCCCCGCACCGGACGGCGAAGAGCTGGCCCAGGAATTCAGCTTCACGACCGAAGAGACGACCGGCGGGAAAATGCGCATCGTCCTTCCCAAGACCGAGCTGTTATCCGACACGCCCGTCGTCCTGGCCGTCGCCGACTGCGCGGACGACGCCCCGCAGCTGGCATGGTACATCAACGGAGCGCCGAGCACATCGGGCTACCGCCGTCTCAAGGCGGGCGAGCACTGCATCATGGCCGTCATCACCGCGAAAGACGGCACGAAAGAGTATCTGATAAAGTACATCACCGTAAAATAGACATCCATGAAACAGATGAAATATCTTCTCGCTCTCGCCGCCGCGATTCTCCTCAGCGCCTGCGGAGGCGACGATGCCGACAAACTGGACCCGACGATCCGCGCCGAGCGCAACGCGCTGCTCGCCTCGACCCAATACGGCATCTATCAGGAGGGCCGCGACAGTTTCGTGTTCAACAAGACGCTCCACCAGCTCTACGTCAACCCCTCCAAGAACATCTACCGCATCCAGACCGACGCGGGCACCCGCTTCGCCGAACTGACCCTCGCGGGCACTCCCACGGCCAAAAAGGGCGTATCCGCCACGCTGACGCAGAATGTCGGGCTGATCGCCGTGACGCTGGACAATGTCATCCTGCTGCAGACCGACGAGGAGCATCTGTGGCTGTGGTGCGACGACGCACACACGGGCTTCATCGTTCCGCGCATCAACATCATCGATCTCTGACCCGAGCGGCAGAATCGGCTCCCATCGAAGCGGGTGCCGGGCACGATGTCCGGCACCCGCTTCGCATTTTTCCCGTCCGGATCCGGCATCGGACCGGCACAAAAAATCCCGGCCGGGAATGTCCCGACCGGGCAATCCATACCGACAACCGATCGGACACCCGCCGCACGGCAGTCGGCAGTCTGTTCGGGATCGCTCCGGTCTTCGACAAGCCGGCCGGCCGCGCAGAGCCCGTACGCCGCGATCCGAACCGTCCGCTCCGACCCGCGTCCGGTGGGACAGAGGCGGACAAGCCCGCAGAAAAAAGGCGCGTTCCGGAGATCGATTCTCCGGAACGCGCCTCCGTCCGCTGTCGGCTCTGTCAGTTCGACGAAACCGTATTGCCGTTATAATTAACCACATAGGAGATGCGGCCGGCCTCGTAGCTCCATACGACCGACACCTCGGGCGAGGGATAGCGGCTCGTATCGTAATCCCCGACGGAGGTCAGCCGGGCACGCTCCGTACCGCCGGCGATATAGCCCGAAGAGAGGTAGCGGCCCTCGGAGATCCGATGGCTCATGTGCGTGGGAAGGTTCATGCTGTTGAGCGAATAGAAAGTCGCACCGCTACCCTCGCCGGCCAGCGTCGACTCCTTGTCGCGGCACTCGGAGTAGATCAGCCGCGCATCCGCCGGCGTCCAGTCGAACACGCAGTCCCAGTCCGACTGGATCTCGCGCACGAAATAGCCGACGCATCCGTTCACCTCGATCCGGTAGGAGCCGCCCGCATAGTAGATCGAAGTCGTACCGCCCGCGAGGTTCAGCGGTTCGCGCGCCGACGGATTGACCTGCAGCACATCGTCGACCGTCACGATCCAGCGTTTGGCGCTCTCCGTGTCGATCAGCTGCCCGGCGCCGTTGGTGCGCACCGTCACCGCTCCCGAACGCCGGAAGGCGTCGTTGGTCGCGCCGCCCGAATTGGCATACACGATCCGGTAGCCGTCGTCGAGCTTCGTGATCCGCGTGTCGGCGCCGAACAGCGCCACCATCACCCGGACGCCGTCCACCGCAAGGCTCTCCAGCTCCTCCGTCTTGCCCTGCTTCTCCGCCTCGGCCAGGAGCATGCCCAGACGAATCGCCGAATTCGCCGGCAGCAGGGCCACCTGCGTCTGATTTCCGGCGCAGGAATAGATATCCAGCCCCGGCGCCACGGGACTGAATTTCGAAGAACTGTCGGTCGACTTCAGGCAACCGGTCAACATCGCGGCCGCAGCCGCCATCCACAATAATTTACGCATAGTATCTAAAAATAAAAAATCCGATCGGGATCATTCCGTGCCAGCCGTAACCGGGAGGCTACGGAGCGCCGTCCATACAACGTATCCGAATCCCGGATATTGTCCTCCCGCCGGGCCGAATATGCCACCGGAGCCCCAGCCGCCCGCAGTCCGGCCGCAAGCGTGGCGCATTCCGGTGTAAAGATAGGCATAAAAGTCGAGATTCGGCGCCCGTCCGCCCCAATTAAAAGCGCCCGCGAAGCGATTCCTCTTCCGCCGCGCCGCATCGGACGGCCCCGCCGGCGGTCCGGGTGCGCCCGCCGCGGACACCGGCCGGCCGCAGCCGCAGATTCTTTCGTCCGCACCACTCCTTTTCCGTTTTTTTTTCTATCTTTGTTCCACCAACTCCAAAGCTGCATGACATCGACTTCGACTTGCGGTATTCCGCGCAAAAGGTCCTGCGACAGAGACTCCGCAGCAGGCGGACGCGACGTCGCGGTCCGACCTGCCGGCCATGCAGCCATCCGTCGAATCCGAAACTAAAACCCGAATAACTATGTACGAATACGACAACCGGGTGGTCATCACCCTCGATGCTGGCGGCACGAACCTCGTGTTCGGCGCCATGCGAGCCAACAAATTCATCGTTGATCCGATCACGCTGCCTTCGCAGGCCCACGACCTCGACAAATGCCTCGCAACGATGGTGGACGGCTTCCGACGGATCATCGCCCAGCTGGACGAGAAACCCGTCGCGATCAGCTTCGCCTTCCCGGGTCCGGCCGACTACCCCAACGGCATCATCGGCGGCTACCTGCCCAACTTCCCGTCGTTCCGCGACGGCGTGGCGCTGGGGCCGTTCCTGGAGATGACCTTCGGCATCCCGGTGTTCATCAACAACGACGGCGACCTGTTCGCCTACGGCGAGGCGCTGGGCGGCGCGCTGCCCGCGATCAACGCCCGGCTGGAGGCGCTCAACAGCCCCAAACGCTATAAGAACCTGGTGGGCTACACGTTCGGCACGGGACTCGGCATCGGCATCGTGGTGGACAACCGGCTGAACCGCGGCGACAACTCGTGCGTCGAGACGTTCTGCCTGAAGCACAAGAAGATGCCCGACATCATCGTGGAAGACGGCGCCGCCATCCGGGCCATCAAACGGGTCTACGGCGAGCTGACCCACAATCCCGACCACGGACTGGAGCCGAAAGACATCTGCCAGATCGCCGACGGCACGCGCGAAGGCGACCGTGAGGCCGCGAAGAGGGCGTTCGCCGAGATGGGCGAGATCGCCGGCGACGCGATGGCCACGGCCGTGACGCTCATCGACGGACTGATCGTGATCGGCGGCGGCATCACGGCGGCGAGCAAATACATCATGCCCAGCCTGCTGAAGGAGCTGCGCTCGAAGATGCACACGCTGAAGGGCGACGAGCTGAACCGCGTGCAGATGGAGGTCTACGACCTCGACGACGAAACGGAGTTCCAGGAGTTCGCCAAAGGACGCCAGCAGACGCTGAAGGTCTACGGCACGGACCGCTACGTGGCCTACGACCCGCAGAAACGCATCGGCGTCACGATCTCGAAGCTGGGCGCCAGCCAGGCCATCTCGGTGGGAGCCTACGCATTCGCGCTGAGCCAGCTGGACGCCGCGGCCGCAAAAGAGTAAACGCAAACCAAACAGATCGATAACCAACTATGTATCCGCTGAAATTCGAACCCATTCTCAAGTCGACCCTTTGGGGCGGCGAGAAGATCATCCCCTATAAACAGATCGCCTCGGACCAGAAGCAGGTCGGCGAAAGCTGGGAGCTGTCGGGCGTCAAAGGCAACGAATCGGTCGTTGCGAACGGCCCCGACGCCGGCAAGACGCTTCCCGAGCTGATCGCCGCCTACGGAGAGCGGCTGCTCGGCAAGGCCAACTACGCACGCTTCGGCGAGGAGTTCCCGCTGCTCATCAAGTTCATCGACGCACGGCAGGACCTCTCGATCCAGGTGCACCCCAACGACGAACTGGCCTGGGAGCGCCACCGCTCGAAGGGCAAGACCGAAATGTGGTACGTCGTCGACGCCGATCCCGGCGCACGGCTCCGCTCGGGCTTCGCCAAGCAGGTGACGCCGGCCGAGTACGAAGCCAGCGTCGAGGACAACACGATCACCGACATCCTCCGCGAGTACGAAGTCCGTCCGGGCGACCTGTTCTTCCTGCCCGCAGGCCGCGTGCACAGCATCGGCGCAGGCTCGTTCATCGCCGAGATCCAGCAGACGTCGGACATCACCTACCGCATCTACGACTTCAACCGGCGCGGCGCCGACGGCAAGACGCGCGAGCTGCATACCGAACAGGCGAAAGGCGCCATCGACTACACCGTGCTGCCCGACTACCGCACGCACTACGAAAAGGCGCAGAACCGCCGGGTCGAGCTGGTTTCGTGCCCCTATTTCACCACGTCGCTCTACGAGCTGACCGAGGAGACGACGCTCGATTACGCGGCGCTCGATTCGTTCGTCGTGGCGATCTGCATCGAAGGCGCCGGGACGCTCACCGACAACGAAGGCAACACGATCCCGATGCACCAGGGCGAAACGGTGCTGCTGCCGGCCACCGCGGAGCGCCTCGCCGTCCGCCCGGAAGGCTCGATGAAGCTGCTGACCTCCTGGATCGCATAACGGACGAGGGCCGGCGGCTCCCGCAGCGGAACGGCGACGCTCCGCACGGTCGCAGCCGGCGGAAATGCCATCGCGACCGGCCCCGCTCATCGGAGCAGGGCCGATGCCGGAAGTCGCACCGCGCGGCCTCCGACACCGCCGGCTGCCGCCCCGCATGCCGCGGCGGCACCGGTCCGCATTTGGCATCATTTCGGCAGATACGGATCGCACGGGCGCCCCGAATTACGAACAGACCGAAAAACGAGTGAAATGGACGAAAACATCTTGCATGAAATAGCCGGCCGTTTCCGGCTGACGGGCCGGATCGCCTCCGTCAGGCCGCTGGGCGACGGATTCATCAACGACACGTTCATCGTGCGGACCGAGGCGGACGCTCCGGACTATATCCTGCAGCGCAAAAACCGCACGGTCTTCGTCGACGTGCCGGCCATGATGGAGAACATCCGCAAAGTCACGGAACATATCCGCCGCAAGGTGGTCGCAGCCGGCGGAGACCCCCTGCGCGAGGTGCTGGAGGTCATCCCGACGCACGACGGAGCCTTGTACCACCGCGACGCCCAAGGCGAATACTGGGCCGTCAGCCGCTTCATCCCCGATGCGGTCTCCTACGACCGGGCCGACACCCCGGCGCTGGCCTGCAAGGGCGGCGAGGGCATCGGCAAGTTCCAGTCCCAGCTGGCCGATTTCGACGAACCGCTGGCCGACATCCTGCCCGGATTCCACGACATCCGCTTCCGCTTCCGGCAGTGGGACGAGGCGCTGCGCCGCGACGCCGCAGGCCGCCGCGACGAGGTCGCCGAGGAGATCGGATGGATCGAGTCGCGCCGCGAGCGGATGCTCGCCTTCCGCCGGCTGGCCGAGGAGGGCGCGCTGCCGCTGCGCGTGACGCACAACGACACGAAGATCGCCAACATTCTCTTCGACCGCAGCGGCGAGGTGCTCTGCGCCATCGACCTCGACACGGTGATGAGCGCCACGTCGCTCAACGACTTCGGCGACGCCATCCGCTCCTACGCCAACACGGGCGACGAGGACGACCGCGATCCGGCGCGCGTGGGGCTGTCGATGGAGATGTTCCGGGCCTACACGGAGGGATACCTTTCGCAGCGGGCGGCGCAGCTCGCGCCGGCCGAGCTGGACAACCTGGCATTCTCCGCGCTGTACATCACCTACGAGCAGGTGCTGCGCTTCCTGATGGACTACATCGACGGCGACACCTATTATAAAGTGAAATACGAGACCCACAATCTGGTCCGCACCCGCGCCCAGTACCGGCTGCTGCTGAGCATGGAGGAACAATACGACGGCATGTGCGCCGCCGTACGCGAAATCGCAGCCAAATATCGGTAAACCATGATAATCGAAAGAAAAAATCCGATCGATCCGACCGACCCGCAGGCCGTCGGAAAGGCCTTCGACTCGATCCCGGCCTCGACGATCGGCTGCTGCAACTGGCCCGGGGAGTACCCCTATGCGCCGCATGCGGAGTTCCGGATGTTCCACACGGGCGACCTGCTCTGGCTGCGCTTCGATGTCGAGGAGCGCTATACGAAGGCCGAGGTGACCGAGGACAACGGCCGCGTGTGGACCGACTCGTGCGTGGAGTTCTTCGTCGCGCTCGACGACACGGGCTACTACAATTTCGAAACCACCTGCGCCGGCCGTCTGCTGATGGCCTTCCGCAAGGAGCGCGAACACCCGACCCATGCCGCGCAGGCGGTGCTCGACACCGTACGGCGCTATCCGTCGCTGGGCCAGGCGAACTTCGCCGAGCGCGAAGGGGACAACCGCTGGTCGCTGACGCTGGCCATCCCCCCGCAGGCGCTCTTCCGCCACCGGCTCGACTCGTGGAGCGGCCTCACGGCATCGATGAACCTCTACAAATGCGGCGACGAACTCTCGCACCCGCACTTCCTGTCGTGGAGGCCGATCGACCACCCGAAGCCCGACTTCCACCTGCCCCGCTTTTTCGAAAACGTCGAATTCAAATAAACCATAACGACATGAAAAGCAAGTATTCACTTCCGAAAGACGGAGGTTTGATCGCGTCTTCCACGCCGAGCGACATCATCCATCGCTGCGAGAAGATCCGCACACGCGTGTACGACAGCGAATATGCGGGCGTGCAATACGTGGCCGACACGATCGTGAAAGCCATCCGCAACTACAACGAGAGCCACTGCTCGAACGGCGTCTACGAAGAGGGACAGCCCTTCGTGCTGAGCCTCACCACGGGCCGCACGCCGCTGGGCCTCTACCGCGAGCTGGTCAAGCGCCACCGCGAAGGGCTCGTCAGCTTCGCCAATGTCGCCGTCTACAGCCTCGACGAGTTCTACCCGATCAAGTCGAGCGAGCAGCAGAGCCGCAACTACCGCATCCACGAGGATTTCCTGAACCACATCGACATCCTGCCCGAGAACGTCCACATCCCCGACGGCACGATCTCGAAAGAGAAGATCTCGGAATACTGCGCCTCCTACGACCAGTCGGTGCGCAAGATCGACCTGATGATCATGGGCGTGGGCGAAGACGGCCAGATCGGCTTCAACGAGCCGGGGTCCTACGCCAAATCGCGCACGCGGCTGGTGCAGCTGACCTACAACACGCGCAAGATCCAGTCCGGCGCCTTCTTCGGTCTGGAGAACACGCCCAAAATGGCGATCACGATGGGCATCGGCACGATCATGCGCGCCGACAAGATCATCCTGATGGCATGGGGCGAGGAGAAGGCCGACATCGTGCAGCGCGTCGTCGAGGGCGAAATCCAGCCCCAGGTTCCGGCATCGAACCTCCAGGCGCATCCCGACATCGAGGTGGTCATCGACGAAAACGCCGCACACCGGCTGACGCGCGAGCAGACCCCCTGGCTGGTCGGCCCCTGCGAATGGACGCCGAAATTCGTCCGCAAGGCCGTGGTATGGCTCTGCGGCGTGGTGGGCAAACCGATCCTGAAGCTCACCTACAAGGACTACATCGAAAATTCGCTGGGTGAGCTGCTCGAACAGGGCCGCACGTTCGACCAGATCAACATCGACGTGTTCAACGACCTGCAGCACACCATTTCGGGCTGGCCGGGCGGCAAACCCAATGCCGACGACTCGACGCGTCCGGTCCCCTCGTCGCCCTTCCCCAAGCGGGTGGTGATCTTCTCGCCGCACCCCGACGACGACGTGATCTCGATGGGCGGTACGTTCATCCGGCTGGTGCAGCAGGGCCACGACGTGCATGTGGCCTACGAAACCTCGGGCAACGTGGCCGTGCATGACGACGTGGTGCTGCAGAACATCGACACGGCACGCGAGCTGGGCTTCGGCGACCACTACGCCGAGGTCGAAAAGATCATTGCCGGCAAGAAAAAGGGCGAACCCGAACCCCGCGCGCTGCTCGATCTGAAAGGCTCGATCCGCCGCGCCGAAGCACGCGCAGCCGTACGGTCGTTCGGTCTGAACCCCGACACGAACGCCCACTTCCTCAACCTGCCCTTCTACGAGACGGGCGACATCAAGAAGGGCCAGCTCTCGGAGAAGGACATCGACATCATCGTGAAGCTGCTGCGCGACATCCGGCCCCACCAGATCTACGCCGCCGGCGACCTGGCCGACCCGCACGGCACGCACCGCGTCTGCATGGAGGCCGTGCTGGGCGCCCTGGAGATCGTGAAGGACGACGACTGGATGAAGGAGTGCCACCTGTGGCTCTACCGCGGCGCCTGGATGGAGTGGGATCTGGGCATGGTCGACATGGCCGTACCCCTCTCGCCCGACGAGCTGATCATGAAGCGCCACGCCATCTACCGCCACCTCTCGCAGAAGGACATCATGCCCTTCCCGGGCAGCGACCCGCGCGAATTCTGGCAGCGCGCCGAGGAGCGCACGCAGAACACCGCACTCCTTTACGACAAGCTCGGCATGGCCGAATACCAGGCCATCGAAGTCTTCGTGAAGATGTTCTGAACCCGCGCCACAGACCCGAACAAACCATCATTAAACCAAAACACATGAGACTCATCATCGAAAATACCTCTGCGGAGGTCGCCCGGTGGACGGCGCGCTACATCGTCGAACAGATCCGCACCAAGCAGCAGATCACCTCGTCGCCCTTCGTACTGGGGCTTCCCACGGGCTCCACGCCCCTGGAGACCTACAAGGAACTGATCCGTCTGTACAAGGCCGGACAGGTTTCGTTCGCCAACGTCATCACGTTCAACATGGACGAATACGTGGGGCTGCCCGAGGAGCACCCGGAGAGCTACCACTCGTTCATGTGGAACAACTTCTTCCGCCACATCGACATCAAGCCCGAGAACGTCAACATCCTCAACGGCAACGCCGAGGATCTGGCCAAGGAGTGCGCCGACTACGAGGCGCGCATCGAGGAGGCCGGCGGCATCGACCTGTTCATGGGCGGCGTGGGCGAAGACGGGCACCTGGCCTTCAACGAGCCGTTCTCGTCGCTCAACTCGCGCACGCGCATGAAGACCCTCACGCAGGACACCATCCAGGTGAACTCGCGCTTTTTCGGCGGCGACACCCAGCTGGTACCGAAGACGGCGCTGACCGTGGGCGTGGCGACCGTGCTCTCGGCCAAGAAGGTGGTCATCCTGGCTACGGGCCACAAGAAGGCGCGTGCCGTGCGCCACGGCGTCGAGGGTTCCTACAACCATCAGTGGACCATTTCGGCGCTTCAGGTGCACCCCAACGGCATCCTGGTGTGCGACGACGCGGCAGCCGAAGAGCTGCGCGTGTCGACCTACCGCTACTTCAAGGACATCGAGCGGGACAACCTGATCTGATCCGACGAAGCATCCGTTTACGGCAGCGGAGCGGGGATTTCCCGCTCCGCTGCCATTTATTTCGGGCCGCACGCTCCCGCAGTCCCGCCTACGTGACCCGGAGGCGCTATTCGATCCCATCGAACAGATAGGGCGCGAAATGATAGCCCTCGGCCCGGTAGACCGACACCAGCGCGGGGATCCGGCGCACGAAGTCGTCGTAGTCCTTGCGATCGTAGGCCCACCCCACTTCGGCCAAAGCCGCCATGCGCGGCAGCACCATGTGTTGCACGCGCTTCATGTCGGCCACATACTCCGTCCATAGGTTGCACTGCACGCCCATGATCCGTTCCCGCTCGGGAAGCCTCAGCTGGTCGTAGGGATCCAGACGGTAAGCCTGCCGCACCGATACATAGCGCGTATTGCCCAACGGCTCGTAACGCTCCGGATCGGACGTCTGGCTGTAGTCGAAATAGCAGTACCACTTGGGGGTCATGATGACCGGATTCCCCTGCCGGGCGGCCTTGATGCCCGGCCCCGTGCCGTTCCACGACATGACGGTGGCGGTCTTCGACACCCCGCCCTGCAGAATCTCGTCCCAGCCGACGATCTCCCGGCCGTGCGACTGCACCCAGCGTTCGACCCGGCGCACGAAATAGCTCTGCAGTTCGAATTCGTTCTTCAGCCCCTCCTCGCGCATCCGGCGCTGGCAGAGCGGGCACTTTTTCCAACGGCCCTTCGGACATTCGTCCCCGCCGATATGGATCAGCTTCGACGGGAAAAGCTCCATCACCTCGGCGAGCACATCCTCGACGAACCGGAAGGTCGACTCCTTGCCGGCGCAGTAGACATCCTCGCTCACGCCCCAGCGCGTCCACACCTCATAGGGGCCGCCCGTACAGCCCAGGTACGGATAGGCCGCCAGGGCCGCCAGCCCGTGTCCGGGCATCTCGATCTCGGGAATCACCTCGATGTGGCGCTCGGCCGCATAGCGCACGATTTCGCGAATATCGTCCTGCGTATAATAGCCGCCGTAGGGCGTTCCGTCGTAGGTGTTGTCCCCGTTCTTGCGGTAATAGCCCACGAGCGTCTCGCTCCGCCGCGAACCGATCCGCGTCAGCAGGGGATACTTGCGGATCTCGATGCGCCAGCCCTGATCGTCGGTCAGATGCCAGTGGAAGCGGTTGATCTTGTGCAGCGAAAGCAGATCGATGAAGGTCTTGACCTCTTCGACCGGGAAAAAATGGCGGCAGACGTCGAGCATCGCCCCGCGATAGGCGAAACACGGTTTGTCGCGGACGATGCAGGCCGGGACCTCGCCATCGGCGATCAGCTGCTGCAGGCTGCGCACGCCGTGCAGCACCCCCTGCGGGGTCGACGCCGAAACGACGGCCCCCCTTTTCGTCACCTCCAGACGGTACTCCTCGGTCTCGAATCCGGGGTCCAGCCGCAGCGTCACGGCCGGACCGTCCGGTTCGGCCGCGACGACGGGACTGAGCCCCGTCTGCGTTTCGACCGCCCGGGCAAGAATCTCCGCGATGCTCCGCAGCCGTTCGTCCCCGACCACGATCCGCATCCGGGAGGTGAGCCTGAAACTCCCCGGCAACTCTTCGACCGCCGCAGGACGCGGCACGATCCGGATGCCGTCGCGCTCTGCGGCGCTCCCCGGCACGATGCTCCACAAAAACAGGAGCGACAATGCAAGATATTTCATAACAACCTGTTCGTCGGTTCGGAAAACGGTCGTCCGGCGCTCACCGCACCGAGAAACCCAGAATCACCCGGCCGAGGCTCGGATCGATCGCAGCCTTTTCGGACGATATGCCCAGCGGCAGCGCATAATCGCCGGCCGGAAGCGTCCGGATGGCCTGCGGATCCAGCTCCACGTCGAACGCGAGCTGATACGCCCCGCCGGTGCTGAGCGCCCGGGTTTCGGGAATCCGGTAACAGTTCCCGGGCAGCAGCTGCAGCATGCCGTCGGTCTTGTAATTGTAGGCGACCAGCGCCGCCGTATGAACCCCCAGCGCGACATCGACCGTCGCCGTAGAGTTGCCGCTGCGGCAGACGTGCACCGTGAACACGGGAGTCTCCGCATAGGTCGCCGTCAGGTCTACGAACTCCTTGTCCAGCACGTACAGCCGGGGAGCGACCGTTTCATAGACCGTATATTCGTCGTCGGAGCAAGCGGCCAGCAGCAGCACGGCCGCCAGGGCCAAAAGCGTCTTTTTCATAGCCAAATATAGTTAAAATCGTTCTACCATCCGGGATTCTGCACCAGATTCTCGTTGATCTGCAGCTCGCCGATCGGATACGGCAGCAGGTAGTGCCGCGGCGTCTCGAACTTCCGCGGACGATCGAAATCGCTGAAATCCTTGAGCATATAGTACTCCGAAGCATTCTTGCCCCAGACGTTCCAGGCTTTCCAGAGCGATGTCATGCACCGCTCCGCCTCCTTCCAGCGGCGCATGTCGCGGTAACGGTGCCCCTCGAACATCAGTTCGTTGTTGCGCTCCATGTGCACCACCTGGCGCAGCTTCTCGCCCGTAGGCATGCCGCCGGCCAGGCTCCACGACTTCTCGAAGTCGGGCAGGCCGCAGCGCGAACGGATCCGGTTCAGATAGGCCAGCGACTGCTCGCCCAGCCGGCCGTTGTATTCGAAATCGGCCTCGGCATAGCTCAGATACAACTCCGCCAGGCGGATCACCGGATAGACGAACCGCTTGTAGGTGAACGTCTTGGTCGTCTTGTCGTAGGCCGTGGTGCGGTGCACGGGCTTCTTGAAGAAATAGCCCGTGGAGTTGACGTACTCGACGCTGGTGTTGATCGTCCCGTCGTTCTTGAGGATGTATCCGTGCACCTCGCCCGCATAGGCCTGCACCTGCTTGATTTCGTTGTCGATCTCGAATTCGCCGCGGTTGTATCCCACGCAGGCGTAGAAGCGGGGTTCGCGGTCGCGGTTGATGTTGGCGACCTGCGTGGCGGGATCGTAGTCGTAGAGCGCGTCCTGGTCCACGGTCGGATCATCGGCCAGCGGCAGCCCGTTCTTCGTATAGTACATCTCCACGGCCGGGAACAGCACCTGATAGGAGGTGGTGAAGTCATCGGCCGAATAGGGCAGCGTCGAGCGGATGCCCGCCAGGCGCTGGATCTTCTTGGGTCCTTCGGTGTGGACGTAGGCGCACAGGTATTCGTCGGTGTTGTACTCGGGTTCGACGAAATAGTCGTGGAAATTGCGGACACCCCGTTCGAACGTATCGGCGATCGAGGCGTTGGCGGGATTCTCGTAGAGTCGGTAACCGTGCTCCTCGGCGTAGGCGATGGCCTCTTCGGCGGCATCCAGCGCACGTTTCCACTTTTCGGGATCGTAGGTCTGCGATACGAGATGGGTACCGTCCGGATTCGTCAGATCGGCGTAGAACTCCCGGTTGCCGTTGAACAGCGGGCTGGCGGCGAACAGCAGCGTCCGGACCTTGAATCCGTGTGCCGCAGCGGCCGAGGCGCGGCCGTACCACTTGGCATTCTCCTGCCGCGGCGGAAGCAGCTCGATCGCCTTGTCGAAGCACTCCACGATGAAATCGACGCACTCGTCGAACGTGTTGCGCGGCTTGTAGAGTTCGCGCTCGTCGGCTCCCAGCGGAATCTCGTGATCCATGATGACGATCGGGCCGTAGTACTCCAGCATCGCCCAGTGGAAATAGCCGATCAGATACCACGCTTCGCCCCTCCACTCGCGGAGGTTCTCCGCCGAGATGTCGGGGACCTCCCCGATGTGGTTGAGGAACGTGTAGGCGTAGCGGATCGCCGAATAGTAGTCGTAGTTCACGCCGCCGGTCGGTGCGCCCGAATGGCGCATGAAGTTGTGGTAAACGGTCGACGAACTCTCCTCTCCGTAGACCATGCTCTTGTAGCAGAACCAGCGGGTCGTGCCCTTCACGGCCACGGCGAGGTCGTCGCCGCCGCAGGGCTGGCCGGGCATCCAGTACTGGATGTTGTTGGGCAGGTGCCCGTAGATGGAATAGAGATAGGAAAGCGCCTTATCCTGGCTTTTGAAGGCGTCCTTCAGCGTCGCGTTGTCCTCCGGAACCACGTCGAGATAGGCGCACGAGGTGCAGCACAACGCGGCGATGCCGAAAACGAGAGTCGATATTCTGTTCATAGTCGTGTACGATAGGGGGATGTTAGAAATTGTACTGCACGCCGAGCTTGACGACCCGCTGCAACGGATATTTCAGTCCGTTGCCGTTGCCGAGCTCCGGGTCCCACAGTTTGAACTTCGAGAAGGTCAGCAGGTTGGATCCGGCGACATAGAACCGGAACGACCGGTGGGTGAAGCCCAGCTCGGCATTCTTCAGCCTCAGGTAGGCGCCGTTGCGGATCCAGAACGAAGAGGCCCGCGTATTGTTCTCGTTCCACACGTCGGACAGACGCGGATAGGCGGCCCGCGGATTCGGATCGGCCTCCGACCAGTGGTCGTCGACGATCCACTGCGTCATGTTGCGGCCCGAGTAGGCTTTCGAGACGAACGGATGGTGGTCCGACATCAGCAGCGACACGCGTCCCACGCCCTGGAAGAAGAACGAAAAGTCGAACTTCTTGTAGCGGATCGAAGCGCCCAGGCCGTAGACCAGCTCGGGCACCGTCGGATGGCCCAGCATCGTCACGTCGTTGCCGTCGACCTTGCGGTCGCCGTTCAGGTCCAGGTATTTTATATCGCCCGGACGCACCGTGCCGCCGAAATCCTGCGTCGGCCAGGAGTCGATGTCGGCCTGGTCCTTGAAGAGCCCCACGGCCACCAGTCCCTCGATGGCGTTCACCGGTTTGCCCTTGTGCCGCATGTAGGCGGGCTTGTTGCGCGGTTCGTCGCGGAACGTCACCTCGTTGCGGGCGAAGGTCAGCGATCCCTGCACCGAGATGACCAGGTCGCGGCCGATGGCCTTGTTGTATTCGAGCGACATGTCCAGTCCGCGGTTCAGCACGCCGCCGATGTTGCCGTAGGGCGTCGAATCCTGGAATCCGGAGCTGGCCGGCACCGAACGCCGGGTCATGAAGATGTCGTCGCGCCGATCCTCGAAGAGGTCCGCGATGAGCGTCAGTTCGTCGAACAGCCCCAGTTCGATGCCGATGTTCGTCTTGCGGCTGGTCTCCCAGGTCAGGTTCTCGTTGCCCCACTTCAGCACGCGGATGCCTTCGTAGACGATGGGGTTC
Source organism: uncultured Alistipes sp. (assembly GCA_948442615.1). Taxonomy (GTDB): domain Bacteria; phylum Bacteroidota; class Bacteroidia; order Bacteroidales; family Rikenellaceae; genus Alistipes. Next base: position 17,162 of record CAOJSG010000023.1, read on the forward strand.
AGCCCCAGGAAGGCCTTGTATTCGTTGTTCGACGAGCTCATGTCGAGCGTGCTGATGTACTGGAAGCGGTCCGACATATAATCGTTGCCGGACAAGCCGTACGACGCCCGCACCTTGAGCAGCGAGACGACCTTCTTCGCCCGTTCGAAGAAGCGCTCGTTCGAGATCACCCAGCCCACCGCCACCGACGGGAAGAAGCCGAAGCGATGACCCTTGGCGAAGTTTTCCGAACCGTTGTAGCCGAAATTGAACTCGGCCATGTAGCGGCTGTCGAATCCGTAGGTCACGCGGCCGGCCAGCCCCTGCTCGCGGAACGGAAGGATCTCGTTCTGGCTGGTCGAGGGGACGTTGCGACGCGTCTCCTTCTGCATGTAGACGAGCGCCGCCGCCACGTCGTGCTTCCCGAACCTGCGGGTGTAATCGATCTTGCCCTGGAAGTTCATGATCCGGTTTCCGGAGCTGCTCGTACCGCCCTTGAGGTAGTTGCTGCCCGGGGTTCCGATGGTATTGAGCTGATACTCGTAGGTTCCCTCCGGCGTCATCCAGTAGTTGTTCATCGTGTAGTAGTGCGGCGTCAGCTTGTTCCACACGCTCGAGTAGGTGTAGTTGGCGAACGAGGCCAGCCCCGAGATCCGCAGCCCCTCGGTGACGAACGAAAGGTCCTGCTCCACGGTGAGGGTCGCCAGCACGTTGCCCCAGAAGCGGTTGCAGTAGCCCTCGTTGAGCAGCGCATAGGGATTGACCTGCGTGCCCGCGCCGTCCCACGAGGGCGCATTGCCGAACAGCACGTGGTCGTATCCCTCGCGGGCCGGATAGACGGCCGGGAAATCGACCGGGTTGGCCGTCATCGTGTAGTTGAACAGGTCGGACGCCACGCCCGAGGTGCCGTATTTGTTCATGAGCTGGGTGGTCATCTTCAGCGCGACGCGGGTCGTCTTCGTGACGTTGGCCGACACGTTGCTCTGGAAGGTGTACTTCTGCATGTTGTCGCCCGAGAAATAGTTCGAATCGGAGGTTCTGCGCAGCATGCCGAACTCGTTGTGGGCCGAGAAGTTAAGGAAGTATTCGACTTTCCGGCCGCCGCCGCGCAGGTTGATGTTGGCGTTCTGGTTGGTCGAGAAGTCCTTGAACAGCAGCCCGTACCAGTCGACGTCGGGATAGATGTAGCGGTCCGTGCGAAGCTCCGTATTGACGATCTTGTCCTCGGAATAGTAGTCCGACATGCCGCGGGCCCGGCGCGCCTCGTTGTAGCAGCGCATGTAGTCGACGCCGCCGGCGACGGGCGTGATCCGCGTGGGCATGGTAAAGCCGTTTTCGAGCCGGACGTTGATCGACATCCGTTCCGAATTGCGCCCCGACTTGGTCGTGACGATCATCACGCCGTTGGCGCCGCGCGAGCCGTAAAGGGCCGTGGCCGTGGCATCCTTCAGCACGGAGAAGGATTCGATGGTCTCCGGAGCGATCGAGTTGAGGATCCCCTGCGTGATCTCCACGCCGTCGAGGATAATCAGCGGCGTCTTGTTGGCCCCGAAGGTCGAGATGCCGCGAATCCAGAAGTTCGCCCCGTCGGCCCCCGGCTCGCCGGACGACTGCACCGAGATCACGCCGGCGATCTTGCCCGCGAACGACGAGGAGAGGTTCGTCGAGCTCAGCTTCAGCGACGAGGGCTTGACGCTCTGCACGGCCCCGACGAGCGACTCCTTCTTCTGGATGCCGAAGCCTACCACCACCACGTCTTCGAGCGTCTGCGCGCTTTCGACCAGCGTCACGACCTTCAGCAGCAGCGGCTGGTCGGCGGGCACCTTCTTGGTATCGTAACCGATGAACGAGAACGAGATCTCCGCGGCCGAGGCGGGCACCGAGAGCGTATAGTCGCCCGCAGAGTCGGTCGTCGTGCCGATCGTGGTCCCTTCGACAAGCACCGTGACGCCCGGCAGGGGCCGGTTGTCGGTCTGCGAAATGACCGTTCCCGACACGGCGACCTGCTGTCGCTGCGCCCGGACCGCCGCAGGCGACAGCCAGAGCGGCAGCAGCGCGAAAAAGAGGAGTCGGAACCGTATCCGAAATTGCGGAATGGATGTCTTCATTTGGGTCGAATTTTAGAGGTTCGGGGCCCCGTCGGGCCGGGTGTCCGCCCTATCGGGCCGGAGCGATGCACATCGCGTTGATATAGTAAAAACCGTTTTTGTTGTTGTTTTGCGGACCGCTGGTGATCGTGACGACGATCCGCCCCTCGGCATCCGGCGCAGCGGCTCCGGACGATACCGTCTTGTCCGTATTGTTCGCGCCGTCCAGCAGCAGGACCTCCGACGCCGCGCCGCTCACCGTAAACTGCGCCGAACGGTTGTCGGTGCATTTCTCCCGGCTGCTGAAGAAGGTGAACACATAGCTCTTCCGGGGATCCAGCCCGTCGAAGGTCAGCTCGGTCGGCCCCGTGACCTTCCCCTGGAAGGCCGCGCCCGTATTCCCCCAGAACGAATCGGAGCTGGCGGTGGCCGGCATGGGCAGAGAGGTCGCGGTCGCGGCCGGCCCGTTGGTGTTCACGCCGCCGAACGGTTTCGTGGCCCGCATCCGCATGCCCGTGGCGGCACCTTTCGAATCCTTCAGGTCGACCGCATCGGTGAAGTCGACCGACGCCAGGTTGTTCCACGGAGCCGGCGAGAGCGCCGAACCGAAATCGACATAGACGCCGTAGGGCATCTCGCCCAGCTCGGGATCCTGCGCGTACTCCGTCAGCTCGGTCACCGCGCCGGGGGTCAGCACCGCACGATGGGCCGCCGCGCGGGCCACCTCGGCCTCGTGGAGCGACACCGACTCGGGCTTGTAGGCGCAGCCGGTCGCATCCCGTCCGAAGATCGTCTCGAACCACGTGCAGGCCGCCGTATAACGGCCGAAATTCTTTTCGAGGTGATAGCCGTCGCGGCAGAACGTGTCGCCCAGATACGACGTGCGCCCGTTCTGCACGGCCGTTCCCGACGGCACGACCCGGTCGGCGCCGACCAGCACGGCCGCCCGCTCGTAGGCGTCCACGATGGCGCGGTACATGGTCGTCTGGTTCCTGTCGTATTTCGCGAAGTCGTTGTGGCCGGAGGTCGCGGCATAGGCCCAAGTCTGGTGCAGGATCAGCTTCATCTTCGGATCGGTGGCGCGCGCCCTGACATACTCCGCCAGGGCGGGCAGCGCCTGCTCGAAACTCGAATAGACGCCCGAATAGCCGCTCACCTGTTGCAGGCTGATGTAATCCCACTCCTCGTCGGCGATGGCCGCGGACAAGCGGACGTTCGCCGTCACGGTCCGGGTTCCCCCGACGACCTTGCGATAGGAGTAGGCCGCCTTGTCGCCCGTCGCATTCTCGACATGCGTCTCCAGCGAGCACCCGGGGATGTACATGTTGCCGATGACCGTCTCGATCCCTTCGGCATCGGCCAGATTCCAGAGATACTGCTCGACGGCATCCTCCGAGAAGCTGTTGCCGATGGCCAGAATGCGGACCACCCCGTCGTCGGGCGTTTCGGGCCGCACGGTCAGCACGCACTGCGCGGCCAGCATCGGCCGGTCGGCACAGGCGATCTCGACGATCGTCGTCCCGACCGACAGGGCCGTGACGACCGCGCTGCCGTCGGACGCGGGGACGACCGTCGCCACGGACGGATCGGAGGACGACCATCCGAACGGGAGCGCGCTGACCTCCTCGCTGCTGAAGGCGGGCACGATCGCGACCGTGCTGCCGACCGGCATGCGGTGGAGCGTCTTGTCCAGCTTCACCCACACGGGAGCCGGGGCGTCGGGCATCTTGACGACGATTTCATCCGCGGCATCGCTGCCGCACGACGAGCCGAAGCAGCACATCGTGCAGAGGACGGCCGCCGCGATCATACTCCGGCATACGAAAATTTTCAGGAACTTGTTTTTCATAATCAGGTTGTTTCATGCTGTTTTTCCCGCTCCGCCACGGCCAGGCGGCGTCCGGCGCGGCCTCCGGCTCACCGGAAACCTCCGCACGGTCGGGCCGTCCGACGGTCTACCGGTATGCGGTGTAGTCGCGGTCCGTCGTGATCCGGTCCTCCCACCAGACGTTGCCGAAATGGTCCGTGATCCGGATCTTCTTCTTCGACGTCCGGCTGTTCGGCACGGCCCGATAGAGGTTGGCCTTTTTCTTATAATAGTCGAAATCGTATTTCAGATCGTAGACGATCCATTCGCGGACCGAGCAGTCATAATCCGAGAAACGCTCCATGGTCTTGGTCTTCACGTCGTCCTCGTAGAGTTCGACAGTCCACTCCTCGCTGGCGCACCAGACGTTGGCCAGCACGTAGTTCTCCCAGTCGGTTCCGGCCCAACCCTCGTATTTCGACGGATCGTAGATGCGGGCCTGGTAGCCTTCGTCGTAACGCGCGGCCTTGTAGCGGCCGTTGCTCAGGCTGTTTCCGTCGATGCGGTAGACGCCGTAGCCGTTGGGCGTGCCGTCGCCGGCGATCGTGCCGTGCCAGAACATGCCGCAGGCACCCGAGAGGATGTGTTCGTAGATCTTCGGGCCGAAATCGGTGTGGATCCAGGTCTGGCTGTAATGCGTATGCCCGACGAACAGGTGGGCCTCGGCGAAGCGCGAGACGAGGGCCAGCAGCTCGCTGCGCCGCGTGAACTGACGGTCCTTGCGCACCGGCGTATGCATGCACACGAAGACCATCTTGTCGCGCGGGACATAGGAGAGATCCTGCCGCAGCCACTCGATCTGCTCGTCGGTGAGGTCGTTGGCGTAGACCTGGTTGCCGGCGTAGCGCACGTCGTCCATGACGACGAAATGCACGCGGCCGAAGTTGAACGAGTAGTTGACCGGACAGAAGGCCTCTTCGTAGGAGACGATCGAGCGCAGGTAGTAATCCTCGGGGCTCTCGCCGGCCAGCACGGGGATGGTTCCGTCGTGGTCGTGGTTGCCGATCGTATGGAAAAACGCGACCCGCATCTCGCGGAAGAGCGCGGCGATGCTCCGGAACATGCCGGCATTGTCGGCCCCGATGTCGCCCAGCGTGACGGCGATGCAGGGCAGCGTCTGCTCGTCGAGGGTCCGGTTGACGTCGGGCACGATCTCGTCGACGAAGCGCGCCATATGGGCCTGCGTCTTCATCTGGGGGTCGCCCATCGGAATGAACACGAACGACTCGGGAACCCCCTGCTCGTTGCGGTGAAGCGTGAAATCCTGCCGCTGCGGGCCCGTAGCGCCGCGGTTCAGCCGGCGGAAGAAGTCGGGAACGCCTGCCTGGTTGAACTGGATGCGGCAGTCCTCCGGATAGCTGAAGAAGACGTGCCGGGCCGCTTCGTTCTTCGTCAGCTGGTAGACGCCCCGGCAGTCGGTGGCGGTCACGGAATAGCCGTCGCTGACGACGACCCCTTCGGCCGGAGTGCCGTCGGCATAGGCGATGCGGCCCACCACGTCGCAGCCCGGTTCGACCTCGATCGGGATTCTGACCTTCGCGGGTTCGTCCGAAGAGGAGCATCCGACCGTCAGCGAAAAGAGCGACATCAATAATAAAATCCGTTTCATCGATCTCATGAGTTTTTAGCGTTTATTCGTTGCCGAACGTGCAGCCGGTCACCGTCGTCGTCTTGACCTCCGCGCCGAAAATGTAGGCGGAGAAATTCGCAGCGGTCAGCGGCGTCGCGCCCGAAAGGCCGCAGTCGGCCGCCGCGGCGTCGTAATCGCCTATCGCACCGCCCACGACGCACTCGGCGATCGTCGTATTGGCGCTCTTGGCGCTCAGCGCGGCGATCATGCCGATGTTGCCCGCGTTGGAGGCCGTGGCGCTGGGGTTGTCGAGCACGGTTCCGTAGTTCTCGCAGCTGCGGATGGTGCCGCCGTAGAACTCCGCGACGATGCCGCCGAAGCCGATGAAGTTCCCGGATTCGGAATGCTTGTCGCCCATGTAGACGATGTGGCCGTAGTTGCGGCATGCGGTGAGCGTCGTGTTCTTCATCACGCGAGCGGCGATGCCCGCCAGGTTGCAGTAGCTGTTATTGTGGCGCGTGGCGTGCACGTCGCCGCGGTTGACGCACTCCGTCACGGCGCCCTGCGTCTCGCCCACGATGCCGCCGGCGACCGCACGCGACAGCATGCGCGTCGAGACGAGGCCCGAATTGGTGCAGCCGTCGATCGTCGTGTAGATCGTGCTGACGGCGCCCGCGATGCCGCCGCAGTGGAAATAGGGCGTTTGGCCGTTGCGCACGTCGCTCGTGATCGCGCCGCTGTTGGTGCACGACCGGATGCGGCTCTCGCGTCCGACCGCCGTGGAGGCTCCGGTCGCCGCGGCCATCCAGCCGACGATGCCGCCGATGCCCGACGAACCGACGGCCGTGGCCGACAGATCGCCGTCGTTGGCGCAGTCGCTCAGGACGATGCCCTTGTTGCTATCGACATGCCCGATGATGCCGCCCAGATAGGTGCTCTTGGACGCCGCGCAGGTGATCGCCTCGATGGAGGCCGTATTCCGGCAGCCGACGAAATCGATCGCGACGGAGTTGTTGCCGTAGCTGTTGCCCGCGATGCCGCCCACCTTGAGTTCGCGGTTACCTTCGGAGGCGGTGCCGATGCGGATGGCGCCGCTGTTCGTGCAGGATTCATAGCTCGACGCGTAGGAGCGGCCGGTCATGCCGCCGACGAACCCGGTCGAATAGCTTGCGGCCGACAGATTGACCGAACCGGCCGCGTCGTTGGAGCAGCGGATCATGCGGCTCGTGGCGAACGAACCCGCGATGCCGCCCAGCGCATTGTACTTGTTTCCGGACGGGGCCTCGCTCGTCACCGCGCCGTAATTCGCGCAGTCCGAAACGACCGTGTTGGTCTCGGCCTTGGCGATGATGCCGCCCATATAGAGGTCGGCGGTCGGCGCCGATTCGGCGGGGAAGAGCACCGTGCCGTAGTTGCGGCAGTTGGAGACGGTAGCCGCCAGCTTGCCGAGTTTCACGCCGACGATGCCGCCCGTATTCGTGAATCCGGTGACCGCAGCGCGGTTCGTGCAGTTGTCGACCAGCGCCCCGTCGAGCAGCATGCCGACGAACGAACCCGTATGCACGGTTCCCGACGTCGCCGTCGAGGTGAAGGAGCATGAGGCGTCGAGCGTCAGGTTGCGCACGGTGCCCGAGAGCGTGCGGAACAGTCCGATCGCGGTCTCGACCGAGGAGCTGTAGACCAGGTTGCTGATGGTCCTGCCGTTTCCGTCGAAGGTGCCGGAGAACTCGGGAATCGGGCTCCACGCCACATCCGTGAAATCGAGGTCGGCATTCAGCACGACGACCCCTTCGGCATTCTTCCAGCCGCCGCCGTCGGTCTCCCCGTCGGCGATCGTCGCCACGAAGTCGAGGAAATCCGTCAGGTTGAAGATGCCGGCCATGCGCGACAGCGTGGTGCCCGTGACGGCGTCGCAATAGTCCGAATCGTACTCCTCGCCGCTGCGGGAGACGGTCTTCACCTTGATCCGATAGGTCGTGTTCTGCGCGAGCCCCATCAGCACGCATTCGGTCGTCTCGACTATCGTCTCGCGGAATTCCGCCTCGCTCTCGGTCTTATAGGCCACGACATAGGCCCCGGCATTGCGCGCCTCGTCCCACGTCACCTTCAGCTGGCTCGAGGTCGACGCCTCTTCCACGAGTTTCAGGTTCTCGGGCACCGAAGCCTCGAGCACGTCGAGCGTGGTCACCTCGATCGCATCGGACCAGTCCGAATCGTAGGATTCGCCGTGCGCCGAGTCGGCCCGGACCCGGATCCGATAGGTCGTGAGTTTTTCCAGTCCGGTCAGCATGTGGCTGGCTGCGTAGCAGGCCTGCTCCGTCCAGCCGGTGTCCGCCTCCTTCACGGCATAGGCGACCGTATAGCCTGCTATGCTACCGTCCTGCTGCGGCTCGGAGGCCCAGTTGACGACCAATGCGTTCGATTTCACGGATCCTTCCTCGACCTGCAGATCGGAAGGTGCCGCCAGTTTGACCGGAACCGTTTCGGGCAACCGGTCCAGCACGTCGGTGGAAGCGCTGCAGGAGGCGAAAAGAGAGCCGGCGACCAGCCACAGAAAGGAGAAATGTTTCATAACAGTTTGCTTTAGTATATCTTCCGGTATCCATTGCGCCGGGAATCTCCGCATTTCGGCAGTCCGCTCCCGTTCCCGTTTTCACAAGGGCAAAGAATACACTGCGAAAGTAAACAAAATAAATCATAAAACAAACAATAGCGATTATTTATTTTCTCTTTTTTACCTTTTAAATATCTTTGTCATCGATATTGTATTTTTTCTCTTATGAAATACAATTCCATCTTGCCAATCCGCACCGCCGCCGAGGTCCGCCGGCGGCATCCGCCCGGAGCGCTCCGGCGGCACCCTTCCGGACCGGAAACAAAGAACCCGCAGAGGCAGGCAGGCCTCCGCGGGTTCTTCAGACCGGGCGTATACTAATCTCCTCGCAGCCCGGATACGAATGGGATCAGTCGAAACAGAGATCGTCGAGACAGAAATAGCACGGAGCCATCGTGTCCGAAGCGAGGGTTTTGAAGGTCAGGCGATCCACCTCGCCGAGCGGCGAGAGGTCCACCATCACCCAGTCCGCCGTCTTCTGTGCGCCGTCGATCAGCTTGCAGGTCACCCGACGGCCCTCCTGCCCGCCGAGCCATCCGGTGATCTCGACGGCGAAGCTGTCCCCGGCCTCGCCGGAGAAATAGCCGTACACCCAGGCGGAATTGGCCAGGAACACCCGATAGGGCTTTACGGGCATGGTAAAATCGATCTGCGGCGCATTGTACTCCTTCTCGGGCATCCACCCCGCGCCGGCCGTATTGCTGTCGTAGCCCACGGCGAAGGTCGCCGTACCGTTGGCGCCCTGCTCGGCAAAGGCGTCGAACTGCAAGGTCCAGTCGCCGGTCTCGACGGTCTGCGTGCACTCCTGCGAAAGGACGAACCCGCCCCACGTGTCGGTCACCTTCACACCGTCCTGCATGTCCCACATGGTGCCGTCGTCGTAATATCCGCCGAACATCGCCGCACCGTCGGCCGCATAGAAGTAGGGCCCCTGCCAGAAGAGCTGGTCGTAGTCGTCGGTCTCCACCGCATAGGGTTTGGCCCAGAATACCTTATTTTTCGAATAGGCGAGGTTGCCCGAAGCGTAGACGTCGACCTTGCCGCAAACGGCCGGTTCGCCGTAGAGGTCGGTCATCTCCGAGGCCTCGAACGAAATGCGGGTCCCCGTAGGGCACACCACGAAAGGTGCGGGTGCGTCGTCGTCGGAGCAGGCGGCCAGCGCTGCGGCCGCACATGCCATAAAGAGCAGTTTTTTCATCATCGTCTGTTTTATTAATGTACAAATAAAAAAATCCGGTCCCGAACTCCCGGAATCGAATCTCATTTCGCACGACAGACACCCCTTATATAATAATAAGTATCCTTTCCGTTCCGCAAACGCCGGACACCGCCGTGTCCCCGTCCGAAGCACTCCGTTCACCGCAGAGCATGCCCGAAAATCAAGATTCCTCCCGCCGGGAGTGCAACGGCAGGTCTTCTGGCTCGTTCCTATCGCAACGCCTTCCCGGCTTTCGGCCAGTGGCTCAGATTGTTGCGTTTCGTCCGGAACTTACAGCAGCGGGAACTGCTGCCGACTTTCACGGCATTCCCTTTTGATCGCGGGGCTTCGACAGACCCTTCAGCGAACCATTGCGGTACAAAGTTACGAAATAAATTCGTATCTTTGCCTTCGCAAACGAATAATTTGTCGGAATTTATGAAACATGCATACGTATTCCCCGGCCAGGGCGCACAGTCCGTCGGGATGGGCAAGGACCTCTACGAGAATGTCCCCGAAGCCAAAGAACTCTTCGAGAAGGCCAACGAAATCCTCGGCTTCCGCATCACCGACATCATGTTCTCGGGCACGGACGAGCAGCTCAAGCAGACGAAGGTGACCCAGCCGGCCGTGTTCCTCCACTCGGTGATCCTGGCCAAGGCGCTCGGCGTGAAGCCCGATGCGGTCGCAGGACACTCGCTGGGCGAGTTCTCGGCCCTCGTGGTGGCCGGCGCCCTCTCGTTCGAGGACGGTCTGAAGCTGGTGGCCAAGCGTGCGCTGGCCATGCAGGCCGCCTGCGAACAGCAGCCCGGCACGATGGCCGCCGTACTGGGTCTGGACGACCCGACGGTCGAGCAGATCTGCGCCTCGACCGAAGGCACGGTGGTCGCCGCCAACTACAACTGCCCGGGGCAGCTGGTGATCTCGGGAGCCGTCGAGGCGGTCGACGCCGCCTGCGCCAAAGCCAAGGAGGCCGGCGCGCGCCGCGCCCTGCGCCTGCCCGTCGGCGGCGCCTTCCATTCGCCGCTCATGGAGCCCGCCAAGGTCGAGCTGGAGAAGGCGATCGAGGAGGCCCCGTTCCGGACCCCGGTCTGCCCCATCTATCAGAATGTGGACGCCAAGCCCTACACCGATCCCGCAGCCATCAAGGCCAACCTGATCGCGCAGCTCACCGCTCCGGTGCGCTGGACCTACATCGTCAAGCAGATGCTCGCCGACGGCGTCGAGGAGTTCACCGAACTGGGTCCCGGCACCGTGCTCCAGGGCCTCGTCAAGAAAGTCGATCCGACCGCGAACGTCGAGTCGAAATCGACCCTCTGAGAGCGGCCCGACCGATCTTCACGAATCGGAATGGATTGAATGTCAATCCATTCCGATTTTTTATCCCCCGAAATCGGCAAACATAATAAATATTATTAAAAATATATTGCATTTTTTCACTAATCCTTACTATCTTTGCAATGACTTAATAAAAGGAGACCGCAAAATGGCATCGCTGACCGAGTTTTTCAACAAGCACGAAGACGAGGCGCTGAAAGGCATCATCCACAAGAACAGCCTCATCAAACGCAACATCATCACCTACATGGCCGTCAACGGGGAGTGCACCCTGTCGGAGCTGACCAAGGAGCTGCACATCAGCGTGCCGACCATCACCAAGCTCGTCCAGGAGCTCGTCGACGAGAACATCGTCTGCGACCTGGGCAAGGTCGAAACGCCCGGAGGCCGCCGCCCCAACATCTTCGGCCTGGCGAACTCGGCCATCTATTTCGCCGGCGTGAACGTGGGCCGCGACAACATGTCGTTCCTCATCACCGACCTGCAGAACAACATCATCAAGGAGGAGTACGACACCGATTTCGAGCTGCTCGACCGGCCGCAGTGCCTCGAGAAGATCTGCTCCAACATCGAGAACTTCATCGCCAACTGCGGCATCGAACGGGGCAAGATCCTCGGACTGGGCGTCTGCATGACCGGCCGCGTCAATCCCGACACGGGCCGCAGCTACAAATACTTCACCTCGAGCGAAGAGTCGCTGCGCGACATGATCGAACGCAAGGCGGGCATCCGCGTGCTGCTCGAGAACGACACCCGCGCGCGCTGCTACGCCGAGTACACCTGCGGCAAGTCGAAGGACGACAGCGACGTGCTCTACCTCCACATGGGCCGCGGCGTGGCGATCGGCATCGTCGTCGACGGGAAACTCTACTACGGCAAGAGCGGCTTCGCGGGCGAATTCGGCCACATCCCGTTCTTCGACAACGAGATCATCTGCTCGTGCGGCAAGAAGGGGTGCCTGGAGACCGAAGTGTCGGGCATCGCCATCGAGGACAAGATGTGCCGGCTGATCGAAAAGGGCGTCAACACCATCCTGCGCGAGAAGTACGACCAGCAGAAGACCATCCACATCGACGACATCATCGCCGCCGCCAAGAACGACGACAACCTCTCGAT